>DATENS010000102.1:0-35894 GCA_035274925.1 Pyrinomonadaceae bacterium | reverse complement strand
GCAGTGTTCTTAAGATAGTTGGCCGTCCGCTAGGCCCTCACCCAACCCTCTCTCAGAGGGAGAGGGCATCCGTTGCTTGAACGGGTTTGCAAGGGTGGTGGATAATCCCACAATCCAAAAACCTGCTTCTTCGCAGCACTGCTGATGGCCAAACTCGACGCAGATATTGACGCTCTCTTCCAACTCCCGCTGACCGAATTCATCGGAGCGCGCAAAGCTCTGGCCGCGCGGCTGAAGAAAGACGGGCAGGCCGATGAGGCTGAACGGGTAAAGCTGCTGGCGAAGCCGCCGATCTCCGCCTGGACTGTGAATCAACTTTATTGGCGCCATCGGAACGCGTTCGAGCGGCTGATGGCCACCGGTCAGCGCTTTCGCAAGGCGCAAGCGTCGGGCAAGGTTGCAGACATGCGGGACGCGCTCGACACGCGGCGAGAAGCGCTTCTGGAATTATCAGACCTGGCGACCGAAGTGCTGAGCGATGGCGGTAGCAACCCGTCGACGGATACGCTGCGCCGGATTGCTACGACTCTTGAGGCGATATCCTCATACGCGTCCCTTTCCGATGGGCCAACTCCCGGACGTCTAACTCAGGACGTCGACCCGCCTGGCTTCGACTCTTTCGGGTCGTTCAGCGCGAGCGCAGTTACGACGCAGCGAAGTCAGAAATCAACACAGGCCGGCCCGACAAAAAAGGCAACCAGTGTCTCTACGAAAACGCAGCAACAGTCGAAGTCAGCTGTTGAGCAGCGCCGACTTGAAGAGCGCCGGGTAAAGATAGGCGCGGCGAAAACTTCATTACAGAATGCGAAGAAATCGCTGACTGCCGCACGGGCACGGGCCCAGAGTTTGGAGCCGGAGAAGAAGAAAGCTGACGCCGCAGCCAGGGAAGCCGAGAAAAACCGGCGCGAAGCGGAAGAGCGCTTAAAGAAAGCGACCACAGCCTCGGAAACCGCAGCCCGTCGCGCACAGACCGTTACGGTTGAAGCTGAAGAAGCAAGACAAGCTTTGGAAGAAGCTACTCGCGTGGTCGAAAAGACAACCAAAGAACTCGAAGCCTTGTTTCGTGAATCAGCAAAATAGACAAGTCAACGCGAATTTCAGTGTGTACTGCTTTTCTTCACTGGTGATTCGCAAAGTACGCGGCGGCCCGGTGGAGAAAATCAAAACCAATCAAATGTGTTTTCAGGTACGACGCGTCGCTATCGTCATCGCTCTGGTTTGTGGAACCGCTGCGGCTCAGCCACCACACACGCTCACTGGAGACATACGGTTCCACAAGAATGTTCATTCGAATATCCTGAACAGTAATCGCGATGTAATCGTCTATTTACCTCCAGGCTACGAAGCAAAGACAGGCGTGCGTTACGCAGTGCTCTACATGCATGATGGGCAGAACATTTTCGATGGCGCGACTTCTTTTATTCCGGGACAGGAGTGGCGCGTGGATGAAACCGCTGAATCGCTGATCTCTGCCGGCAAGATTGAGCCGCTGATTATTGTCGGCATCTATAACGCCGGGGCCAATCGAGTGAACGAATACACCCCGGCTGAGGACGCCAGACACAAAGTGGGCGGCAAAGCTGACCTTTACGGTCGCATGCTGGTCGAAGAGCTCAAACCGTTCATTGATTCGACCTATCGAACCCGGAAAGGTGCGAAACACACCGCGCTGGGCGGCTCGTCCCTGGGCGGTCTGGTGTCGCTATATCTCGGATTGAAATATCCAAACGTGTTCGGCAAGCTGGCCGTGGTTTCCCCGTTCGTCTGGTGGGCAGACAATCAGATTGTACATTACACGCGGGCTCTTCCCAGAAAGCCACTGCGGATTTGGCTGGACATCGGAACCAAAGAAGGACGCGACGAGAAAGAAGCGCAGAATACGACAAACGGCGCCCGGCTCTTACGAGATACGCTGATCAGGAAAGGCTGGAAGTTCGGCAAGAACCTGAAGTATCTTGAAGCAGACGGCGCCGAGCATAACGAACGTGCATGGGCTGCTCGAGTCAGCTCGATCCTGCAGTTTCTCTTTCCAAAGAAATAACCGACAAGAATCGAGGGTGGGTGGCAAGCGTCTTAACTAAAACTGATTCAGAGACCCGACGCTTTCGGGGCCTGCTCTGGGTGATCCTCCCAGGGCTACTGCTACTTTCTCTGGCATTTGTCGCCATACCTGCATTCCTCATACAGCCATTTCGTTCCCAAACACAGCAAGGAATGGAAGTTTCGTACATCCTGCGGCAGTGGTCGCCGCGGATCACGGTCATCGTTTTCATCGGCGCGGCGGCGTTGGTCGTTTGGCAGTGGACGCGCGCGCGCCGCTGGTGGCGCAAGGCTCTGATGGTGATTGTAGTGTTGTTAATGCTGCCGCCTGTCTGGTTCGCGCGCCAGAACCACTTCGAGTGGATGTTCAATCCTCTACCGCAGAGGGCCTACGTCAAATCTTCGGATGCAAGTTTTGTCAGAGAGTCAGACATGGTGCTCGCCGTCAAAATCAATGATGAGGCTGTCGCTTATCCGGTGCGGCTGATGGCTTATCATCACCTGGTGCAGGACGTGGTCGGCGGGACGCCGATTTGTGCAACTTATTGAACGCTCTGTCACACCGGTCTGGTGTGGGAGACAACTGTTGACGGACGCGTACTTCACTTTCACCTCGTAGGCATCAACAATCAAAACTTCATCATGAAAGATGAAGAGACGGGTTCATGGTGGCAACAGGTCACTGGTGAAGCCATCTTCGGTCCACTCAAGGGCAAACGTCTCCGTTCGGTATTCATGGACGAACTGACCTTTGCCACGTGGAAACGCGAACAGCCGAACGGACGCGTACTGCGACCGGATGAGAAGATCGCCGCCCAGGGAAAGTATGCGCCACCGGATTGGGAAGAGCGCATGTTAAAGGTCCCCGTGGCCACCCAGTTGAGCGCGTCGGAGTTCGCCCATCGCGAACTCATCGTCGGCATAACTGCTAACAATGTATCCTGCGCATATCCATTCACGGCCGTGCAAAAGCAGAATCCGATCATCGACGAGTTGGGAGGTGTTCCGCTGGTGATCGTGCTGGGCGAAGACGGGAAATCGGTTCGCGCTTTTCACCGCACTATCGACGGCGTCGAACGCGAATTCTTCCTCAAACCGAACTCCTCACCGCTGCGGTTGGTTGATGATAAAGGCACCGAATGGGACTTTGCCGGCACCGCGTTGAACGGAGAGCATGCGGGCAAGCAGTTGACCAGGATTACCGTGCTTAAAGACTACTGGTTTGATTGGAAAACCTATAACCGGAAAACATCTATGTACACACTCGGAGAGAAGTGAGGTCTATTTCCCCCAGGATCAAGCGCTCGTGAGTCCCATCTAATCCCGGCCCACGCCCAACGCATCCGCCACACGATTGATGTAATTAAACCACGACGCAATCAAAGTGATTTGAAGGACGGCCTTATCGTTGAATCCGTTCGCTCGCAGACGCACGTGGTCCTGTTGCGAAATGCGCGTCGCATCAAGCGTCAATTGCGAGACGTAATCAAGCATCACCCGGTCCTGCTCTGAGATCGGCGCTGTCCGGTAATCATCTTGCAGTGCCGTGACCAACTTTTCGTCTAAAGTTACGCGACGCAGAAACTCTGCGTGAGATTCGATTCAATAGTGACAGCGATTGAGGACTGATACGACGGTGGTGATCATTTCATGTTGCCGCCGCGTTAATGGAAGGTCAGGCGACATTAAGACACCGAATGTGGCGAAGGCATGATGCAGAGCCCCCGGGATCAGACTGTGCGACGCAACAATCTGCGACGCATGGCCATCCGGCGTGGGGTGAACCGGCACGGCGTACTCAGCCGGATACAATTCATGCTGCGCTTCGACGGCGCTGCGCACCTGTTCGTCATCATCGGCTGAGATAGTTTTGATCCACGTCATATAGGAATTCGATGGTTATTTGATTTCAATTGTTTGCGTTCTGCCCGCGTCCACCACGGTAACACCCTTGCCGGCCGGGAGTGATTTAATTACAAAAATAAGCCTACGCACGCCGGGATTGTAGGTCCCCGCTGGAGTACCTATGCTCGCAATGTACCTGCTCGCGGCGCGCTTCACGCTGACGCTCGTGCGACGAAACACCCCCTGCCGGTACGCCGGACTGGTTCCATCATCTTCGTACAGCGTCATTGAAGCTGAACCTTTGTCATCCGGGTAGATTGCGAACGTGAGCGGGTCCGCAGGCTTCTCGCCAACGTATTTCATCTCTGGCGCCATGGCAATGATTGCGCCTCCGCGCACGAACATCGGCACAGTTTCCAGCGGCGCATCAGCGCGAATCATTGTGCCACCCGCATACTTCTTGTTAGTCCAGTAGTCATACCAGACGCCTTTCGGCAAATATACCAGGCGCGAAGTTACGTCCGGCTTCACAATCGGCGCCACCAAGAGATCCTCTCCTATCATGAACTCGTCGTCGAGATTATACGTGTTCGGGTCGTCCTGATAGTTCAGCATCAATGGCCTAAACAACGGCACGCCGGTGCGATGCGCTTCTTCGAGCGTTGTGTAGAGAAACGGCAGCAACCGGTACCTGAGTTTCAGGTACTTTCGAATGACGTCTTCGTAGTGCTTTCCGAAGCGCCAGGGTTCCTGATCGTATCCGTCAATGGCGTGATGATTGCGAAAGAACGGAGCCAGGAAACCAATTTGATACGAGCGCACGAGGTATTCGCCGTTCGCGCGGCCAATAAAGCCGCCGACATCGCTGCCAACAAACGGCTCGCCTGAGAGTCCCAACGTAGTGAACATCGGAACATTTAGAGCCAGGGCTTCCCAGGTACTGTTGGTGTCGCCAATCCACATTGTTGAATAACGCTGGATACCGGCATAACCAGCCCGCGTAATCACAAATGGCCGGCGGTCGGGTTGCAAGCGCATGAGACCTTCATAAGTTGCGCGTGCCATCAAGAACCCAAAAACGTTGCGGTTCTTGGCATGCGTAGAATTCTCGCCTTCGTCATAACTGATCACGTCGATCTGGTTTTTGCCCGTCTGGTCCACAAAGTCTGCCGGCTCGTTCATATCGGTCCAGATTCCAGCGACCCCGTTGTCGGTGTAGGCCCGGTGCAGATCGCCCCACCACTGCCGCGCTGCGGGTAACGTGTAATCCACAAAGACGCTATCGCCCGGCCACACCCGGGGAATGAACAGTTTCCCGTTCTTACGACGCTGAAAATAATTCCTGGCGATTCCCTGATCGAACACGTAATAGCGTTGGTCCTGCGGTTGAAGCTCGGGCCTCGCCGAATTGATCGGCGGCGCGCCTTCGGCGGCTGGCTGATGCTTAACACCCGGATCCACAATCACCACGGTCTTGACACCTTGCCTGCTCAATTTGTCGGTCAAACTTTTTGGATCGGGAAAGAGTCTCGGGTCGAAAGTAAACACACGATAGCCGCTCATGTAATGGATATCGAGATAGACGACATCGAGTGGGAGATCGCGCTCGCGATACTGGCGTACGACTTCTTCGACCATCGTGTCCGGATAGTAACTGTAGCGGCATTGCTGAACCCCGAGGGCCCAAAGTGGCACAAGCGGCATGTGACCGGTAAGGTCGGCGTAGCGGCTGAGAATCTTTTTGATCGACGGCCCATAGAAAAAATAGTAATTCAGCTCGCCGCCTTCCGCGCCAAACCAAATGCGCTCTTGCGATAGCCGGCCAAAATCGAAATAGCTGCGATAGCTATTATCGAAGAAGACTCCGTAGGCTGCGCCGTGCTGCAAGCCGAGATAAAAAGGAATCGTTTGATAAATAGGATCGCGGCCTTCGGTATAACCCGGTGTATCGGAATTCCAGTTCACGAAAAAGCCGCGACGTTTGTCGAGGCGCGCGGACTTCTCTCCCAGACCATAAAAGTGTTCATCAAACCCGAGTTTCTTGGCCGTCGCCACAAATTTCCCGGCGCCGGGATCGAACATTATTGGCGCCAGCCCATTCTTGGCGTCATAGGCCATCGGCTGCTCGTCCGCGTTTATTGTTTGATGAGTCCGCGCGTCACGAAACTCAATCAGTAACGGCGAGCGGCGCACGACGGCTTCGATCTCTGAGGTCGTGATGGTGACTGCTTCCAGGGTTTCGCTCACAGTCCAGGAGGGCGTCTCCCAATTGTCTTTCGCAATTGCCCACGAATGATCTCTGGGAGGAATGGGCTTGGTGAAGGAGGCGCGAACCCGAACCAGATCTGGGGCAAGAACCGTCAATTGAACCTGTGATTTGTCGCGACAATTGAGCGTAATCCCCTTCTCGGTTTTGACGAAGCTCGTCACCGGCCCGATCTTTTCCAGTCGCGTGATATCGATTTCCTGAGCGTGACCCGCCGACGCGAACCAGATCAGACCCAATACAATTACGACAAATTTCTTCATAAGAAGGTTATCCAGATATTGAATTCGAACAACGTAAAGCCGGGGCTTTCGTCACTTCACCCTTCTTTGAAAAACGCGATAGCCCCAGGAATCAAGACGAATAGCCGGCAAGGAACTCGTCTTCGCCCGCGCTTCACGCTCGCGAGGAGACGCATCCGGCGGTAGCGGCGGACCAATGTCAGGCGTGATGTCGTTGAATGCCTGGCCATCCTCGACCTCAACCGATCCAAAGAACGGCTGGCTGGAAAAGTTGATCGTGATCAGGATTTCTTCATCCGTTGCGCGCCGCACAAATGTAATAACCCGAGACTCGTCCGAATTCCGCAGCCATTTAAGTGAACCTAATCTCAGAGCTTTGCTCGCACGGCGCAAAGCACTCATCTGCTTATAAAACCGGGGAAACTCAGGCCGCCTTTCGGCGATCGGCCAAAAGATGGGCAGCTTTTCAAACAGGGCCGGCGCCCCGGATTCGGTCGTGTCACCAACTTCCATTCCGTTGTAAATCAGGGGCACGCCATCCAGCGTGAACATCAAAGCGGAAGCAGCCAGCGCCGCCGGTTCCCCAAATCGCGCAATCGCTCGCCGCTCGTCATGATTGTCTGAGAAGCGCATGTGTAAGGCGCCCTGTGGCCACTCTCTGTATTCTTTTTCCCACGCCTCAACTAAATCAGAAGCGCGGCCGCGCCCCTGCAACACATTCGTCATGGCGCTGTGCAAAGGCCACGAGTAATCGAGTTCGAATGCTTTGACCAGCAGTTCCGGCTTGTGCGCCTCAGCCAGCATGAGAATGTCCGGCTTGACCTTATCGAGCTCCGCACGCGCGTTTTCCCAAAAGTCTGTGGGCACTTCGCCGGCGACGTCACAGCGAAAGCCGTCCAGATAGAATTCGCGAATCCAGTACTTGAGCATGTCTACCATGTATTGACGGAGTTGCGGGTTTGTGTAATTCAAGGCGGCAATGTCGTACCAGTCATACGGATAGGTAATCTTTCCGCCGGCGTCGCGCTTATACCAGTCGGGATGCTTCATCAGAACGCTGTCCCACGCGGTGTGATTGGCGACGATGTCGATAATCACCTTCATCCCGCGCCGATGGGATTCGGCCACCAGCCTCTTCAGATCTTCTTTAGTCCCATAGTCCGGATTAATCCCGTAGTAATCGCGCACGGCATACGGACTGCCGATAGTGCCCTTCTTCTTTTCCTGACCGATAGGATGAATAGGCATCAGCCAAAGAATATTTACGCCGAGGTCTTTCAGGCGATCGAGTTGAGCAGTGATGCCTTTGAAGTTGCCTTCGGCTGAAAAGTTACGCGGATAGATTTGATATATGACACCGTCACGCACCCAGGGACGCGGCGCGCGAGCCGTCTCTTTCGAGTAGTTAACCGGATTCTGCGCGAATCCAGATCCGATCAGAAGCCAGAGTACGGCGGTCACCATCGCCAGAGTGAGTGTTCCAGCGCGGTAAGATGTTGCATTCATCCTTATCTTCAAAAGCAGCTTGTTACTTCTCCTCATCGACCAATCCCGTGCCGGGCACCGGCTGTGCAGATCCCTGCAACGTGAAGATCTCCTTTCGGTCGGCTTCTAACACTGCTTCTTCCGGCACGTTCCTGTCGCCAACGTCTTTAACCAGCAATACACTGGTAGCCGCCAGCCCCAGAAATAAACCGCCCGCCATCACCACGAACATAGGGGCGTTGGGATTGTCCGTACCGAAGACGGCTTTGATGACCGGACCAAACAGAAACGACGCAATAATCTCGGGAATGACAATAAAGAAGTTGAAGATGCCCATGTAAACGCCCATGCGTGCTGCCGGAATCGCCCCGGAGAGGATCGCGTAAGGCATGGACAGAATCGACGCCCAGGCGATGCCGACTCCGATCATGGTCGTCAACAGTATCGTTTTGTCCTGAATGAAATAGACAGACAGCAATCCGGCCGCACCGCACAAAAGTGCGACCGCGTGTACAGTCTTTCGGCTGGTGGCTTTCGCCAGGGGCGGAAGCAGAAACGCGACCGCAAAGCACGTAATCGAATAAATTGCGAAAGCATTTCCACCCCAGGCCTGGCCGTCAGTGAAGCGCGGGTCTTTCTCGCTCGTAGCGCCAAAAACATGGTACGAAGTCATCAAGCCAAAAAACATCCACATGCAAAACAGTCCCAGCCAAGTAAAGAACTGGACCACGGCAAGCTGTTTCATGGTGGCGGGCATTTCGCGCATCGCCGAAAAGATCTCACGCAAACCAGCGCCGATTCCGCGATGCTCTTTTCGGCGCCGCTCAAACTCTTCGAAGTCATCCGGGGGATATTCGCGCGTGGTGATCACCGTCCAAAGCACGCACAGAAGAAATGCTACCGCACCGATCTTGAACGAGTAGCTGACGCTGGCGGGTATGGTTCTCACCGCGGCGTCCGCTGCCGCGACGCCACGCTCGTCAACGCCGTAACGGCGGAAGAAGTAAGGCAAGGCATTGGCGAGCGTTGCGCCAATGCCAATGAAAAAACTTTGCATTACGAATCCGGCCGTGCGCTGGTCGACATTGAGCTTGTCGGCCACAAACGCACGAAACGGTTCCATGCTGACGTTGATGCTCGCATCCAGGATCCAGAGCAGCCCGGCGGCCATCCAGAGAACGGACGAATCGGGCATGAAGAAAAGCGCGATGCTGGCGAGAATCGCTCCCACTAAGAAGTACGGACGCCGGCGGCCCAGACGATTCCAGGTGCGATCACTCATCGAACCGATGATCGGTTGCACGAGCAAACCAGTGACCGGTCCCGCCAACCAGAGGATCGGAACCTGTTCAGGCTTGGCCCCGAGATAGGTGTATATGCCGCTCATGTTGGCGAGTTGCAGCCCCCAGCCAAATTGAATTCCGAGGAAGCCGAAACTCATGTTGAAAATCTGCCAGAAGCTCAAACGTGGTCTGTTCATCGATTCTTGTCCCCCAGACTGTCGGGCCTTACTGGATAACGGCGCGCAACATCAATCTGCGCCGTCAAGATCGCGGCGGAGCGGGGCGCCATGTCGAGTTCGACGTCGTCCCCGCGTACGCGCTCCGCGCGAAGGCCGCCGCTACCAAGATAGTCGTGCCTCATCGTCCGACGCGCATTCGGGTCGAGGCCCGCGGCGCTCAACTTGAACTTGATAATGGCCGGCTTGGTGTCGTTGTTGAAGGCGACAAAGGTGATCTGGTCACCCAGCCGCCGCGCGAAAACGGTCTGCTGCTCTTCGTCATAAATGTGCATCAGCGTCCCGCGCCGCAAGGCCGGAAGCTCAGTGCGTAGCCGGGCAAGACGGCGCAGGTGGTTGAAGACTTCGTTTTCAGCGGACGTGCGTCCTGCTTCAGTAAATGCACTGCGCGAATCACCGGGGAAGCCGCCCGGAAAATCCCGCCGGTTGTCTGGGTCACCTCCCCCAGGCATCGCGAGTTCGTCGCCGTAGTAAAGCAGCGGAGTCCCCCGCGTCGTCATCACGAAGGTCTGCGCGAGCTTAAGGCCTTCGATCGTTGCATCCTTCTCTGACATGAAGCGTTGCATGTCATGTACACCGATGAAAGGAACAAGCACGTCGGGCTTTGGATAGAGATGGTCATGCGCGAGGACCTGTGCGAGCTTTCGCACAGAGTCACCCCGCGCGAACACGTCACGAATGGCGTAATGGAGCGCGAAGTCGTAAAGGGTGTCAATCCCCGTGTCAATGCCATCGTGCCCGACCCGTCCCTTCTGAAAATAGGCGAGCAGCGCCGGGTCGCCGTCGAACAACTCGCCGAGGACGATGACGTGCGGATACTCGCGCTTGATGGCCGCTGACCAATCGCGCCAGAAGGGGCGCGGGACGTGGGGCAACGTGTCCATGCGGATGGCATCGAAGCCGACCATGCCCAGCCACCAGAGCGTGTTCTGAATCAGGTAGCGCCGAACTTCTTCGTCCTCTTGATTGAGATCGGGCAGGATGTCTATGAACCACCCTTCGAGGTTGCGCCGGCGCGTAGATTCGCTCGCGTGCGGATCCATCTGCGTCCATTTCTGCCAGTTGTTCGACAGATGATTTTCCACGGAGCCGTAGAACCACGCCGGCGTCGGGCGATCCGCGACCCAGGGATGATAGGGGCTCGTGTGATTCGCAATCTGATCCTGAATGACTTTGAAACCCAATGCGTGGGCCTTGTCTACCAGCTCGCGCAACTGGGCCATCGTGCCGTAGTGCTCCTCGACTCCGTAGAAGTCAATCGCGCCGTAGCCATGATAGGCGGTCGTTGGCCGTTTTGGCCCGCCTTCGGTTTCCGGATACATCTCACGCTCGTCGAGCCGGTCCGTGTTGTCGTATACGGGGTTAATCCAGATGGCCGTGACGCCGAGGTCTTTCAGATAAGGAAGGCGATCAATGATTCCTTTAAAGTCGCCGCCATGATAGTAGCGTCCCTTTGAGCGGTCGTAGAGGCCGGGCGATTTTCCCGGGTTGTTGTTTGACTGATCGCCGTCGGCAAAACGGTCGGGCATGATGAAGTAGATAACGTCGTCGGTCGTGAATCCCTGGTAGCGGCCTTCGCGTGGCAGCGGAGCGGAGATTTCAAACTTCGCCTCCGCCCTGCCCGCTGAGGTTTTGAATCTGAGCTGACGCATGCCGGGCTTAGCACTGCCGTCAATGAAAACATCTACAAAGAGGTAAGTGCCTGACTCGTTTATGCGCACCAAACCGGTCTTTATTCCTGCGCCAACGGCTTCGACGGTCGCGCCGCTCAACCTCTTTCCACGTACTAAGAGGCGGACGGGATTAATCGAATGACCAACCCACCAGCCTGGCGGTTCGATTTTCTGCACCTCAGGCGATTGGGCTGACGCGTAAGAAACCGAACCTAACAAGAGAACTGCGCAAGCTAGCACTTTGAATGATGCTGTCGGTCGTTTTTTCATGCCAAACGTTTCCAAGGCGGACACTATTCCGCGCTTATCTAAAATCACGGAGTGTCGACCCGGCTATGCCGCCTGATCCGGATTAATACTCTCAATTTCATGCCGGTGCGTACGCCCATAAGTGTCGGTTAGGGCTCTGAGCCGCTCGCCGTGATCATCAGTCAAAGCATTTTCCGCAACTCGCCAGGTCCAGTTGCCTGATGTGCTGTTGGGAAGATTCATGCGCGCTTCAGTGCCTAGTCCAAGTAAATCCTGTAACGGAACAACAGCCGTGTCGGCAACTGAGGAAAGTACGGCGCGAATGAAATCCCAGTGTACCTCTCTGCCCTCGGTGTTGAGGTATCTCATGCAGAAATTTCTTTCCGCGCTTATTTGCTCTGGCGTGCGTGTCGACCCGGCGCCGGCCACGCTATTAAACCACCCAACGGCCGTGTCGTTATCATGCGTGCCGGTGTAAACCACGACGTTCCGGTGATAGTTATGGGGGAGGTCGATGTTCGTGGTGTCGCTGCTGAAACCGAATTGCAAGATACGCATGCCGGGAAAACCAAAGCTGTCGCGCAGTTTTTCAACATCGGGTGTAATTACGCCGAGGTCTTCGGCAATGATCGGCAAATCGCCTAACGCTTTTCGAATGGCCGTGAAAAGTTCCTTTCCCGGAACATCGACCCAGCGGCCACGCTCAGCGGTGCTGTCCCCTCCGGGAATCTCCCAGCACGCCGCAAAGCCGCGGAAGTGATCGATGCGCGCGATGTCCACGGTTTGTAGCGTCGCGCGCACGCGTTCAATCCACCAACGGAAATCATGGGCCACCATCCGCTCCCAATCGTAGAGTGGATTGCCCCAGAACTGACCGGTGGCGCTGAAATAGTCTGGTGGTACCCCGGCCACGACGGTCGGAATCCCTTTCGCATCCAGCTTGAACTGATCGGGATTGGTCCAGACATCGGCGGAATCATGGGCCACAAATATCGGAATGTCGCCGATCAGCTTAATGCCGCGTTCGTTGCAGTACGCCTTAAGTTCAAACCACTGAGTGAAGAAGAGAAACTGAAAGAATTTGTGCGCTTCAATCTGATCGTGGAGATCCCGGCGAGCACTTGCTAAAGCATCCGGTGTGCGGCGAACCAGCGAGCTTTCCCATTCATGCCAGGCAGCGCCGCCGTGCGCCGTCTTCAGCGCGCGAAAAAGCGCATAGTCATCAAGCCAGGAGGCATTCTGTTCCGCGAACGTCTTGAAACTACTGCGAAACTCTGTGTCCGTCGTTTTCTGATAGTTGGCGAACGCCTGACTCAGAAGGACTTCTTTGGTTTTATGAACCCGCTCAAAATCAACTGGGCCATCGCGGAGCGCGGGCACCCCGTCCAGGTCATCCTTTGTGAGCAGTCGTTGCTCAAAAAGTCTCTCGGGACTGATGAGCAAAGTGTTACCCGCAAACGCCGAGTAGCAGGCATAGGGCGAATCGCCATACCCCGTTGGGCCAAGCGGCAAGACCTGCCACAGACTTTGATCGGCAGCATTTAGAAAATCGGCAAAGCGATAAGCCTGGTCTGCCAAGTCGCCGATGCCGAAGCGTCCCGGTAGCGACGTGGGGTGCAGAAGTATTCCACTCGATCTGGGAAAGGTCATTGTGCAGTTTAGCGAAACGAAAGTTCTCTTTTCTGGTTTAGACGGCGGCCTGTCTGCCCGTCGAAGTGTGTCTTCCGCGCAGGCGCATAAGTGCGCTGTCTGATCAGCCCTTCTTATTTGATCGTGTAGGCGACGGTCGTCCGCGCGGGCACCAGCAGCGTGGCTCGGCCGCCCGCGACACTTTTCCAGCTAATCGCTTCCAGGACGGGCTGCAATTGAGTGCCATTGCGCAACCCGATCGCCGCGGCCGGAACGGTTATCGTTTTTTCACTACCCGATCGATTAATAGCAACGATCACCGTTTCGGTTGAATCCTTTCGGGCGTAAGCATAAGCATCGTCATCATAAAAAAGATCGATTAGTTGTCCTCGTTGGATAGCTGAGTGATCACGCCTCAACTTGATCAAATCACGCGTCCACTGCCACATACGCTGTTCGTCACGCGTTCGGTCACTGCGGGAGAACGCGTTGCGCTTGTCTCCGGGAAAGCCGCCGGGAAAATCCCGCCGATTGTCAGGGTCGTCCTTTCCTTCCATTGCGATCTCTTCGCCGGCGTAGAGTTGCGGCGTCCCGCGGATGGTCAGCATGAATGCCGTATGTAGCATTGATCCTTCGAGAGTTGCGTCATCAATGGACATGAAACGGCGCGTGTCGTGGTTGTTCACGAGCGTCGTCACTCGCGCCGGATCAGGATAGAGAGCATCGTACTTTAGTTGATCCCGCAACGCGCGCATGGGCTTCTTGTTGGTAAAAACATCCAGCGACACGTTCCAGAGAGAAAAATCAAAAACCGAATCGAGGTTCGTGTCGACGCCGTCCCAGCCTCGATGGCCTCCGATGAAGAATGCCGTCTGCGCCGCATCGCGCTCGAACACTTCCCCGACCATCCACAGCCGCGGATGCTGTCGATGCAGACTGTTCGAAAGGTCGCGGATGAAAAATCGTGGGATGTATTGAATGGTATCCTGCCTAACGCCGTCGATCCCTGTCATGCCCACCCACCAGAGGGAATTCTGAATTTCGTAGCGCGCCACCTCAGGCTCTTCCTGATTCATATCGGGCATGTCATCGCTGAACCACCCATCGAGCGTGTTTCGAACTTCTTCCCGGTTAGCATGCGGAGAAAGGACGGTGCTGTTCTGAAATTTCTCGAGCAGGTGATTTTGCAGAGTGCCGTGGAACCAGTTGTCGAGCGGCGGATCCTTAGCCCAGGGATGCTGGGAACCCACGTGATTGGCTACCTGATCCTGGATGATCTTCAGGCCCAGGGCATGCGCCCTTACAACCAGCTCGCGCAGCGTCTTCATATCACCAAAATGGTCTTCGACCCCGTAATAGTCGATCGCGTGATAGCCGTGATAGTAAGTACTCGGGCACCACGGTTTGTCACAGGTTTTAATGCCATTCCAGTTGTCGTACCACGGCGTCAGCCAGATCGCCGTCACGCCCAGTTCTTTTAGATACGGGAGACGATTAATGACGCCGCGCAGGTCACCTCCGTGATACGCGCGCGAATTACGCCGATCAAAAGCCTGGGGAGGCGAACCGGCGGGTATATTATTCGTCACGTCGCCGTCAGAAAAGCGATCGGTCATGATCAAATAGATCACGTCATCGCTGGTAATGCCCTGGAAGTTTTGCTTCGGATCAAGGGCCGTATTCAGATGAAAAGGCACCGAGGCCTTTCCCCGAGCCGTCTCAACAACCAGCGGGTAGGCGCCCGGTTTCGCAAGCGGATGGATGCGCACACTTACAAAAATATACGTGCCGGCGGAATTGATCCGCACGTCAGAAACAACGGTTTGAGGCCGCGCAGCTTTCACCCTTGCGCCGGACAGGTGGCGGCCGCGAAGTAACAAACGAACGGGGTTGATAGTGTGATTGGCCCACCAGGAAGGGGGCTCAACTTTTGTAATCGAAGGAGCGCTCGCCTGCGCGTGGGCGAAACAGACAATGCCCGCAAGGAAAATGAAGATTGTTGCGGCGATTGATCGCTTCCCGTTCAATGCCACGCCGGCACGGCCCGATTTAGCGGTTAGTCGATCCTGGTTTCTTGAATTTTCGCACATAACCGACAAGAAGACGGATCTCAGTGCGCTTCAGTTTCTTGCCAAAAGCCGGCATCCCGCCCTTGCCCTGGCTAACGATCGCGGCCAGGCTTGCGGTGCTTGCGATTTTCGAGTTCTTTCGCCACCACTCCGGATCAGTTAAATCGGGGGTGCTGTATGTACGGCCGAGCGGCGTATCCGCCCGGCCATCGGCGCCGTGACAACGCGCGCAGTTGTTCCGGAACAGGTCGCTGACAAACGAAGACTTACGTTTGGACTGCGCAGGTGTGCGCCCGCCGCTTCCACCAACCAAACGGGACTCGTGTAATCCGCCGACAAGTCTACTTTCTGAACGGGGCGATGTGTGGATCGGGCCGACTACTTCACCATCCAACCGGTGTTCGTCAGCGGTCAACTCAACTAAAGGAAATACAAATAAAGAAAAGGCCAGGCCGCCGATTAGCAGCCGCTTCATGATTTGGTTCATGCCGGGCGCTCATTACTCCTTAGACTCAATCTCCGGGCGTACGGCTTAGATCGTGAACGTGCCAGTAAACGCTTTCATTGCTCATTTCCGGGTGCTTGCGCAAAAACTGATTGGCGATCGACAGTGCGCTGGGATCATCCTTGAGATCGGCGAAGATTTTCGCTTCGCGCTTAGCATCGTCAAGTCGGCCCAGCTTGCGATAGACCAGCATCAGGTTGTAGTGAGCGCCCAAGTCCTCAGGATCGATGTGCAGAATCTTTTGGTAACATTCAAGCGCGCCTTTGTAGTCGCGTCTGATCTTACACAGCTCGCCGAGTTGCTGAAGAGAAATACGATCGCGCGGATAAGCGGCGAGCACTTGCTTGAGATTACTCTCGGCCTGATCCAACTGACCCCGTTTCAGGAATATTCGCGCCTGCTGAAACAGCGCGCGTGGATTTGTCGGATTCGTTTTAACCACGCTTTCCAAAATGCTCGCTGCTTCCTCGTACTGCTCCAGCTCAATGTGGGCCATCGCTCGATTCACCAGGGCCATCGGCCGATACTTTTCATCAAGCTCAGCCGCGCGGGTGAAGGCGGCTATCGCCAGGGCGTATTGCCGCTGATCGAAAAGCGCGATGCCGTAATTATTCCAACGCCGCCAATCAGGCATGGCCGTTTTGTCCGACGGATTTGGAGGCATCGCAGAGTTGCTGCCAATTTGCAGAGCATACTGCGCGGTAGCCATCGTCACGATCGGATAGTCGACGGACTTACCGAGCGAGTAATCGCTGAACACGCGCGTAAACCGACGGTACTTTACGCGGGCCGTTAATTTCAAAGCGCCGGTCGCGTTTGAAGGAATGCGAAACTGGTAACGCGCCATGTCCGAACGGCCCGAATGAATCACATTATTTTGGGCCACAACGCGCGTGCGCCAGATGTGATGCTTGTCGTTATAGCTGCCATCGGCCTTGACCAAATAGGTCTTGTAGTTGTGCGCCGACTCGTCAAGATGGCCATTCGATTTGATGAAGCCTGATTGATAGAGCACCTTGCCGCTCCCGTCGATCACAGCAAATTCCACATACGCTTCATAAAAATCACGCAGCTCCGGAGGAAATGAATGTCCGATATTCTTGTTAGTGATAACCACATCGGCGGTTATCTGATCGCCGGCAGCGATCGCAAAGCTGTTGCGATTAACCGGGGCGATAAATTTCTCGGCGTCCGCAGCCGGTTTGCGGCGGATGGCAAAGATGTCGATGCCTAACGCATCGTTTTCCAGAAATTTCGTAACGGCGTCGAGCTGTTCCGGCCATTTATAGAAGTACGGAATCGCGGTGTTGGCAGCCGCCCAACGATGAGTGGCCAGCTTCCCTTCCTTTGCCGAGACGTCAAACAGCGGCGCGGGCTCGCGTTTCATGTGACAGGAATTACAAGTCTCTTTGTCGCGAGTGTAGTAGGGATGCGGCGATTCTTTTGAAAAGGAAGACATCTGCAGCTCGTCAGCAACCATGAACGCGCGCAGAAATTTGTAGTCATTCAATTCGCGTGGAACCTGAGACTTGTGACAGGCGCCGCAGAATTCCGGTTGCTTTAGCAGCGGCCGCATCATTGCGCGTTTGTGCGAGGGAATATCATCCAGAATATTCTGGTCCGTGACGCCGGCCAGTAGCCTCTTTCCATCTTCTTTCACTAACAGCGCCGGCTCAGCCATGACATATCCGCCAATGCCGCGACCGTCGACGGATTCAATTGCGTGGCACGCGATGCACGAAACACCATCGTCATCAAAGGGGCGTTTTACTTTTGAATTCTTTGTAAGCGCGCCCGAGAAAAGCGCCGCCGGATTGTGACAGGATTCGCAGTGGCGCGTGAACTCAATGCCTCTCTGGTTTTGAAGATCTTTGACGTTCTTCTGGTAGAAGGGCTCGCGAAACGCATTGCCGTGGGCCGACTGCCGCCACTGCGCATGCGCATCGGTGTGGCAAGTCCCGCAACGTTTCGACAGCACGAACATCTCGCCGGGAATAAAGGTGCCGGTGATCGTGGTCGCGTTGCCGGGCGTGAAAGGGTTAGGTCCGAACTTGAAATCGTAGGTCTTGCTGATCTCATTGTTGTAACGTTCAACCTCGTTCACGACTTTGTCATCGTTAGCGTGCGCGCCGCCCATCACTAAGAGAAGCGAGAGTGTGAAAAGGCCGACGACCATTATCTGGAGACTTAGCCTACGAGGACGTCGCGGCAAATTGGATAGCGACTTACGGTGATTATGTTCCAGCATGATCAAAAAATGATGATAACAAAATGCGGCCCGCTTAGTCGTACGGTACGCGCGGTTTTTTCGAATCCCCGGCGGCGGCGGCCGGAAGTGGCGGCGGAGACGCGTCGTCGCCGGTGGACATGCCGGCGGATGAACCGCCAAGCGGAGTAGGCGCGTGCTTTTGCGCCTCTTCGAACTGTTTGAAGGTGGCCAACTCGCGGTCAGCTTCCGCTTTGCGCTTCAGCCGTGAGTACGCGAGAAACAATTGATAATGCACGCCGGGATCTTGTTTGTTAAGACTTGCGCCGCGCTGTAAAAGCGGCACGGCCTCGTCGTATCTTTTGAGTTTCACTAACAAGCGGCCAAGATCGTGATAAGCGGGGAAATTGTCGGGATCGAGTTTGATGGCTTCGCGCAACAGACGCTCAGCCTCCGCCTGCTGTCCGCGTTGACTCGCGATGTAGCCGAGATTGGTGAAGGCGTCCGGGTTATTGGGCCGGAGCGCGAGCGAGCGCTTAAAGGCGCCAATGGCCTCGTCGTACTGCCCCTCCGCGCGTGCCGCATAGCCCAAAAGGAAATAGAGATTCGCGTCATCGGGAAAACGCTCAATCGCCCGGGTGAAGATCGCGCGCGCTTCCTGATATTGCCGGCTGCGAAAGTGCGCGACGCCGAGCCGGATGTGGTAGATCAGCTTTGTGGGATCCACCTCTAAGGCGAGCGCGTAGAAACGCACGGCGTTTTCGGGCGCCCGGCGCTTGAGCAACTCCTCGCCTATCATGAAATTGGCTTCAGCAAAGCGGGGTCGTAACTCTATGGCTTTGCCCCAGTAATCAAGCGCGGTCTTACCGTCATTACGCGCCAGGGCGATCAAGCCGAGACGGTAGTAAGGATCGGCTTCGTTGGGCGCCAGCGCGCCGGCAGAGGTTAAGGCTTGCGCGGCCTTGTCGTATTGCTCAAGGTTGTAATATGCGACGCCCAGATTGTAGAGCACCTCATAGGTTTGCGGGCGCAAAATATTAGTGCGTTCAAATAGTCGCGCCGCGCGCGCGTATTCCTGTCCTTCGGCGAGCGTCAAGCCGAGCGTAAAAAGCGCGCGTGAATCGTCGCCCGCGAGACGTTCGATGCGGTCCGTCAAAGCGTTGGCGTCGTCTGTGCGCCCCGCGTGCAGCAAAGCGTTCGTGAGCATCAGGAGCAAGGCAAGGTCCGGCTCGCCCCCATGATTGTTTTGCGCATTTGCCGCGCGTTCAAGGAGTGGGACGGCGCGCGCATAGTCACCGCGCGTTGCGTAGAGCGCCCCTAGATTGAAGGTTGCTTTCAAGTGGCTCGGCTCGAGGCGCAAGACCGATTCAAACATCTCGATCGCTTTTTCAATACGCTTCATCCGGGCGAGTAACACGCCGAGATTCGAGCGCGCCGCCACGTTCTTCGCATCAAGCCTAAGCGCCTCGTGATAGGCCTGCTCTGCTTGGGTTTCTTGGCCGCGATGATCGAGGATGACGCCGAGCATCGTATGCGCGTTGGGGTCGCGCGGTGCGGCGCGTAAATATTTGCGCACCGCCGCCTCCGCTTCGTCGAGCCGGCCCGCTTGCAAGAGTGCGGCCGCGTCGCCGAGGGCGCGAGCTTGTGCTGAGGCGGGTTGTGTTTGTTGGGCGGAGAAACGAACAGGTGCGAACAGCCCGGTGACGCTGAGTGCAACGGACAGCGCACTCAAACGCTGTAGCCGACCCGACCACCTTGCTCTTGATAAACGCATGATCGCAAACTCGCCGCGGCTCCTAGCCGCCGCCCACGGCTTTCATGAATTTCGCTTCATCACCCGGCGTCACACTTACAATCTTCCGGCTGATCGTAGTGATACCTTGCGCACCGCCGGTCGTGAGTTTGCCTGAGATGAAGCCGATGCGCACGCGATAACCATCCGGAATATTTTCGTCGCGCCACCAGAACTTTTCGAGCTTGTTCGTGTCTGTGTAACCTACGGTGTAACGATCATCATATCGCTGCCCGCCTATCGCTGCATCCAGGTGACTTGAGTAGGGCAGCCGCAAAGTGTCTACCGGTATTGGACCGGCATAGGCGAGCGAAATCTCTTTCACCCACTTACCATTGGCAAACACGATCTCCAGCCGCCCAATCTTCAATCCCTTATAAAGAACGCGCACGTCCTGTTCGTTCTTGCCCTCGTTCCTTTTGGCGTCGGGTTTCTCCTGGCCGGGTTGACGGTGGGCGTTGCGGAAAACCGCCTCGAGTGCGGTCGGGACATCCATCCCGATACGAACGCCGAGGACATGATCTTCATGTTCTTTGCCGCCTATGCTCTGTTGCTGCTCTTGTCCAATCGCGAACTGCACACCGAGCACAATCAGAACGAGCCAGATGCAGGCCCGCGCGCCCAATCCTGGCAGGCTCGCGCCGGCATCTTTCATCTGAGTTACCGGTTCAAAACTCTTCATGGTAAGAAGGCAGCCTATGTTCCGCTGCCGGCTAAAACTAAACGAGTGGCGGGCGATACAACTTTGCCCGCCACTTGGGTCCTTACAGAGATCGACGAACCTTGAGCCGACCTAGAAGATCATCTTGATCGAGAACTCCATCTGCCGGCGCCGCTGCTCGCTGACGTCGCGGCCGAACTCGCCCGTATTGCCGAAATCGCCGTTCGGGCGCGAGCGGTTAACGCGATTCAAAACGTTGAAGGCGGTGAAGCGAACCTGTACGTTGAAGGCTTCGCTGATCCAGCGGGCGGGAAAGTTCTTGAACAGCGAAGCGTCCCAGTAGAACTGTTGGCGGCCGCGGAAGACGTTTCGGCCGAGCGTTCCGATCTTCGGCCCGCCAGGATCGGTGGCAAAGACGGGCGTGACCGCCGGGCGGAAGGCCAACCGATTCAACTCACGTCCCGCAGCGCGGTCTGCGGCAGTCGGCGTCGGATCGCCGATCAGATCGACACGCCCGCCGTTGCTCGTGACGGTGTACACCGGGCCGCTCTGCCAGGTGATGATGTTGTTGAACTGGAAGCCGCCAATGAAAAAGTCCACGGCGCGCGGCAGATTGCTGCCGAAGCTGCGTCCGCGGCCCAGCGGCAGGTCATAGACGTTGGCGAACGTAAAGCGGTGGCGAACATCCGTATCGGAATTGCCGCGCTCAAGCTGGGGCCGCAAAGGATCGTCCGGGCCGCAGTCGCGCGCCCCAGCGCCGACGGAGCAAATGCCGCCGGGCGAGTCATCGATGGCATGCGACCAGGTGTAACTCGAGAGGATTGAGAGGCCGCGCACGAAACGCTTTTCCAGCTTCGTCTGCAGCGCATCGTAGCGCGAGCTCCCACGATAGCGCGTGGCGATGACGTTGCTGATTCCCAGGACCTCGCGCGAGCCGGGGCCACCCTGATCGCCCGCCGTTCCAATGTTGGCGACGGTAAGCAAGTTGCGCCCGGCCGAGCCTACGTAGGCGACCTCGGCCAGCCAGTTGGATCTGAACTCCCACTGGCCGGTCAGATTGTACTGATGGAAGAAGGCGTCGCGACGGTTCGGGTCGTTGTAGAGGATCGTCCGGTCGGTCGGCGCCGGGAAGCGCGATCCCGATGCGGCCGGGATAGCCGTTGCGAGCGGGACACCCACGTCGAAGAGGTTGCGGACGACGATGCCCGCCGGGCAACCGGCGGGATTAGTGATCGGGTTGCAGGAATAGCTCGCCGCGCCCGTGCCCGGGTTCGAGGTCAGCGGCTGCTGACCACTCACATCGGTGGTGTAAATGATGCCATAGCCGCCACGGAGGACTACGTTGCGATCCTTGCGCAGTCCACTCCAGGCAAAGCCAATGCGCGGTGCGAAGTTGTTTCTGTCTGACTCAGCCAGGTCGCGCCCGCCTGGTGCATTCTCGCCGGCGACGATGATGGTACGGTTCGCCGGGTCAAAGTTTGACTGCTGATCGAAGCGCTCGGTCGGCGCCCCGAATATGTCGTAGCGCAGCCCGAGGTTAAGGGTGAGCGTCGGGCTCGCCTTCCAGTCATCCTGGACGAAGAAGGCAATCTCTCTGCTCGACTGGAAGTAAGGTCCGCCCGGGTCGCCACGCGTAATGAAGCCCGGGCGATAGCCGAGCAGGAAGTTGGCGAGAGAAGAACCCGTGTCGTTCGGGCCGATGCCGTTGTAGTTACCGGAGACGAAGCCGCTGCCCGTGGTGCCGTACTGCGTGTTGGTCTTCGTACCGCCGTTGCGGCCGCCATCGTAGTTCGAGTTCTGGCGCACCCGGAGGTCGCCGCCGAACTTCAGGGTCTGGTTGCCCTTGACGATGGTAACCGCGTCGGCAAAGTTGAAGTTGTTCGAAAGAAAGTAAAAGGGGCCGCCGTCGCCGGTGAACTCGGTGGCGCGGTCGGTACCCGTTAACTCGTCCACAATGCCGAAGAGGATAATTCCGCTCGACGTGGGGCCGAGGTTGATGTTGCGCGCGCCGAGATTAGCCGAGACATTGGGGTCAAAGCCGCCCGTCCCGTTGACGCCTGTGTTGAAGATGCCGATATCCACGCGCGTGAAGCCAAAGCGGGCGTCGTTAACGACCGAGTTGCTGAACGTGTGCGTGTCGCCCATGGTGAAGCCGCGCGAGTTGCCGAACTCGTCGCCGGCCGATGGGCCCGCCGGCAGGTCATTGCCATTCGGCGAGGCGCCGAGTGGGAAGAAGTTGTCGCGCTGGCGAGCGCTCTTCGAGCGACTGTAACGAGCGAAGAACGCGTTGTTGTCAGCGATGCGGTGATCGATTCTGATATCGTAGCTGTCGAGGTTATAGCCTTCTTTGCGATTAGTCCGGAAGTTACGCCCGGCGCCCGGTAGGTTCGGCAGCGGGAAGGCGTTGACGTAGGCCAGCGCGAACGGCGAGAACCCGCCGCACGATGGGCAATTACGGAGATCATTTCCGGGAATGGGTGTCCCGTTGGGCGCGAAGATGGTGCCCTGCGGAGCCACGACCGTGCCGCCTCCGGCACGCGGATAGACACGAGATGTGCCGGGCTGCAAGAGCTCACCGAAGTCGCCGACACGCATCCGCGCGGTCGGGACCGGGACCGACTGCGGGTCGCCTGTGCCACCGAAGATGGGCGTGGCGTTGCGGCGGAACTCAGTCGCGACAAAAAAGAAGGAACGATTGCGGCCGTTGTAAAGCCTGGACCCGCCCTCGCCGAAGCTCGGCAGAAAAATGGGGCCGCCCACGACGCCTCCGAAGTTGTGGGTGACGTAGTTAGGCACACGATTCGTCAGGTCGTCGTCGAACTGCGAAGCAGCGGCACTGAGGAATCTTCCCTGGTAGACCTCGTACGCCGTGCCGTGGATATCGTTCCCGCCCGACTTAAATGTCGTCTGCACGATGCCGCCGCCCGCGCGCCCCGATTCGGCTGAAGGAACGCTCGTCTCGATTTTGAACTCCGCGATGGCGTCAGGGTTGGGAAAGATCGCGATCTGGCCGAACTGCGACTCGTTGTTGTCCACACCGTCGAGCGAGAAGTTGTTGTTGGTGGCGCGAGCGCCGTTCACAACTATCACAGAGCCGCCGGACTCGCGGAAGCGTGTAGATTCCGTGTTGTTTTGCCCACCGCCGCCGGCGACGAAGTTGCCGCCGCCGCCGAGGAGGCCCAGGTTCGGACGGGTGACACCAGGCGAGAGCGCGGCCAGCTGCACAAAGTTACGCTGTGGAATGGGAAGGTCGGTAACTTCGCGTCCCGTAATCAAATCCCCTCGCACACTTGTCTCTGTCTCAACAAGCGCCGCCTCGGCCGTCACCGTGACGGTGCCCACGCCGACGCCACCCACGGTCAGGTTCACATCAACTGGTTGACGCGCGCCGGTCTCCAGTTTCACAGACTCGACGGTGACCGTCTGGAAACCTGTAGCCTCAATCGTCAGGGTGTAGTTGCCGGGGTCGAGTGTTGGGATTGAGTAGTTCCCTTCATCGCCGGTGGTCGCCTCGCGCTTCTCGCCGGTCGCGACATTAGTCGCGGTAACCTTCGCGTCTGTGACGACAGCTCCGTTGGGGTCGCGGACGACTCCCACGATGGTACCTTTGTTGCTTTGCGCCGAACTGTTTATCGCCAGCGTTGCGAATAAACAGATTAGGGCGCCGATGGTTGCCAGGAAGCGAAACAGCCGGCTGGTGGTTGTCATATTGGAACCTCGCAGGAAAGGAGAAGAAAGCACGGGCTCGCTGTCAAAACAGAGAGCGCACCTCGTGTTGCTGCTAAAGGCTTATTACTAAGGCGCAACTACTTCGGCACCATTTGACTTATCAATTTTTGAAACTGAACTACGACCCGTTTGAAAGTTTGCTGCCTCGAACAAAGTGTGTTTAGTACAGTTTGAAGATTGTGTCAATACGAATCACTTAGCCACGCCTTTGCCTTCAACTATTTGGAGCTTTCGATCGACTCCGGGAATCTGAATGGTTTCGGTGAGGCCGTCCGGCCACTTGATCTCGACCTTGTCCACGGTCGTGGCGGCGCCCAAGCCAAAGTGCAGTGTCACGTCGTTGTGCGAAGCATAATTGCCCCCGCTGATCACGTCCTGACGCTGACGAAGCTTTCCAATGGTCACTGAAACAACGGCGCCCGTAGCATCGCGCGGGCTCTTCTTCGCAACATCACCCGCCAACTGCAATTGCAGCCAGTGACCGGCAGGCGCGCTTACATTTTTTAGGATGGTGGGCTTTGAATCGATATTGTTGTTTACGACGTCCAGCCGTCCGTCGCCGTCCAGATCACCCACCGCCATCCCGCGCGCGCACCACGCCGGCGCTAAGCCGCTGCGGGGCGCAGCGCCGACACGCTCAAAGTTTCCATTCTTGAGATTATGAAAAAGCAGCACTTGCTGAGCATAGCTTGTACCCCACTGATGATTGTCAACCGTTGGATAGACGTGGCCATTCCCCACAATGAGGTCCTTCCACCCGTCGTTGTCATAGTCCAGAAAGGCCGTGCCCCAACCCAGAAAAGGAATTGAGACCTCGCCGAGCCCGGCCTGAAAAGTTAGATCCGTAAAGTTCCCTTCACCGTCATTGTGATACAGCACATTCGAATCATCAGAAAAATTGGTGATGTGAAAATCGACCCGTCCATCGTTGTCATAATCGCCAACGGCCAGACCCATTCCGGCTTGTTCCCGACCGTTCTCGTTTAGCGCCACTCCCGAGGGATAACCGGTTTCTTCGAAGGTGCCGTCACCTTTATTAATGTAAAGCTGTTTTGGCGTCGAATCGTTTACGACGATCAGATCCAATAGGTTGTCTTCGTCAACGTGCACCCATGAGGAAGAGAAACCATAATACTTTTGCGGATCGTTGACGCCGGCTTTGGCGCTGACGTCTTCAAATGTTCCATCCGATTTTTGATGATAGAGAGTGTCGCCCTCCCCAGGCAGGCCGCGCGGACCGCACATAACGGGCACGCCCCGGAATTGGCAAAAGTTCTGGCCGACGTTTCCCGGTTTGGAGGCCTCGCGCGGGTTCGCCGGCAGATTATCGAAATCGATCTCGACGTAACCTGGCACAAATAGATCGAGACGCCCGTCACCGTCATAGTCCCCCCAGGATGCTCCCGTACTCCATCCCTTGCGGGCTACGCCAAGCTTCTCTGCGACATCGGTGAAGGTGCCGTCACCATTGTTGTGATAGAGGCGCGACACGCCGAAATTGCCGACAAAAAGATCAGGCCGGCCGTCGTTATCATAATCGCCGACCGCTACGCCCATCCCCCAACGCTCATTCGCCACGCCCGCCTTGTCAGTGACGTTTTCAAACTTCCAATTACCCAGATTGCGATACAGCGCTGACCGCGGCGGTTTTTCTTTTCCCTGCAGAGCAGGCATGGTCGAGCCGTTTTGCAGGTAGACGTCCGTCAAGCCGTCGCTGTCATAATCAAAGATCGCCACACCGCCCGAAGGCGTTTCGAAGATGTAGTCCTTCGCCAGAGCACCCGAGCGATGCAGAAAACTCCCCATGGCCGTTTTGTCAGTGACATCTTCAAACACCATGGGGGCCTTCGGATCTGTGATGCCGGCCGTGCGCTTGCTCGAATAGTTAAGCGGAGTCCCGGTTGCCACGCCGCCGCCGGCCGGCCGTTGTGGTTCGGGTTTCTTCGGCGGGTCCTGTCCGAAGGCCGTCATCGAACCCAGCAAACAGTAAATCAACGACAACCTGATGACATGAAACTTGACCATTTTCATTTTATGCAAGACCCGATGTTGGGAATCGTCAATTCAATAGGCGGAGACATGGCCTTACTCAATAAGGAATCTGCTAGGCTGACATTGGATCAATCAGCGGCTAACGGACCATGATTGTAACGTAGTCTTTTCCACTGTAAAGCCGAACGCCGTTGCCGGATTTCGTCATCATTAACGGCCGTGGTCTTCTCAGGCCCGAGTCTTTAGTCGTAGATACTGAGAAGATCTGTTCGCCGGCGAGATCGTAAATCTGCATTTTCCCGCCATCGCTAAATCCGAAGCCGTACGCGCCCGTTCCCAGGTCGTGGTCGTTTATCCTGATGGGTGAGTCAGTGATGAGAAACCCTTCGTACTTGGCCCGCACGTCTGCCGAGTATCCGGACGTATCGACCAGTCCCGCGATCACAAAGCGCTTTGTGCCAAATCGCGCCGCTGCTGAATTGCGCATCTGCGTCGGCGCGCTCTGCCCCTCAAAATAGAACCCCGGCGGCACAACCCGAGTCAGTTCCCCACCCGAGAGAATCGCCGGCGAATCTTGAGCCATTACGAAGGCTGGGAAGCAAGCAACCACCAGGAGAACAACTGAAGGCCTAATCAAAAAACGCTTGAGATTCATCATCACGATTTCCTTTCGGCTACCGAATAGTTTTTCAGGGGCACATCTTACACTAAGGAGATGAAGATGAGATCGAG
Organism: Pyrinomonadaceae bacterium; assembly: GCA_035274925.1. GTDB lineage: Bacteria > Acidobacteriota > Blastocatellia > Pyrinomonadales > Pyrinomonadaceae > UBA11740. The sequence goes on along the minus strand of DATENS010000102.1, from coordinate 9,260 downwards.
AACAAGGCCGCGTGTCAGAACCGGGAGCGATAGCGACCGGCCATCTTTGCGAAGGTACCGCCCAACGAGCTGCGAAGCACGAGAGGCGTTGGAAGTGCGCGTAGCGCACGAAAACCCGACTTACAGATTGAGACGAAGTTTCGTCAGGCCCGAAGGGCCGTCATGGAGTAGCCCCGACCGTCAGGTCGGGGTTAGATCGTTAAGAATGAACACGAGGTCCGAAGGACCGGCATGAGCATCTCGGCCCTTCGGGCCTCTTGGTTGTTGGAGGACCACGATCCCCGACCTGATGGTCGGGGTTATTGCATGACGGCGCTTCGCGCCTGAACCCACTGGCTTTACTGTAAAAACACTTGTTGTGTAGACTGCCTTAAACATTTCGTGTGCCCGCTTGGCTCAGCGGTAGAGCACTCGCTTCACACGCGAGGGGTCAGTAGTTCGAATCTACTAGCGGGCACCAAACTTTCAAAAACTACGGGCGACCCTTTAAATTGGGTCGCCCGTTTCGTTTGCTGCTGCGGTTTGCACATCACAATCGCACCAATCTGTGCAGGTTGATGGGCATTCAGAAGTTAATTAATGATTTCTCCTTTGATGTTCGCCAACCTTTCTCGCCATTTTTGGAGTTCTTCCAGTGTTTGCCTCACCCAATCTGTGACTTCGCCAATGATCTTCAATGGCGCCTGGCTTCGATACGAGCGTGTTGGGTTACCAGGAAATTTTTTGTCTGTAACATTCGGGTCGTTTTCAAAGGCTCCTGTCGGTTCGACGATATAAACACGTTCACGTGCATCGCCTTTTGCTAATGCCGCCGCAAGTCCGGCCCCGTTGACCAGAGCTGTGAAGTAGATGTGATTCATGATGAGCTCCGGCTGGTAATTAGAACTGCCCCCGGGTGTCAGCAGATCGCCAACCCGGAGCTCTGCCTTTGTGCCGTGATAAAAAGGACCTTTGTCAGACGGATCGCCCGTAAACGAATTTGCTAACTCAAGATTCTTATTTGCATTGTCGACGTCGCCCAAGTCCTCATAGCATTTCGCGATATTTGAGTACAGACCGGGAAAAGCACTGGTAACAGCCTCGTTATTTACTCGTAATGCAAACTGCAAAGATGTTTCGAGCCATTTCAATTTGTCAGCGACATTGCCCTGTTGCCGGGCTACATAATAAGCAGCAATATATTTTTCAAAGTCGTTTGCCGCTTCGTTCCAGGCTTTAAGAAACAGTCTGCTTGCTTCTTCAGCAATGCCTTTTCCCTCGATGTCCATACCTTGAACGCAGAGTTTGATAACGTTGTTACTTTGACTGAATTCCATTTTCTAAACTATCTTCTCAGACTGGCCGGAGAAATTCCGCAAGCGAACTTCCTCACGCCCGCAGCAATCAATTCGCTTGGATCTCTTCGATCATCGCTTGGGTTACGGCGGACGGGTCGGCCGATACTACTGCAAAATCGGATGTCCGCCGCCGCCGCTATGATCCATTGTTTGAGAGTACAGCCGCCGATCGTTGAAGTAGAGCACGATGTGCTCGCCCTCGAATCGAACCACATTTGAGATGCGGCCGAAGTCACGCTCGTGCTCGGCGATGACAAAGGCCGATGGACCGAAAGACAGCACCATGCCCGCAGCGAAAACGTAGCCACCCTGGTCATAGACACTGCCCGCGTATTGACTCGCGCCGACGGCGATGTCCGGTGAATATTGCCCGCTGCTGTCGCGGTTGCGATCAGCACGTCCGATGAAGACCGTGTAGTCGCGGAAGTTCAGCCGATTTCGATAGCCGTGACGCTGGGCTACGGCAAACAGCTGCGCGAAACCTTGATCGATCGCATGAAGAACTTCTGCGCGCGGCATTACACGCGCCACGACGGTGACGCCGCGTGGTGTGGCTGTCGCGACGGAAAACCGGTCGCCCGTAATCTGCTGGGCCCGTGCTACCAGGGCCGAACTTACGGGTTGAGAGGCCGCCTGTCTTTGAGCGAATACGGAGAGCGTTGTGAAGGGCATTAAAGAAATTCCAACCAGTGCAATGAGTGCGCGTATTTTCATGATTACCTTCCCGTTAAAAGACGCGACCCGCGCAGGGCGGGTCGGGTCTTTCTCGATTTGAGGCGCCGCTTATGGCTTGCCTCGTTTGTTGCTGTTGCTCGGTGGAGGCTTGTCTTTCTCTTTGATCTTCTCGTCCTCTTTTGGGGGACGATTACTGTTACCTCCGCCCTTCTGCGCAAATGCGCCGGCCGAGACCATCGATCCGACCAGCATCGCCAACAAAATTGCTCTTACCTTCTTCATCTTCCTTTACCGCCTCCTCGCATGTCTTTCGCTATCAGGGAGAGGCGGAGAGCTTGCGCACTCAATGTTTCAGCAACATGGATGCCAAACCCAGGCGTTTGGCTGCAAAATCAAGTCAATCGCGAAAAATCCCCATTTTTACTAGCCGTTTCGCTCGTCTATCGTCCGAAGCTACGCTCAAAGACTCGTGCTCAGCACGGAATTTCGCACCCGATACCCGCAGTCCCGCACCGTATCGTGCATTGTGCCGGCGCTCACCTGCGAATGATAACACTTACGGTTCCAACGTTGCTGCTGTTGTCGTAAGCCCGAAGCGAAATCGTGTGCTCGCCCACGCCGTCCACCAGCAAATCCAGTGAAAATCGCTCGCGTTGGCTGTCGGCGATACCATCGTCCGGAAAGACTTCCCGCCAGGCGCCGCCGTCGATACTGACGTCAGCCCGCTTGATGCGGCCGGTCGCATCCTCGACATCAAAGACTGCTCGCACCCGATCGCCGGCGACCACCGCATTTCCGGCGGCCCGAACCACCGGTGGCGTATTGTCCATGTCGACCAACTCGCTGGTCCGCTCGCCTGAGAGCGCGTTGCCCGCAGGATTGTCGAGCGCATCGGTTGCGACCACCTTAAAGAGGTAGCGCCCATCAGCCAGGCTCGCTCCATCAACCGTGAAGAAGGTGTCGCGCAGGTGGTCTTTAAGTAACCGAAAGCTCGTCTCGCTCATCGAGCGGTAATAAACCGAGTATTCAAGCGTGTCGCTGTTGCGATCCTCGGCCTGCCATTGCAACGCACGGGCGCCGCGCTGAAACACTCTGCGCGGCTGGTTTTGCGCCACCACACCAAACACCGATGGATCAAGACCGGCTGATTCGATATTAGGATCCGCCTGGATTTGGATCTGTGGCTGCAAGGAAACGCCCGGAGGCATGATCGTTATCGCCAGCACTTCGGGCGCGACGTTGCGCGGCAAGTAAGCCAGGCTGACATCCTCGAGCTGCGGCTGTGCGCCTCGATTTCCGGCGGCGCCGCGCAGAGTTGCACGCCATTGAATAAAGCGAGCTTTCGGACTGGTAATCTGTGAGCCGTTCGGGTCGCTGTAGCTCGCACTCCAGTCGCTCCAGGCCGTGTCCGGCTTATCGCTGTTTCCGCTGCGCGTCTGCATCTGAATCGGGCCCTGGCCGCGCCACCATATCCGGCCCCACGAAGCCACCAGCTTCGCATCGCGAACCGGCGATTCATAACTCCCCTCATTCACCACCGGTTCACCGTAACGAAAGAGTTTGCCCTGATTGCTCGAGGCGGCGAACACGCTCGATCCGTGCGCGGCCAACGTCGAAATCTGTCCTTCGGTAGATTGCAGCAGCAGAGTGTCGCGGCCGTCCGGGGTTATCGAATAGATTCGACCTTTGTCGGATGTTCCCAGCAGAACCTGGTTGCGGCCTGCCGACAAAGCGAAACCGGTGATCGAGGTCGAGCTCCAAACCACGTCCGTGCCGCCGTCCGGCAAAATGCGAAACACGGCGCTCCGAACGCTGGTCAAATCGTTGCGACTGCGCACTGCCGCGGTGGGCTGAACCACCTGCGCAGTCGTCGCATCGTCTGTAGCTGTGACTGTCGTGACTGTAGTATCCGTAGTGGCGGCGGCTGAAGTTTGGCGCGTGGTTGACGCCGCATCGCTCAAAGCGAGTGCGTAAACTGATCCATCATCCGCCGGCGCCAGTGCATGTATTTCGCGCAAGGGAGCATCGTAAAGACCAAAGGCCTTACCGTCAGCAGAAATCCTGAGGACTAACCCAGCCGGATCGGTTCCCGCGATCAAGTCGCCCTGCTTGCTGACCGCTAGCGACATCACGTGCGTCTGATTCGTTTTAATCAAGAGTGATGTTTCCGGATTTGCCCCGGCGCCACTGACGCGATACAACTTTCCCGCGTCTCCGGTGCCGACGGCGAGCGAGCCATCATTCAAAACCGCCAGTGACCATATGTACTTGTCGGTGGGATCAAAGTAGGTCTCGGCCTTTCCATCCGCGGTAATGCGATAGACTTTGCCGTCCGGTGACGTGGCCGCAAACAGCGCCCCGTCCCTGGCTATGGCCAGTGCGGTCACGTCCAGCTCGGAAGTCTTGTAAAGCAGCGTTCCCTTCCCGTCAGCCGTGACCCGAAAGATCTTTCCGTCGTGGCCCGTGCCCACAAAGACGTTACCTGCTCCGTCTACGGCTGATGACCAGACATATGCCTGTTCAGTGTTAAAAACTTGATCGAACCGCGGCGCCAGCGTCAACACGCCGGTATCTGTTACGGACACGCCGCGCGCTTCGCCCTTTAGCAACTCAGCGCGAGAGCTCATCTCCCAAACCACGGGTTCGCCGGCGAACGCGTTGCCGCTGAAAAGTGAAACGATTAATAGCAGGAGCGCCAGGGCTCGTGTCTGCGAAATTGTTTTGCTCATCAATTAGCCTTGTTGGATTCCGAAAGAGTGCTTAATTGCCGATATATTTCGAGTAGAGCGAGCGCGCGGTGGCAATATCATCGGTGCCGCGAATAATCGAGCGCGCATCCTGAAAGACAGTCAGTTCGTAGGGTCCAGTCCGAAACCTGATCAAATATTCATTTCCCTTAACCTCACCGGCCAGTTCCAGCCGACTGCGGAGCGCCGCCAGATCTACCGGCGTCGTCGTCATCGGGGAAACCTGCACTGCGTGCCGGCCACACATCACCGCCGCAAACTCGCGCGCCTCAACGTCGAGCGTTTCATACTGTTGGCGCGCGCACGTCGCACAATCCTGGGCCGGAGATCCGAGGGTAATTCGCCGCCATTCATTTTTCCACACATCAAATTGCATCAACGATCCGTGCAGGTCTTCCAGGCTGCCGGTCAGGAGCTTGAGCGTTTCGCTCACCTGCACCGCGGCCACGACGCTGATGATGGGCATGATTACACCGGCGGTGTCACAGGTGGGCGCGCTCGCGGCCCGCGGCGCCTCAGGAAACACACAGCGAAGGCACGGCGTTTGGTGCGGACGAATCGTCATCGTTACGCCATAGGAACCAACCGCTGCGCCATAAACCCAGGTAACATCATGCTTAACGCAGGCATCGTTGATCAGGTATCGCGTCGCGAAATTGTCGGTACCATCCAAAACCACATCGGCATTGGCGATCAAGCGTTCAATGTTTGAATAGTTCGCATCCGCAATTTCCGGCTCGACCTCAACCGCGCTGTTAATTTCTCGCAAGTGATTAGCACACGCGATCGCCTTAGGCAGCCGTTCCGCCGCATCGCGTTCAGTGAACATCGTCTGTCTTTGCAGATTTGAAAATTCTACAAAGTCTCGATCGACGATCCGGAGTTTTCCCACGCCGGCACGCGCCATGCTTTCGGCCTGCGCTGAACCAAGCGCGCCGCAACCGATAATCACCACGCGAGAGTTCCGCAGGCGGCTCTGCCCCTCCACCCCAATACCGGCGAACAGAACCTGACGGCTATAGCGATCTGTGTCTGCGTTATGGTTAAGAGTCATTTGGAGATAAACGCGCTAGCCCTTTTTCGGCTACCGCCCGCATCGTGGTTACGTTTGGATCCTCGCCTGTCCACAGCTTGAACTGTTCCACTGCTTGCCTGATCAGCATTTCCAGCCCGCCAATCGTTTGGCATCCCGCTGCTCTAGCTTCGCGCATGAATTGCGTCTCAAGCGGATTGTAAACGAGATCGTAAGCTAACCGCACCCCACGAAGCTGTTCGGCTCGCACGGGCGTCGCGCTTTCGTGCAACCCTCGCGTTCCGAGCGGCGTGGCGTTGATTACGACGTCAAATTCGTCGAATTTTGCTTCAGCCAGCTCGTAAGAGTTGATTCCGAAATCGCCGGCTATCAGTTTCGCTTTAGCGGGATCGCGTGCGAATACGCTCACCGAGGCTCCCGCATTTTGCAGGGCCCAGTTAACAGCACGGGCCGCTCCACCCGCGCCGATAGTTGCGCAACGAAGATCTTGAGCTGACTCCACTGCCGTCTCCAATGTCCCGAGGAACGCGGCGGCATCAGTATTGTACCCAAGCAGTTGGCCATCTTTCGCCACTATCGTATTCACCGCGCCGATCTCCTTTGCGGCCGCCTCGATCCAATCCAGATGGCTCATCACCGCGGCCTTGTACGGCGCAGTAACACTAAACCCGCGGACGTTCCAATCAATTTCGCGCGAGGTTTCGCGAACCATGCGGCGCATGAAAGCGTCGATGTCGCGAACTTCAAACGGAACGAAGACAGCATCAAGATCGGATGCAGCGAATGCCGCATTGTGAATCTGAGGCGAGATTGAATGGCTCACTGGCCGCCCAATCAAACCCAGGATTTGCGTTTGCCGATCAATGCGGTCAATCCGGTAAACCTCGCGCAGCTCACGCGCGGTCAACTGGCCGGGAGCGGTTGCGCTCTCGTCATCAAGAGAGCCATAGGTCAGAAACGAGCCGCGCGAAGGACCGAGGATTCTGGTGGCGACACCGGGCGAACCCATAGCAATACCTATCAGGTCTCGACTGTCATCCTTCGCTCTTTCGAGCAATTTGAAGATTGCCAGGCAATCGATCGCATCGTTGGCCTGCAGCGCTATTTTCAAAACCGCCGCTTGAGTATTGCTCATGCGCTCGTAGAGGCTATCCAAGTCTTCGATGCCGCCTTCTAATGAATGATGCGAACAAATTACGCGCGACGGGTCGATCGCCTTGTTCGAGAGAACAGTCGGTATGAGATCGAGCTCAAGATCGAAAAAGACTCCGTCTCGAAAGTTTTCGATTGAAGACCAGAATTGGCGTCGATCTTCCAGACTGACCGCTGAGTTTCCTCCCTCCAGCTCAGGCCTTAAGGTCAGAATCAGGGAGCGACGGGTTAGCGCGAGTGCGTCTCGCAATGCTTCCTGCCGTTCATCTGACGACAGACAATCCATCCGGAGCTCGATCAACTCGCCAATTTCGCCGGCATGGACAACTGCGGCTTTGAAGTCGTTCGCACTCACGCACACCGGCACACAGATTTTCGCTTTGTTTGATTCCATTCCAGACGACGAGAGGCGATGGTTTGCGGACAACTCCATCGCCTCAGTTTAGTTCCGCCCGTCGAGGGTTACCTTACGACGGTTTCTGATCTTCCCACGAATCCACATGCTGGGCGCGCGCCTCTGATCCCAGATGGCGCGTGGTGCCCTCGGTTACGCTTGCCACCGGTGGTCTTAACTGGTTAGTCATGCTCGCCGGCAGACTTGCGGGCGGCTCGACGTAGGAGACCTGCGGCGGTGACTGAGAGTTTTTCAATTGATTGGCGCGCACAATTTCTGAAAGTCCCCGGGCCATCAACCCAAAGGCCGGAATCAACATCCAAAACCACCAAATGTTTGCGCCAATAGGTCGGCCAAAAACCGCCAGCGCCAGGGCCACGGAGAGGAATCCGACGCCCATGACCAGGCTGCGAATTCCTTCGTCCAAAGTCGGCTCGCTACGCCTGCGCCGGCGCCTCGACCGGCCATGTTCTTCCTGGGGAGCCACAGGCAGTTGGCCCGTTAGCGCCTGAGGAACCAGACTTATGTTCGCTCCGCAAGCGCGACAGAAATGGGCGCCATCAATATTTTGCGTTGCGCATTTGGGACAGAACATGTTCAGCACTTCTCCAGTGATTGCCTCAAACTAACATTCCTTAAACGGATGCCGACTACCGGCTGTTTCAACCTTTCGACTCTTTCACTAAAGCTGCGCGCTGGCGAACGACTTCGTAAAGAATAACTCCGGTAGCTACTGATACATTCAGCGATTCAATGTGGCCCAGCACCGGTATTCTTACCAGCGCGTCGCAACGCTCGCGCACCAGACGATGTAAGCCGGCTCCCTCGCTGCCCATCACCACGGCCGACGCGCGCGTCCAGTCCCATTCGGTATAGCTCAGCGGCGCTTCGGTGGCCGCTCCCACGACCCAAACGTTACGCTCCTTCAACTGATCAATCAAACGCGACAGATTTGTCGCGCGGGCCACACGCACGTGTTCCACGGCGCCGGCGCTGGCCTTTGCAACTGTCTCGTTTAGACCTGCTGCTCGTCGTTCCGGAATAAAAACACCATCAACCCCGGCGCATTCCGCTGTACGGAGGACCGCGCCCAGGTTGTGCGGATCTTCCACCCCGTCCAAAACCACAACGAGTGGCGCGTGGTTCCCATCCCCACCGGTGATTGCATCCAGCAGATCATTGGGATCGGCGTATCGCGCGGCGGCGACGCGCGCCACCACGCCCTGATGTCGCGCATTTGCAGTCAGGCGGTCGAGACTTACCCGCGGAGCATGATGGACAGGCACATTCTGGGCGCGCGCCAACTCGATCAATTCGCGCAGTCGCGAATCTCTCGCCCCGTCAGCGATGGTGATTTCCTGAAGTGGACGGTTGTTGGCACGCAGCGCCTCGATGATCGGGTTCACACCGAAGATTTCAGTCGTGCGTTCGCGAGACGCCGGCGTGGATCGCTTTTGTTTCATGTCTGCTGCGAACTGCGTTCTACTATGAAGCGGCGCAAACGCGAATAACGGGTGAACTCGACGAGGTTGTCCCGGCTCGCGACGATGGCTTGCACTCTCGTGGCCCCGGCCCGGCGTCGTTCGGTCTTTCCTTCTGTTGGTTCGCTGGGCCATACCTTCGCCAGAATCGATCGCAGGCGATTGTACGAATCATCATAGTCAGTATTAACTGCGCGCTGTCGCAATTGATTAGTCAACGTCGAAAAATTCTGAAAAGTGGTTGCCGACTTCTCTGCTCCCAAACACGAGAAATCAAAGCTTGCGCTCCTGATCCGCAAACCGGCTTTGTCATCTCGGAAGTAAATGTCGAGAAGCGCTTCATCGCTTGAGAGCTCCCGCTCGGCAAGTATCTGGGCGCGATTTCCTTTTCGCTTCTGTTCAATTTCGATCGTGGTCATCAGTAAGCGGCCGGAAACAATC
>DATENS010000101.1:0-9749 GCA_035274925.1 Pyrinomonadaceae bacterium | reverse complement strand
TTCAACTTCGGCTTCGACTTGGGCTCTTTCTTCTTTTGCTTTTGCTCGACCTTCGTCTGAGATTCCCATCAATTCATAAGTTCCGATCTCCAATCCGGTTCGGATGTGTTCAATGAGATGCTTTATCCAAGAGCTCAATTGAATACGATGCTCAGAAGCCAGAACTTCATTTTTTGCAATCTCGATAGCAAGCGGATCGATAAGAACCGAGAAGTTTTGGCAAATCGTCTTTAGAACTTGCGCATCGGCTAGTAGCGCGACGGAGCCAGGTGATAAGACCAAACTTGAGCCGATGGGTGGAACAGTGCGATTTAGATTGAGAGCTTCACCTTGGAATTCTCGTAAGGCTTCTTCGTAAGTGGATTGTGAGATTAGTAACTGGGCACGGAGCGCCTCGAGAACCGCTCGGCAATTTACAACATGGGCTTCAATCTCCGGCGGCAACGTCACTACCTCATATTGGGAGTCGTTGCTTCTTAGCGGCAAAAAATCAACAAGAAATCCACTGGTGTTTTGAGCCGTCTCTAATAATCGTAACCACCTTTCCCCCATCTGCTGTTGCCATGAACCCGATTGATCAGGTACTTGAGAACGGTCGGAAACCACTGTGAACGCGTTCTCATCCTTCAACTGCAAGATTATGCGCGCGTCCGATGCTCGCGATGACGATGGCGACTGCATCGCCTCATATTGCTCAACCAGCGCCAATTGAAGATTTGTAGAGATCTTTAACGGCTTAAAACACTTCTCCAATTTTTCTAAGATGCCGACATCAGCAGCGAGTAAGACGGCTGAGATGTCCAAGTAAAGTTGCCAAGGGCCGCGCGCTTCTAAGAGCACATCTTGCACTGGCCGACCGCCAAACCTCGTGAAGACCCGAAACTGAGTCAGCGGACGAAAATCTTCTCGGTTGTGGTCAGGAATGCCGTGGAGATAATTAACAAGAGGAACTTTCGTACTCCAAGAGAGTAAGTGAAATGGGAGTTGCGCACTCGCATAAAGATTGTGCACCTCTGTCATATGCTCGGCCCGTTCTTTAGCCATTTCAAGGACCTGCTGCATATTCAGAGCGCGAAACGAACCCTGTTTGCTTGCGGCGAATTCCTGCATGCGCTGAATTAGGGGTCTCAGCTCACTCTGTAAATCGAGCGTGAAACCTACGTTCAAAGCAATGCCGAGTAATTCAGGATCATTTAGGGAAGCGTCTTTGGCTCGCAGCCAGAAGGTCTTCGCAAGTTCCGAATCTTCCGAATGTATTAGACCCGCCGCTCGGATGAGAGAAATCGGTGGAACATCTTCCCGATCCCTTAATGCTCGTGCAGTAATAGCAGCACCCTTCAAGTCTCCTTTGCTGATTTGCACGTCGATTAAGGTAATTATGTTTTCAGTGGATGGATCCTGTCGGATGAGTGCTTCAGCATCCGCCACCGCATGCGAGAGAGATCCTTTGTTGACATGACAAAGCACGCGGAGACGCCACAAATGACCCGGTAGAACTCGATTCGCGAAGAGATTCTGATTGTCACTTAATATTCGAAGACACAGATCATACCGTTCAGTTTTCCAGGCAGCCTCAGCCGCGAACTCTACCGCGTCAGCGGTACCCACTATCTTGATTAGTTCCTCAGCACGATCCGCTGCAAAAATCCATTCACCGGTCTGCCCGCTTAATCTGCAGAGTTCAAACAAATAGCCACCGTCATTCGTTTCCTCAAATGACTCTTGCAAATGCACACGAAGAGGTTCCCAATCCCCTGACTGTCGAGATGCTGCCTCCAAGACCATGGTCTTGAGGGTACGTCTCATGTCGGCGTCTTTTATCTGATCTATTTCGCTTGTAGCGTTGTTGGGCTCATTTTGGCCGAGAAGAAACTGGCCGCGCCAGAGGTGCCAGTAGTCCAGCGCCCCCGCTTCCACAAACTCGGAGTAATTATCCTCCAGTACGCTCAGACCTTTCGCAGTCTTACCCTGCCTAAGGTAGAGTCCAAGCAGTGCCACTAATTGTTCTACTTTCGACTCGGTCGCTGCAGTCATGGCGTATCGACTCCTAAAGCTCGCTCTAGCGATTCTTCCATAGCTCGTAGATCGACATCATAATGTCGCATGAGTGCCCAAGCCAGCGTATGGCTATCGCTCGCGTTAGAAGCTAAACGAATGCGACACAACTCGGCAGCTTCATCTTGTCGATCGACGTCATTCGCCATACATGCTAATCGCCACACATTAAATGCGTTTCGTTGGTCTTCATTGTTTTCGACATCGTACGCGAGCCTCGCGAACTCTATCTCCGCTTTCCTAAGACGTTCTTGGCTCTGATTGTCCCGCTTCACTAATGGCCAAGGAACTGGTGTTGGCCACGAGATCAGTTGCTTAGGACGCGCTGCCGCGGATAAGGCGCTATAGTAATTAATAATACCGTAGGCATGTCGTACGCCTTGCCAATTTGGTCGCTCTTCGAAAGCCCTGTCAATCTTCTCCTGAGCACCAGCCAAATCGCCTTTCAGCAACAACAGCAGCCCGTGAAGCCTCTCTGTATCAGCGTTAGGCTCGACGCCGCCGGGAGGGTGCCGAATTGTTTCTAAGGCCTCATTAGCGCGCGATAGTTCAATCAGAAAACCGATCTTTAAATTGAAAGCGTTTACGTTTCTGGGTTCAGAGACCTCCGCTAGGGCAGCTTCATGTCCTTCTTCGTAGTAGCGGATAAGCGAGCTGAGTGTAGATTCGTCCCCTTCGGGATCAAGGGCCGCGGCTTGCTCGCGGAGCAGCTTCGCCTCCCGAAGGTCCTTGGTGGAGTTCAATACTAATGACGCGTTAACTCTCAGAACGCGACCCTGAAGGGGTTTCTGGAGCAGCTCCCAATTCTTGTCACGGCGCATTTCCAACGCCTCTTGATGCGCCTGATTAGCCTTGCCTTCACGGCTTAACTCGCGGATTCGTTCGAGTTTGTTGGCGTAAACTTGCGAAAACTCAGCTGCGAAACCCTCGACTTGAGAACTAAGCAGCGCAAGCGTTAAGTCTGAAGCAAGGGTCGTCGGAGGCTTAGGTTGAGATTCAAATGTGCGGCCACAGATATTATTCACCGTCTCATCGGAGTGTATGTGGCGCTCAGCGATAGCCCGATGCGGACGTAGGCGAGTGACTAATGTCCGCGCACTCCATGGCTCATAAAGGATGCCCACCTTCTGAAATCGCGCTCGCTGGGTTTGAATCTCATTCTGCTCTTTTGGGTCGTCGAGTGGGCAACCCACGAAGAGGATGAATCGACGTACTTTCTTGTCCTTCCAGAACTCCCAATACTTAAAGAACTCGTCTGAAGCATCAATGATCTTTGTAACTGAAAAACTCTCATGCGCCTTGCACTGGCCGACCTCGGTCGATTCACCGTCGTCGCAGTTCGCCAGCAAATCAATGCCTTTCTGTGCGTGCCCTCCCCTGCCGTAAATTTCGCACGTTGCGATGCCGTCCTGCACTTCAAACAGATCTCTACTAAGTTCCTGGAACACGAACCAACCCAGCTCGTGAAATCGCGGCGGGTGGCTGGTATTGATATTCGGCGTCATCGACAGAGCCAGTTTACGTCAGAGGCTCTGGAATGCGATCATTGCCAAACGTTGGGATTGGAGCAATTCGATTGAACCTGAAATTGCTACACAGAAACCAGGCTATGGAAACTGACGCATTGTGGAAACCGTGGAAAGCAAACTGCGCTTTCCACCGTTCCCACAACGCTTGGAAAACTCGAAAAAGGCGTCGAGTTTCCCACAGTTCCCACAGCCACTACTAGATATATATTTGGTTCAAGACCAAAACCGAATGCGAATTCTATGTGAAAGGATATGGGCCGTTTTGGGTGATCTCGTAAATCGCCGTTTCAGCACGGCGAGGTTTTTGTTACGGATGACGGCGCCGAAACCGATCTCGATTTGGGGCATTACGAGCGCTTCACCCATGCCCACCTTTCGCAGGCGAACAACTGGACCTCAGGCCGCATCTATCGCGAGGTAATCGATAAGGAACGCCGTGGTGATTATCTTGGCAAGACAATTCAAGTCATTCCCCACGTTACAGATGAGATTAAGCAGGCGATTCGCACAGTGACCGCGAACGGGGAAGCCGACGTGGTAATTGTCGAAATCGGCGGCACCGTGGGCGACATCGAATCGCTGCCATTTCTGGAAGCGATTCGCCAGATGGGCAACGAGGAAGGACGCGAGAATGCGCTCTTCATTCACGTTACCCTTGTGCCGTTTATCGCGGCCTCAGGTGAGTTGAAGACAAAACCCACACAGCACTCGGTCCGCGAGCTGCGCGAGATCGGCATCATGCCTGAGATTCTCCTGTGCCGATCCGATCGGCCGATTCCACATGACTTGCGGGGAAAGATTGCGCTCTTCTGTAACGTGAAAGAGTCGGCAGTGATCACCGCGCAGGATGTTGACACGATTTACGATGTGCCGCTCGCGCTTCATGATCAGGGTTTGGATGAACAGATTGTCACTCTTCTCCAATTAGATGAGGTGGCCAAACAGGGCGAGCTGGCTGACTGGCGCCGTTTGGTTTCGACCATTCGCCAACCTTCGGCGGGCGAAACTTCAATCGCCATTGTCGGGAAGTATGTCGAGTTGGAAGATTCGTACAAGTCTTTGCGTGAAGCGCTCACGCACGGCGGCGTGGCTAACAACGTGCGCGTGAACGTGAAGTGGATCGAATCGGAAGAGTTGATGGATGAGAATTACGAGGCGCGGCTACGCGACTTTGACGCCATCCTGGTGCCCGGCGGTTTCGGTAAACGGGGCGTCGAAGGAATGATTCGCGCGATTTCGTACGCGCGCCGGACGCGCACGCCTTACTTTGGGATCTGCCTCGGCATGCAGACCGCGTGTATTGAGTTCGCACGCAACGCCTGTCAGATGAAAGACGCGGATTCGACTGAATTTAATGTCGAGACGCCGTACCCGATCATCTTCAAGCTGCGGGATCTGGTCGATGTCGAGGAAATGGGCGGCACCATGCGCCTGGGCGCGTGGCCGTGTCATCTTCAGGAGGGTTCGCTCGCGCGCGAAGTTTACGGAGGCGTCGAGGAGATTAGTGAACGCCACCGTCATCGTTACGAATTCAATCCCGTGTTTCGCGAAGCCCTGGAGAAATGCGGCCTGAACTTCAGCGGCGCGTCGGCCGACAAACGCTTTATCGAAATCGTCGAGCTTTCACGCGACGAGCATCCATGGTTTCTCGGTTGCCAGTTCCATCCCGAGTTCAAATCAAAACCGCTGTCTCCTCATCCGCTCTTCTCATCGTTTGTTCACGCTGCGTTTCAGAATCGTCTGCAGACTGAGACTTCGCTGGAACAACGGCCGGAAACCGAAACGTCCGCAACCGTCGATCGAGCGGCCGCGGCGAGTGAGAACTGATGCGGTACTAACAGGCCGCGCACAGTCCAGACCGAGATTTTTCTTCCTTTTTGAGCAGGGCCCTTGGTACTATCTCTCTAGCGCTTTGGCGCCCCTGCCGTCCTCACTATCTTCAAGCTAATTCTTCGAGGGTCCCCACATGAAATGTCAGCGATGCGGTTTTGTCAGTCATTCGGCCGGAACGTGTAAGCGGTGTGGTGCAACACAATCGTCAACCAGTCAAAGCACCAAGAGAGCCAGGCGCGCAGCCAGTTATGCGCTTTTGACCGCGGTGCTGATCGCCGGATACTTTGTCCTGGTTCGACCTCACTTAGTTGCCGGCGATGCCGCCCAAAGGGCGCAGGCAAGTTGGAGCGCGCGGAAACCCCGACGTGACGATATTATTCAAGCAATTGAAGCGAGATTCGGTGCACCCGGCCCGGTGACTTGCCATGGAACGGTGTCTTACGAATACGGCGAGCTGAACGCGATCGCTGATCGGGATTACCAGGAAGGAACCAGGACGATTCACGCCATTAGTGTAGCCGCCACCTTCAAGCGTCTGACAAGCTACTCCTGGGGAAAAGAGATCGCCGAACCTTACACGCGTGTCGAATTCGGAGTTGCGAGAAACTCGGAAGGAAAATGGGAGATCGTTGCGGGAGGCAGCCTCGAGCAAACACAAAACATGCGCGACCTCGCCGAATCAATGCGGCGGAACCAGCAAGACATGGTAACTACGCAATCTGCTCCGCGCGCCGATGAGTGGGGGAACACACCCCATCCCGAAGACCCTTGCCGATAAACCATTGCCTGGTTGATTGCGATCCCTGAAGGCCCGGCTGATTAGCAGTCGACAGCTGGTTCATACTTCAGCTGAGACCGGGGGTAGAAGTGTGTGCTAACGATGACCAGTTACTTTTCCCTCCACCCGTGCTATTTTTATCTCGAAATCCCCTGAAAGTTCTGGCTTGAAACCGTAAACCGGATGATCTCTGAATGACCATTCCGGAGGGAGGCAACTATGTTAGCGAACCATCGTTTGCTGTCCCCGATTTTGCTTGTGCTTCTCGTCGCGTTCGTGATTGGTCTCGGTCTATCGACTCGAGCCAATAACAATTACCGGGTCCCAGAGCGTGGCCGCGGCATCCCCGCCCGTGAGATCACGCGCACGACGCGCGTGCCATCTAATCTCGCGCAGGGCCTGGCTGCGTGGCAGCAAGTGTATTCGGTTCTGATCTCACCTCGCTGCATCAACTGTCACACCGCGACTAACTATCCACAGCAAGGCGACGATCGTCACCGGCATTTCGCGAACGTCGTCCGCGGCGGTGAAGAAGGCCAGGGCGTCCCCGGTTTGCATTGTGCAGGTTGTCATCAGGACGTTAACGCCGACAGCACAGGCGTGCCCGGAGGAATTAACTGGCACCTGGCGCCGCTGTCGATGCAGTGGCAGGACAAAAATGATCGGCCCCTCCCGAGCGCGGCAGTTTGTCGAGCGGTAACTGATCGCTCACGAAACGAGAACATGGATGGACGCGCGCTGCTAAAACATCATGAAGAAGCCGTCCTGGTACTGTGGGCTTGGAACCCGGGGCGAAGACCGGATGGCACGATGCGAACGGTGCCGCCGCTGTCGCACTCGGAATTTGTTAACGCCACCCGCACCTGGGTCGAAGCCGGCACGCCCTGCCCCCGCGGCAGATAGGAGACCGAAAGCCATGGCAACTTATCAACTCAATGTAAATGGCCAGTCGAAGAAAGTAGACGTCGATCCGGGCACGCCGCTGCTCTGGGTCCTGCGCGAAGATTTGAAGATGACCGGCACAAAGTTCGGCTGCGGCATCAGTGCGTGCGGCGCGTGCACCGTGCACGTTGACGGCATAGCCACGCGATCTTGCGTCGTTCCGGTTTCCCTTATTGGCAGCCGGAAGATAACTACGATCGAAGCGATGGCTCAGGATCCGGTCGGTCGTGTAGTGCAGGATGCGTGGGTCGAAAAAGATGTGGTCCAGTGCGGCTACTGTCAAAGTGGACAAATCATGAGCGCCGTGGCCTTGCTGAAAGCCACACCGAAACCCACCGACCAGAACATTGAAGAGTCGATGGGCGGCAATCTCTGCCGCTGTGCGACCTACGTAAGAATTCGTGAAGCGATCAAGAGCGCGGCGGAACAATTGACGTGATGTTGAGTGAATCGAGGCAAAGAAGGCTCTAATTGGCTTTGCGCTTGAAGACGCAAAGGAAAACCAGATCTAGGGAACTAAATGAAGTAAGAGGAATTGGATCATGAGAGCAGCTACCAGGATCAAGCAGGATTTTCAAGTGAACCGGCGAAGTTTTTTGTGCGCCTCGACTGCGGCTGCCGGTGGGTTGTTGGTTTCGCTGTATCTGGACTTCCCAGCATTCGCGCAGGAAGGACGACCGCCGGCCAAGGTCTATCCGCCGGACGCGTTCGTCCTTATCCGGGACGACGGAAAAATCTTGATCACGGTAAATCGTCTCGAGTTTGGGCAGGGCGTGCAGACTTCGCTGCCGATGGTTTTGGCGGACGAGATGGATGCCGACTGGTCGCAGGTCGTTCCCGAACTGGCGCCCGCCGCTGATGTTTACAAGGATCCGGTCTTTGGAATTCAGATGGTTGGCGGATCAGGCTCAATCTCGCATTCCTTCCAGCAATATCGCGAGCTGGGCGCCAAAACGCGCGCAATGTTGATTGCCGCGGCCGCCGATCGCTGGAAGGTTTCGCCCAACGATTGCCGTGCCGAGAACAGTATTGTCTATGGTCCAAACGGAAAATCAGCACGCTATGCTGAGCTCGCCGATCACGCGGTGAAACAGCCCGTGCCCGAGAAGGTTCGTCTGAAAAACCCGTCTGAGTTTCGTCTCATCGGAAAGAAAGTGCCGCGGCTTGATAGCCGGGCAAAGTGTGACGGTTCGCAAAAGTTTGGACTCGATCTGGATCTGCCCGGCATGAAGATCGCCGTTGTTGCTCATCCACCTGTGTTCGGCGGACGCGTGAAGAGCTTTGATGACAAGGACGCGCGCAGCCTTTCAGGCGTGAAAGATGTCTTTGAGATTCCACTGGCGAAGGGAACCGGCGTGGCGGTGGTTGCTGATCGTTTCTGGACCGCCAAGCAAGCCCGCGATCGTTTGAAGATTGATTGGGACTTGCAGGGTATTGAACACGCCGACAGTGCTCAGCTATTTACCAAATTCCGGGAACTCGCCCGCACGACGGGCAACGTGGCGGTGGCGCGCGGCGATGAGAAAGCGCTCGCTCGAATCCCCGCCGCGAGACGCATTGTGGCCGAGTACAAGTTTCCTTATTTGGCGCACACGCCCATGGAGCCTTTGAACGCCACAGTCCGCTTTGAAGGCGACAAGGCCGAGGCGTGGGTGCCTTCCCAGTTTCAGACGCTGGATCACATGGCGATTGCACAAGCGCTTGGCGTGAAGCCTGAACGCGTAACTTTTCACACCGAATATGCCGGCGGCGGTTTTGGCCGGCGCGCCGTGATCGATTCACACGTGCCGGTTGAGGCGGCGGTGATCGCGAAACGTTTTCGGGATACTCCGATCAAGCTCGTCTGGACGCGCGAGGATGATGTGCGCGGTGGTTACTATCGTCCGATGCATACGCATCGCATAGAGATCGGCATTGGCGCGGATGGAATGCCCGCCGGGTGGCGTCATGTGATTGTCGGACAATCCCTGGTTGCCGGCACCCCGTTCGCCGCCATGATGATTAAGAACGGCGTTGATGACACTACAGTGGAAGGCGTGAATGACTCCAGCTACAACATCCCGAATCTTCATCTCTCGGCCCACAATCCGACGGTGAATGTGCCGGTGTTGTGGTGGCGTTCAGTTGGCAACACGCACACAGCATTTGTTATGGAAACGCTGATTGATGAGCTGGCGACCCGCGCGAAAGCGGACCCAATTGCTTATCGTCGCAAGCTGCTCAAACCCGAGGCAAAAAAATTACACGCAGTTTTGGATCTGCTTGATGAAAAGAGTGCGTGGCGGAAGAGCCTGCCGAAAGGACGCGCCGCCGGCATCGCCTGTCACGAATGTTTCGAGACCGCCGTCGCCTGCGCCGTTGAGGTCTCGATTGAAAACAAACGGCCCAAGATCCATCGAGCCACGGTTGCCGTTCATTGCGGACTGGCAGTGAATCCTTTGAGCATCGAAAGCCAATTTCAGGGCGGGCTTGGGTTTGGCCTGAATCAACTGATGGCGCAGGGCGCGATCACTTTGAAAGATGGCCGGGTGGAACAAAGAAACTTCGATGGCTACACGCCACCGTACATCGGTGATGCCCCAGTGATGGTTGACGTGCACATTGTCCCCAGC
>DATENS010000100.1:0-8052 GCA_035274925.1 Pyrinomonadaceae bacterium | reverse complement strand
GCAGTCGTCGTCGCCAGCGGGAGCATCTGGGAAAAAGCCCTCCTCCGCCGAGGTTACGGCGGGCAGACCTAACATCCTCGTCATCTTTGGGGACGACATCGGCCAAACCAACATCAGCGCGTATTCGTTCGGCGTAATGGGCTACAAGACGCCTAACATCGATCGCATTGCCAAGGAAGGCATGATGTTCACCGACTATTACGCCGAGCAGTCGTGTACTGCCGGCCGCTCAAGCTTTATTACCGGCCAATGCACTTTGCGCACGGGGTTGAGCAAGGTGGGCATTCCGGCCGCGACGGTCGGTCTCCAGGCAAGAGACGCAACCATCGCCGAATTGCTCAAACCCCTGGGTTATGCCACGGGTCAGTTCGGTAAAAATCATCTCGGCGACCGCAATGACTATCTGCCAACGGTCCACGGGTTCGATGAGTTTTTCGGCAACCTCTATCACCTCAACGCTGAAGAAGATCCGGAGAACTGGTTTTATCCCAGTGCCATCCGGGACAAAATCGGTCCGCGCGGCGTTCTTAAATGTAAGGCGTCCGACAAGGATGATCCGACTGACCAACCGCGCTGGGGCAAAGTAGGCAAGCAGAGTGTAGAAGACACCGGCCCGCTGACAAAGAAGCGGATGGAAAAAATCGATGACGAAACGTCTGCCGCCGCCATCGATTTCATCCAGCGCCAGTCCAAAGCGGGCAAGCCGTTTTTCTGTTGGATGAACACGACGCGGATGCATTTCCGCACTCATGTGCGGGAAGAACATCGTGACAAACCCGGACTAACCTCCAGGACAGAATATGCCGACGGCATGATCGAGCATGACAACGTTGTCGGCACGATCCTCAAGGCCGTCGACGATCTCGGCATCGCAAACGACACGATCGTGCTCTATACGACCGACAACGGCCCTCACCAAAATTCCTGGCCGGATGCCGGAACGACGCCGTTCCGCAGCGAAAAGAATACGAACTGGGAGGGCGGGTTCCGGGTGCCGTGCATCATCCGCTGGCCGGGACACATTAAACCCGGCTCAATTTCGAACGAGACGATCAGCGCGCTTGATTGGCTACCAACATTCATGGCGGCGGTGGGTGAGCCGGGGATAACCGAAAAACTTCTCAAGGGCCACCAAGCCGGAGGCAAGACCTTTAAGGTCCATCTCGACGGTTACAATCAGCTTCCCTATCTCACCGGCCAACAGGAGCGCGGCGCACGGAAAGAGTTCATCTACTTCAATGACGATGGCGACCTCGTCGCGCTACGCTACGAAAACTGGAAGTTCGTTTTCGAAGAGCAGCGCGTAACGGGCACCATGCGAATTTGGGCCGAACCGTTTACCAAACTGCGTGTTCCAAAAATCTTCAATCTTCGATCGGACCCCTACGAGCGCGCGGATGTCACCTCGAACACCTACTACGACTGGTTCATGTCGGACGGCGCCGGAGCATTCATCGCCGCTCCCACGGTCGTGGGCCCGTTTCTGGCCACGTTTAAAGAATTTCCGCCGAGTCAGCGACCTTCCAGCTTCAGCATCGACCAGCTCGTGGAGAAGATGGAGAAGAGTTTCGAAGCGCAGGCCCAGTAATCATGGCTGAGCCTAACGAGAAAGGACGGACATAAAAAGAAAACTCATCAGTTTGATGTTCGGCTTGTTGCTGAGCGTCTCAATCTCAGCGGAGCAAAAATTTTCGGCTGACGAATTGAAGTCGCGCACCATCGAGCGACGCGCGGTCGAGGCCGTCATCTGGGGAATGCCGGCGGTCAACTACGACCTGATGCTTCAGGAAATGCTGGCTAAGACACCCGCGAAAGTAAACGAGATCATTTACTGGTCGAAGCCCGCCGAGTGGAAGAACCAGACGCTCACTCCTAATCCCGACGCGATCTATTTGATGATCTTCTTCAACACGAAGGACGGCCCGGTCGTCATCGATGTCCCACCGGCCGACACCGGCAGCTTCGCGGCGAACATTGATGACGTTTGGCAGATGCCGCTGGCCGACGCCGGACCCGAAGGATCTGATGCGGGCAAAGGGGGGAAGTATCTGGTTCTACCGCCGGACTACAAAGGAGATGTGCCTGAGGGTTACTTCGCGCTGCGCTCGTTCACGTACGGCGGCTTCGCGTTGTTCCGTTCGAATCTTCCCAGCCACAGCGAGGCGGATGTCGCCAAAGCGCGAGATTACGGTAAACGGCTGAAGGTGTATCCGCTCTCCAAGGCTGCGAATCCCGGCGAGACGAAGTTCACCGACGCGAAAGACGTGCTGTTCGACTCGACGATTAAATACGACGCCAGCTTCTTCACCAACCTTGATTACATCGTGCAGACCGAGCCGTGGTTAGCGCGCGACATGGCGATGATCGATCCACTTAAGTCGTTAGGTATCGAGAAAGGTAAGCCGTTTAACCCGGACGCAAAGACGGTGGACGCTCTCAATGCCGCGGCGAGCGAAGCGCGGGAGTTCCTCGACCAGAAGTATGAAGCCCTTGGCCCGTTCTTCCCTGGCCGCCGATGGACTACGCCGGCCACGCCAGCGTTCAAGGACGCGATCCAGTCCGGCTACGCCGACGTGAATTCATATCCCATCGATGCCCGCGGCGTTATCTACACGGTCGGCTTCATCGGTATCAAGAAGCTCGGCACCGCGCAGTTCTACCTGATCAACTTCAAAGACAAAGCCGGCAATCAGCTCGACGGTAATAAGACCTACCGCCTACCTATTCCTGCGGACCCGCCGGTAAAACAATATTGGTCAGTGACCGCCTACGACCGGCAGACGCATGCGCTGATTAAGAATCTTGACCGCGCCAGCCGCGCTTCGAACGCCACGGAAGTTCAGAAGAACTCCGACGGGTCGGTGGACATTTACTTCGGCCCGAAAGCCCTCGCCGGCAAAGAATCCAACTGGGTGCCGACCGATCCAAAGCGGCCCTTTGAAGTTCTCTTCCGCGCTTACGGCCCGAAGAAGGAGCTATTCGAGAAGACCTGGGCGCTACCGGACTTTGAAGAAGTGAAGTGATGGGGCTTAACATGAACGCCAAACTGGCTACTTGCTCGTTAGGTTTCTTCCTAAGTGCCGTTAGCTTAGCTCCAGCAGAACCGCTTAAGCCTTCGCCCAATTGGGCGGACGCTATACCACCCGCGCCCGATGCGAGGGTCAAAATCACAGAGGCCTACGCGCGCATGGTTGCGCGTGATGCCTACTTCTGGGCGTGGCCGATGGTTAACATCTACAATCGCCGACTGGCTTTTAAACAGGCGCCGGAAGCAGGGCTCATGAATGGGGTGCTGCCATTCGCCCCACTGAACACCTTATCGATGCTGCATGATTACATCGAGCCTGAACAGCGCTGGGTAGCATGCCCTAACCAGGATGTTGTCTACGGCGCCGCGATAGCCGCGCTGGATGAGACACCTGTTGTTGTACAAGTTCCAGATTTCGGCAAACGATTTTGGGTGTACCAGATTGTCGATCTGCGCACCGACAGCTTCGCGCAGGTGGGAGCAATGTATGGCACACAGCCGGGCTTCTACTTGTTAGCTGGGCCCGATTGGAAAGGCGAGGTGCCAAAGGGAATCGCGAAAGTCTTTCGCGCCAAGACGGGAACGGCTTTTGTAGTGCCGCGTGTCTTTCAGGACGACTCAGCAGCAGATAAGCAGGCAATTCAATCTGTCATCGCCGGCATCGATGTGTATGCGCTGGAAAAATTCGACGGCAAGATGAAGCAACACGATTGGGGAAAGCTACCAAAGCTTTCCTCACCGACAGGTGATAGCGGTGCAAGCGAAACGAAGTGGGTTTTTCCTGACAAGTTTTTCGATGAGTTACCGCTGGTCATGAAAGACGCGCCGCCCTTGCCCGGAGAAGAGGCGCGCTACGCGCAGATCAAGGCCGTGCTCGCTGCTGCGCAAAAAGATTCAGCGTTGAAGGCAGCTATGACTGATGAAGCAGGCGAGGCCGAGAAGGAATTGATTGATCCATTACTCCAATTCCGCAACTGGGGCGTGCAATTACCAAATCATTGGAGCACGACCTCGAACAATGCCGCTTTTGGCACGGACTATTTTGCGCGGACCGCTGTGGCGAAGTCCAACATTCTGGTTAACGCACCGGCCGAGACGAAATATTTATACCAGGATCTGGATTCGGCTGGAGAACGCCTTAATGGCGCCAACCATTACACCGTTATGTTCGCTAAAGATCAGACGCCGCCGGTGAACGGCTTCTGGTCGCTCACCCTGTATGACGAGCACCATTTCTTCGTGCCTAACCAGATCAAGCGCTATTCACTTGGCACCAAGAACAAGACGTTGAAATACAATCCGGATGGATCGCTGACCATTTACGTGCAAGCCGATCCTCCGGTGGAAGCGCAGCGTGTTAACTGGTTGCCCGCGCCAAAGAATGCCAAGTTCGTTCTCTATCTGCGCGCCTACTGGCCAAAGACTCCGATCATTGACGGTTCGTGGATGCCGCCGGCCGTCGAGAAAGCGAAATGACGCGACTGATTCTCAGGATTTCGTTGGGCATATTAGTTATTCTGCTTCCATTAGCTAAGTCCGCCCTGGCGGTAGAAGGCGCGGTCGGCCGGCCTATATCGGGTGCGTTAGTCAATCCTTACGCGGGTCTCATTCCGCCGGCACCGGGATTTACTGCAGTGGTCGCCGAAGAATATTACCCCGGTTCCATTAGTGGCACGGTTCCGATCGGTAACTTCAATCTCAATCTTGGCATCGACATGAAGGCGTCCTTCACGCCGATCGATATCGTGTACATCTGGCCTACACCGTGGAAGGAATGGAACTTTGCCTCCTCGATCGCTTTCCCGATTACCTACGTTGAAGTTACAGCGCGTGTCACACTCGGTCCTTTGACCGCAGAGAGGAAAGACAGCGATACCGGGTTGTTCGATTTATTCATTACGCCAGTGATCGCGAGTTATCACATCAGTAAGACCGATCATATCGCCTTCAGTTTCTCTTTTTGGGCGCCGACGGGTGACTACGACCCTAACCGTTTGGCGGTGCTAGGCACCAATACGTGGACGTTTATTCCGGGCCTGGCTTACACAAAGATTTTTCCGGCAGCAAATGTTGAGCTGAGTGGTTCATGGGCGTTGTATTTTGATACCGAGAATCCGGATACGCATTACCAGAATGGCGTGCTTTCCGATTTGGAAGCGACTGTTATCAAGCGATGGAAGTCCGGTTTTGGCTTGGGCGCGATCGGCAGCTTGATCCATCAGATCAATGACGACAGTGGTCCAACCGCCGACAGGATTGGAGGCTTTAGCGGCCGCGCTTTTGGAGTAGGACCTATCGTGACCTATTCGACGGAAGTAGGCAAGCACCGGCTCAATTTCACCGCCCGTTGGGTCCACGAATTTGAGAACCGCAACCGCGTGGAAGGGGATCTATTCACCCTCAGCGCCAGCTTCACATTTTGACGACACCGTGAAAGTGTGGGCGATTCGATTGGCGCTAGCGGACGCCTGGACCGCGGATGCAGCGGCAAAGGCGCACAAGCTAGGCGCCGAGTCAGCCAACCTGGTGTGACATAGGCCTAAAGTCTCATGTACAGAAAGCCTGAGGACTGCGAGAAAATGGTCACGAACGTTGCTTAAATAGTTCTGAGCTTCTGCCAGGCGCGAAGACATGGCAATGGAGGAGTAAACGGTCTGCCTAACGAATATTTCAATCTTTGACTAACAACAACTAACCGCATGGACTTCCTGAGCTATTTCGCACTCCTCGTTCTCGTCCTGGTTATCCTGGTCCTCGCTTACGGGATGATCGCGATTCACGACATCCCCTATCACATGGCCCTGAAGCGGAATCATCCTCACGCCGATGCGATTCACGCTGGCGGATGGATCAGTCTCTTTACGCTGCACGCGATCTGGCCGTTTCTCTGGATCTGGGCGACCGCTTATCACCCCGAAGGTGGCTATGCCGGAAAACCGAGGCTAACCAATGATCAAACCGGTGCGGGGGAATCCGACGCAAAGGCCCGAGTGGCAGAGCTGGAACGGAAAATTGCGGAGCTCGAAGCCGAGGCAGGCAGATCCCGTCGAACCCAATCCGAATAGCACTCGCTTATGGATTTGCTGATCATTCTCACTTACGCGGCATTCGCTTACGCCATATTTCGTATCTTCAAGATCCCGGTTAACGGCTTCACCCTGCTCACTGCCGCGCTGGGCGGTATCGCCATACTTGCGGCGCTGATACTGGGCATGAATTACAATCATCCTTTCAGCAGCGAGGCGCGGTTCTACTTCCACACTACGCCGATCGTTCCCGGAGTTAGTGGAGTCGTGACCGAGGTTCCCGTCGAGGCGGGAACCAAGCTCAAAGCGGGCGATGTTCTTTTTCGGATTGATCCTGAACCGTTCGAAAATGCGGTCACAGCCAAAGAGGCAGCGCTGGCGGATGCAACTCAGGCAACAAAACAGTTGCGGGAAGCGTCGGATGCGGCCCAGAAAAAATTGGAGTCCGCTCTGGCGGACCGGGATGGAGCCAAGGATGTTTTCGACCGCTCGAAGAAGCTGCTCGAAAGCGGAACCATTGCCCAGGTTCAATTCGAACGGGCCAAGTCTAACTACAATGCCGCCGAAGCGACCGCTCAAAGTGCGAGGGCCGAAGCCAATCGCGCCTTACTCGAAGCGGAAGCTGTCGTTAAGGGAGTCAATACCGATGTGGCCCGGCTCCAGTCCGAACTCGATACCGCGAAATTCAATTTGGAACAATCCGTCGTGCGCGCGCCGACCGACGGCACGGTCCAGCAGAATTTTTTGCGTCGCGGCATGTATGCGGCCTCGATGCCGCTGCGGCCGGTGATGATTTTTCTGCATGATGAAAAGCCGAAGTTCACGGCCGCTTTTCTGCAAAACAGTGCCCAACGAATCGAGCAAGGCTCCGAGGCTGAATTCATCCTGCCGGCCGTGCCGGGACGATTTTTCAAAGGCAAAGTCATCGCGGTGGGCGCGTTCATCGCTCAAGGCCAGCTCCAACCTACCGGGAATCTGATTGATCCCGAGCAAATCAAGGGAGAAGGGCGCATCCTCGTTAGGATCGAGCCGGAAGAAGGCATTTCGAAATATCTGATTGTACCGGGCAGCACTGCGCAGGTGGCGATCTACACCCACCACATGCACCACCTCGCCCTATTGCGGAAGGTACTCCTCCGCATGAAGTCGTGGACCAACTTCCTTTTCAGCGACGGCCATTGACCTTTGAATGGCGTCCTCCGGAGGCGAACGGCTGAAGGAAAAACCGGATAACCATCGAAAGACGGCGGAGATGCAGGGGGAATTCTGATCGGCAGACATGCTCTGGAAGCTCCTTCTGGCGTGGTCACTGACGGCGGTCTGCGTGATCGTCCACGCCATCGGTATGACAACTTTGTTGCGCTGGCTGAACCGTGTGGTCGCGCGAATGCGTGCGCGCTTTTGGTCCTCGACCTGGATGCTTGTTCGTACCGCCGGATGGATCATTCTCCTTCATCTCATCGAGATCACGATTTGGGGGCTTTTCTATGCTTGGGGTCACGGTATGCCCGACCTTCCATCGGCTCTCTACTTCAGCGCGGTAACATATACCACGACGGGATACGGCGACTTGGTTTTGCCTAACGAGTGGCGCCTGGTTGGCGGCGTCGAGGCGCTCACTGGCATCCTGATGTGCGGCTGGTCGGCCGCATTCTTTTTCGCCGTTGTCAGCCGAATGAACGAGGCGCGATTGAAATCTAAGCAGACCTGAAAAACAAACGATGGCCTAACGATAATGAACAGACTCATCAAAGAAATCCGTCACAATCCGCTGCTTTGGCTCCTGGTGTTCTTGCCCGTGGTATTTGCTGCTCACAAGCTGAAGCCGGAAGCGCACACCCTGCTCTTTATCTTATCCGTGCTGGCCATCGTGCCGCTGGCCGCGCTGCTGAGTCATGCCACCGAATCAGTGGCCGCCAAGACCGGTGATGCCGTGGGGGGCCTGCTCAACGCCACGCTGGGAAACATGACCGAGCTGGTCATCGCGCTTACCGCTCT
>DATENS010000099.1:0-3790 GCA_035274925.1 Pyrinomonadaceae bacterium | reverse complement strand
TTGTAAGATTCTGAAATGGTGGTTGGGCGTCGTTGCTTGCCTCGGAAGCGTAGGACACCTTTCAATGACACTGCATTTCGCCGAGCGCCATTTCGTTGGGCAGCGACACCCTCGGGCGAAGCTGCCCTTCAATTTTTTGCGCCGTAGCCCGCGCAGCGGGCGGCGATAGCAGTAGCCCACGGCGCTAGCCGTGGGAAAGCAATTTCACCAAAACACCCCAAGCCCGGAGGGGCGACATAAAATGAGCAGGACCTTCACAAATCTTCTAACGCATCTAATTTTCGGCACCAAAGATCGCGAGCCCTTCATTGATAGCGACACGCGCGCGGAACTGCATGCCTATCTTGGCGGTCTTACCCGCGAGCTTAATGGAAAGGCTTATGGCATCAACGGAACAGAAGACCACGTTCACATGCTGGTCAGTCTTCCACCAGTAGTTTCGGTGTCGGACGCGTTGCGATTTCTAAAATCTAACTCTTCAGGTTGGGTACATGACAAGTGGCCGCGCAAATCATTCTCCTGGCAGCCTGGTTTCGGCGCCTTCAGCGTGAGTAAGTCGAACGTGCCTGATGTATTAGGTTACATCGCAAATCAGGAGAGTCATCATCGCAAGCGAACGTTTAGAGAGGAATACCTCGACTTTTTGAGAAAGCACGAAATTGCATTTGACGAACGATACTTGTGACCCATTAATTATCGTCGCCCGCTCCGCGGGCTACGCGGCCTTTTTGGGTCATCGCTCCCACGGCTGGCGCCGTGGGCTACTATTATCCTCGCCCGCTTCGCGGGCTTTGAACCTTGCTCCGCGAGCGATCTAATTCAGCCGTCGCTCCGCGACGATCGTCGCCCGCTTCGCGGGCTAAGAACTTGCGCAACGCTTCCGCCTCGATGTAGGCTTCGCTTCACTTTTCGATCAGATGTTTTACTACTCACCTTAATCGCCGCGCTTCTTTCTCGAATAGTTTATGACTGCACCCGTTACACCAATGCTGCGACAGTACCAGGAACTCAAGCAGCAGCATCCGGGCACGCTTCTCTTTTTCCGCCTCGGTGATTTTTACGAACTCTTTTTCGATGACGCTGTAACCGGCGCTCGCGAATTGCAAATCACGTTGACGGCGCGGCACAAAGAACGCGGCGATCCCATTCCGATGTGCGGCGTGCCGCATCACTCCGCCGCAAATTACATCGCCCGGCTGGTCCGCAAAGGTTTTCGCGTGGCCATCTGCGAGCAAACTGAAGATGCTTCGAAAACAAAAAAATTAGTTCGCCGCGAAGTCGTGCGCATCGTCACGCCCGGAACGCCAATCGATCCACAACTGCTGGAAACGCGTGAAAGCGTTTTTCTCGCCGCGGTTTGTAGCGCCGGCGAAACCGTTGGCGCTGCGTTCCTCGATCTTTCGACCGGTGAATTTCGCGCCACCCAGGAGGCGGGTGCGCAAGCCTGGGAGAAAATTCGCGCCGATATCGACTCGTACGCGCCGCGCGAGTTGTTGTTCCCTGCCTCGCTCGAGCCGTTGATCAAGGTTGGTTTAACGGGAAAAGTGCAAACGGCGCCGCTGCCGTTGTCCGCGGAACATCAAGGCAATATTAAGTTGCCGCAATTTCCTGACGTCACCCTAACCGCTGTCGAAGACTGGCTGTGGCAAACCGGCGATTGTGAACAGTTGCTACTTAAACATTTCGGCGTTCATACGCTCGCCGGCTTCGGCGTTGAGAAGAAAGCCGAGGCAATTCGTGCTGCCGGCGCTTGCCTGCGGTACGCGCAGGAGACGCAGCGCGCAGCGGCCAATCACATCACCGGTCTGACGTATTTCGAACCGCAGGACCATCTCGTCCTTGATCAAATCACAGTGCGCAATCTCGAGCTGGTCGAAGCGTTAGCCGGCGGCGGGCGCACGCTGTTGTCGGTTATCGATCAAACTGTAACTGGAATGGGCGCGCGCCTGTTGCGCTCGTGGTTACTGCGGCCTTGTATCAAACGCGGTGAGGTGGAAGCGCGACTGGCGGCGGTCCAGGATCTAATTGCTTCACAAATTAATAGAGACAAACTGCGATCGCTTTTGAAAGACGTTTCGGATCTCGAACGACTGATCGGCCGCATCAGTTTGGGATCGGCAACCCCGCGAGACTTGAACGCGATACTCCGCTCGTTGAACCAGGTGCCGGCGGTACGCGAGAGTCTGTCTGCGATGTCATCATCGCTTATCCAGGTTTTAACTGAGCACGCAGATGACGTTCCCGAGATCACTGCGCTGCTCGCGCGCGCCTTGAGCGACGAACCGCCAGCACGAATCAGCGACGGCGATGCAATTCGCGATGGCTACTCAACTGAACTTGACGAACTACGATCGCTCAGCCGCAACGCGAAGCAGATCATCGCGACGCTCGAGGCATCCGAACGCGAGCGCAGCGGTATAGCCAATCTGCGCATCAAGTTCAACAACGTATTTGGCTACTTTATTGAAGTCTCGAAGGGAAACGTAGCGCGCGTTCCCGAAGGCTATGAACGCCGCCAGACTCTAACGAATGCCGAGCGTTACACGACGCCCGAGTTGCGTGAATGGGAAAAGAAAGTTTTAGGCGCCGAAGAACGAATCGGCCAGCTCGAAACAGAGCTCTTCAATGAGGTGTGCCGGCAAGTGTCGGCGGAAACAAAACGGATTCAGGGCACGGCGCGCGCGCTGGCGGCGTTGGATGCGCTCGGCTCGCTGGCGGAAACCGCGGCGCGCAATCGTTACGTTCGGCCTGTGGTCCATGAGGGCGACGAAATCGAAATCATCCAGGGGCGGCACCCGGTGATCGAAGTCTTCAATGACCAACCCTTCATTCCGAATAGCGTCTATTTAAACAATTCAACTGATCGCTTGCTGATCATTACCGGCCCAAACATGGGCGGTAAGAGCACGGTGCTGCGACAAACGGCGATTATCAGCATTTTGGCTCAAATGGGCAGTTTTGTTCCGGCCGAGAAAGCGCGGCTGCCCTTGCTGGATCGCGTATGGACCAGGGTCGGCGCGTCGGACGACTTGGCGCGCGGCCGTTCGACGTTCATGGTGGAGATGACTGAGACGGCGGCGATTCTGCACAGTGCGACGCCGCGTTCGCTGGTGTTGTTGGATGAAATTGGCCGCGGCACCGCAACTTTCGATGGTTTATCGATAGCGTGGGCCGTCGCTGAATATTTGCATGACTCGCCCGAGCATGCAGGGAAGACTTTGTTTGCTACGCACTATCACGAGCTGACCGAACTTGCCGAGCGGCTGCCGGGAGCGCAGAACTACCAAATCACTGCGACCGAGCGCGAGGGTGAAGTGGTGTTCCTGCATCGGCTCGAGCGTGGGCGCGCTTCGAAATCATATGGAATTCAGGTGGCGCGTTTGGCGGGATTGCCACCGGCGGTGCTCGACAATGCGCGCGAAGTGCTGGCGCGCCTGGAACGCTACGAGTTTGACGTTTTCGCGGACGAAGACGAACGTACAGTTGAGCCAGAAAGTGAAGCGCGCGCTTTTGCACAAGGCGCCAGCGCTAGTGATTCCGAAATACGCTCAGGTAGTTCGCACTCAACCGCACTCGACGTTGCTTCGCGCCGAGCCGGCCGGCGTAAAGCAGCAGCTCAAGCTTCGTTGTTCGATCTTGCAAATCAAAAGATTGTGGAAGAATTGCTGGCTATCGAAACCGATAAGCTCTCGCCGCAGGAAGCGAAAGAGTTGTTAGCAAAGATTCGCGCGCGTTTGCTGTGAAGATAGGCCTCAGGTCTCAAGTTTCAAGTTCAAAGTTTCAGGTCTCA
>DATENS010000098.1:0-8775 GCA_035274925.1 Pyrinomonadaceae bacterium | reverse complement strand
GACACCGGAGAACAAAGCCGATCCGGCGCCGAGAAAGATGCCGAACGGATCGCCGCGCTTGAAGACCATCGCGAAGCTCGCGGACAGAATGCCGAGACATGACAGCACGACTGTAGTCAGCAGCAGAAACGCCAGAGCCAGCAGAAAATTTCCCTGGTAGTGGACGTTAAAGAATAACCAGCCGAACAGCAGGTAGAGCGAAGAAAAGAAAGTAGCCTGGACAAAATCCCAGGCTGAGCTCGCTACAATCACGGTTGGTACGCTAATGGGAGTCATCAGGACGCTTTCCAAAGTGCCTTGTACCTGTTCCTGCCTGATGGCATTAGCCAGACTTGAGAAGCCGGTCATGAAATAGTTCAGCACCGCCAGGCCAGTCAGCCAGGCGGCCAGCGGATCGCGCCACTGAGAGAAGCGCGGATCGGTAAAACCGGTGAAGATCTTGGAAATGAAGAACAGAGTGGTGACGACGATCAGAATTGAGATTACGCGCAGAAAGAACTGCATCCGATAGCTGAGTTCCAGCCGCCAGTCACGCGCCACAAACGCCCACACGCGACGGAGAAAAAGCAGGGGATTCATTTGCCCTCCTCCTTGCCATCCGCTGCTTTGGCCTCGTAACTTTCGAGGACATCGAGCAAAGTTGCGCGCTCGGAAGCAATGTCGCGAATCACGCAACCGCTTTGCTGTAACACTCGCAGGACACTGTTCAGAACATCGTCCTCAACTTTTCGCGAAAAACCGACGACCCAGGCGTCCGGTGAAGTGCTTCGTTCAAGCGTAAGCGAGTGAATGCTGAAGGCGGCGCGAAGCGCGCGCTCAACTTCCATGGCATCAGGCGCAGTGAAGGTGATAGAGACTTGTTCGCTGTCGGTGTGCGTTGCCCTGAGTTTCTGCGGCGTATCCAGCGCGCGAATTTCCCCGCGGCTGATAATAGCGACTCGGTCGCACAACTGCTCGACTTCGGCCAGATTGTGAGAAGTCAGGAACACGGTAACCGGCGTGGCCCGCGCGTCCGATCCTGAAGGCTGGGTGAGCGATTTGATGGTGGCGCGCATTCGTGCGGCGGCGATTGGATCGAGCGAGCGCGTCGGCTCGTCAAGCAACAGAATCGGCGGGTTTGAGAGCATTGCGCGCGCGACTGACAAACGTTGCTTGTTTCCGGTTGAGAGCTCGGCAAAGCGACGGCGCGAGAGGTCGCTCATTTGCAGCAACTCCAAAAGTTCGGCTATGCGTTTTCTCGCGCGAGAGCCACTGAGCCCGTACAGCCTCGCAAAGAAGAGCAGGTTCTGTTCTGCCGTCAGCCGCCAGTAAAAACTTCTTTCTTCGGCCCCGGCCAACCCGACGTTGCTCCTTACTTCCTGGTCATCGCGCACGCTGTCATAACCCTTTACCGTGACCTGGCCCGCCGTCGGCTGGATCAGCGTCGCGATCATCTTCGTCAAAGTCGTCTTGCCGGCTCCGTTTGGCCCAATCAATCCAAAAATCTCACCTTCGCCGACATCGAACGAAACGTCGCGCACTGCCTCGACCGGCGGTTTGAATTTGCGGCCGAACATTTTCTTCAGACGAAGAAACGGCACCGGATAAGTTTTGGAGATGTGATCGATTGACAGAGCCGTGCTCGAGGATTCAGCGGAGGATTGTTCCCGAGTGATCATGTTTAGGATTGTTAACGCCGGCGTTGACGCGGATCGAGGTATTCGCGCAGGCCATCGCCGATAAAATTAAACGCTAAAACCGTGAGAGCTATTGCCAGCCCGGGAAAGATCAATGCGTGCGGCGCGGCTTGCAGCGTCGAGAGGTCGCGGGCTTCTTCGATCATCACGCCCCACGACGGCGCCGGCGGTGGCACGCCAAGACCGAGAAAGGAAAGCGAAGCTTCGGAAAGGACCGCACCGGCCATGCCCAGGCTGGCCTGCACAATCAACGGCTGAATCGCGTTAGGCAGAATATGAATAGCCATGATGCGCAGATCGCCGGCGCCCAGGGCCCGTGCCGCCTGAACGAAATCATACTCGCGGACTTTCAAGACCTGGGCGCGAATCAGCCGCGCGTAACCCACCCAGCCGATGACGCACAATGCAAAGATTAGCTTGCCCAGTCCGGCGCCCAGAAAGGCCACAACGGCAATGGCGAGCAACAACCCGGGGAACGCCAGGAACACATTGAAGAGATAGCCCGACAGAAATCGATCAACCCAGCCGCCATAGTATCCGGCGATGACCCCAATGAACGTGCCAATCAGAACCGAGACCGAAACAACCACGATTCCTACCTCGAGCGAAATCCGCGCGCCAAACACGACGCGCGAAAAGATATCGCGCCCGGTTGAATCGGTCCCAAACCAGTGCTGGACCGTCGGCCCGATGTATCGCATCGATAGATTTGTGGCGCCCACATCATGCGTCGCAATCAAATCCGCGAATAAGGCCGCCAGCACAAAGAAGGCGACGATTACGAGGCCAATGATTCCCAGTCGACTCATGTGATTTGTGCGAAAGTCTACCGACAAGCTCGCAGCTTGTCGTACCTCATGAAACTCTTATCCGCGGATCCAGAAAACGGTAGAGCAGATCCGTCAGCGTGTTCGCGATGATATAGGTAGTGCTGATGGCCAGCACGCACCCCTGCACGATGCTGTAATCGCGCTTGGCTATTCCGTCTTCGACCAGCAGCAGGCCCAGGCCGGGCCAACCAAAAATCTTTTCGGTAATGATCGCACCCGCCAGGAGTACGCCGAGCTGTAACCCGAGCACGGTAACTACCGGAATCAGTCCGTTCTTCAACACGTGCTTGTAAACAACGGTGCGCTCGCTGAGTCCCTTTGCCCGCGCGGTGCGCACATAGTTTTCACCCAGTTCTTCAATTACCGACGAACGCACCATGCGGGTGAGAATCGCCGAAAGCGCTGCACCCAGCGTGAAAGCAGGAAGAATAATATCGCTCCAGTCAAAGCGGCCCGAGGGCGCCAGCCAGCCGAGCTTCACGGCGAAGAGATAGACAAGCATCGGCCCGATCACAAAGCTGGGCAGACTTATCCCGACCAGCGCGACGACTGAGAGGCCGTTGTCGAGTAGAGTGCCGCGATTCTTTCCGGCTATTACGCCGAGGGGAATCGCGATGCAAACGGCCACTATCATCGCGACAACGGCCAATTCAATGGTCGCCGGATAGCGCTGAAGGATTAGATCTTTCACCGGCTGGTCGGTGCGGAAGGACTTTCCCAGATCCCCGTGCAGAATTGCCACCCAGTAGTCACGGTACCTGTTATCAAGGCCGTACCAGCGAAAACTTCGACGGCCATTTGCATCAGCCGGTATCCCAAAAAAGAATGCCGGCCGGTCCAGCCCGTGCTTGGCTCGAAACTGCGCTAACTGTTCGGGAGTGGCCTGGTCGCCGAGGACAGCGACGGCTGGATCGCCGGGCACGAGTTCAATCAGCAACGTAACCAGCGAAACGACAGTCCACACCACCAGCACCAGGAAGCCAATGCGGCGCAGCACTCCAAACAGTTTGTGCTTCATCAAAGAAACAACGCGAAATTTTTTCGAGGATATCCCGAACGAGGCGGATGATAGCAGAATTGAGAAGCGCAGGATAAGTTTTAGCACCCGCTACAGTACCGTCCCGTTAGCCAAAGTATCCTTGCAAATGGCTCGGCCACTCCGATGCGCGGCAAGTCTTTGACTTGCCGAAGTGTGCCATCTTTTTAGGTTGAGGGTCTTCGAGAGGTTTTTCGATGGATTTTGTGCGGCGCAAAAACGAACGTAGCCCGGCTGGGACTTGCGTCGTTAAAACTGGCACGGCCCCGACAACCGCACCCGAACCAACTTAGCAAGCCCCACGGACTACGTTGTTTTGGTTGAACGCCCTCGTGGGCTCAACCAATCTCGTGTAAGACAAACCCTTAGTTTGTCCTCTTACGCACGCCGGCCGGTATGCAACGCGGCAATCCCGCCGGTCAGGTTCTCAAAGCTCACTTCGTCAAATCCGGCGCCGCGCATCAACTCAGCCAATCGCTCCTGATCCGGAAAACGCGAGATGGAATCAGGCAAATACTCGTATGCGCTGCGCGAGCCGCTTAGCATGCCGCCTAACCGCGGCAGCACACGTGCGTAATAAAAACTCACCAGGGCGCGAAAGCCTCGACCCGTGGGTTGCGAAAACTCAAGAATCGCAGCCCTTCCTCCGGGCCTGAGCACTCGCCGCAGCTCGTTCAAGCCGGATTCAACGTTGGCAAGGTTTCGCAGGCCGAAACCGATCGTGACCGCGTCAAACGTCTGGTCGGCGAAGGGAAGTCCCAACGCATCGCCTTCGACGAAATCAATACGTTGCGTTTTCTGCCTGGCTAATTCCAACATCGGCCGGCAGAAATCCAATCCCACAACTTCGGCCCCGGTATCTTCAAAGATCTCGATGCTCAAATCGCCGGTTCCACACGCCACGTCTAGTACCCTGGATTTTGGCGGAATCAGCGGGCTCAATTTCCTGATTGTCTTCCGTCGCCAGCGTTTGTCTATATTGCCCGACAGCAGATGGTTCAGGAGATCGTATCTCGGGGCGATTCTCGCGAACATTTCGCGCACCCGCCGAGCGTGATCTTCAGGTAAATTGTTCGCAGGATCAGTTAAGCCCATGGCTTCAGGGCAATGGTTGCAAGCGGCTTGCGATAGGTTTGTAAAACGGTCAGGGTTTCTTAGTTGGCATAGCAGGATCGGAAACCTTGGACCCCGGCGCGATAGTGCCGGATTCCATCTTTCCCGCGAACGCTGCTTTCAATTGGTCGTAATTACCGACGACTACGGTCGCCACCGGAGCGTCTTTGAAGAGCCGGGCGGCCACACGTTGAATATCACCTGGTGTCACGCTGCGCGACAGTGTCGGAATTGTGTCCGGCCGCGGCGATTTGAAAGTATCGACATCCAGCCATGCCTCAATCGGATCAGTTATTGTGGATTGCGTCCAGTATCGAGCGCTTTCCAGCTCGGTCGCCGAAGGTCCGGTCAGCGCAATTGAACGGACGATTTCCTGCGCTATCGAAACGGCCTTTGAGGCTAGCTCAGTCGGGGTCGAGGCGCTCAGCACAAACATGCCAGGCAGGACATGAGTTTCGTGCCGGATATTAACTGACGACAATTGGGGAAGGGCTTTTAGCCAGCGATCCCGAACAATTCGCGCGAGCAAGGTAGCCGCTACAGTGTCATTGTCTGCTCGGGTCAGGCCCCGCACGGCCAGTCGAACTTCAGCGTCGCTGTCGGTCGGGTTGTTAAGCACGAGCACTCTTGCATCGGGCGCCGCCGGCTGCCTAAACGTTGCGGGAATGCTTCGCTCGGATTTTGCCCACGGTCCGAGCAGTTGGCGGAGTGCGCGCATCACGCGCGGCTTTTCTACTCCTCCGGCTACTGCCAATGTTGCATTGTCGGCATTTAGAAACCGTTCCCGGCCCAGCATGAGATCGGCGCGTTCGAGCTTGGCCACACTGGCAGGTGTTCCCCCGGCTAGATGGCCATACGGAAATGTGCCGAACAAACGGGCGGCGATGGCCGCGTCTGCCATCTCGGCCGAGGTGGCCGGCTTGTCGGACAAGAGTTTGATTCGCGCGTTGCGAAGAGTGGCTACATTTTCAGCGCCCAACTGGGTCGTGAGGACGGCCCCACGCAACAGGTCGATCATGCGTTCCAACTCGCTGGCCTTACCCGAAATCGTGACGTCGATTGCGTCATGGCTGGTCGTTACTTCTAAACGACCGCCCAATTCATCCGTCACGTATTCGCGGGTGGCAGCGTCCGGAAACAGCGCATCGCCCAGCAAGGCCATCATGCCGCCCTTGTCCGCCAGGTCGAATGCAGCGCCGCTGTGAATTCTGAGCCGTAACAAAACGTTGGAATTGCCGGGTTGGGGCCAATACAGGATTTTGAGCCCATTCAAGAGAGTCTCTCTCTCCGGCTCGGGCGCAGTTTGTGCTCGGCCCGCATGGGCCGAACCGAGGGCGAAAACAAGAGCGAGCGCCAGCGCGCACAGGATCGCGGGCAGATTGGCTAACTTTTTCAGCATTTGAAGCAAGAGACCACCGACATGAACCGATTATTTGGTCCTGGAACGTTCCAGCAGCGCTCTGGGATGCGACGAAAAAGAGTTTAGATGCCGCACAGAAACGCGTCAACCTGAGTGTCTTAAATCGCATCAAAACCCCGTGCCGAGAGGGGTCTGAGCGCTCAATTCCGTGTGCTCAAGGCGTGGCGGACGATAGTATAATCTGCAGGCGTCGAGAAAGATTTCCGGGCAGACCCTAAAATTTTCGTAACTTCCGGGCGATTAGTAGTAATTAAACAGTAGGAAGAATGCTTCCTGCAGGATCGAGCGCTCTGATTGGCGAACCAGGTGACAGACGAAAAGCTGCTTTCTGAGGCAGCAAACGGCGACGGAAATGCGTTTCAGATCCTGTATGAGCGTTACCGCGATCCGATCTTTCGATTCGCCTATCGTTTGCTGGGATCGGCGGAAGCTGCCGAAGACGTCGCGCATGACTGCTTCCTCAGTTTGATAAAAGAACCGCGTCGCTTCGATCCGGCCCGCGCGTCGCTACGTACATATATCTATGGGGCTGCGAGAAACCTGGTGTCCAAGCGCTATCACAGTTCGGCGCGCGAAACCGGGATCGATGAAGTGGCGGACGCGCCGCAAGTGGGGGAACGGCATAGCCCAATCACCCACGTTTTGCAGAATGAGCTTGCTTCCGAAGTTGAACAGGCAATAGCCAGTTTGCCGCCGTTACAACGAGAAGCGCTCGTGCTTTTTGAATATGAAGGGCTTTCACTGGCCGAGATTGCCGCGGTAGTCGGCGCGGACTCGAATACGGTGAAAGCACGTTTATTTCGCGCTCGTGAGAAGCTGCGCGTCAGGCTCGATCGGTATTTCCGAATCGGACGTGAAGCTGGTAAATTGAGACGGGCGTGAGGTCGCCGGCAAGCCTGCATGAGCGACGGAGTTTGGAAATGAGTGATTTTGACGCCAAGTTCATGCAGGACGAGGAGCTGCGGGATCTGCTCCGGCAGTGGAATGTTCCCTCCGCTCCCCGATCGTTGGACAACCGTGTGGCGGCTGCTTATCAACAAAGCATGAGCAGTCCGGCCGCGTCCGATTCGGTATTTCATCCCCAGCGGGATAGCGAGGTAGTAAAGATGAAATTTTGTAATACTTGCCAGGAAGAATTCGCTGACAGGTTCAGTTTCTGTCCCGTTGACGGAACCCCCTTGAGCGCCGCCCCCAGCGTGTCGGCCCCGCCACCGGAACCCGTGGCGCCGGTCGAAACAGTAACGGCGGCCCCGCCGCGGCCTGAGGCTCCCCCGACCCCGATTGGCCGGGATTACGCTGCGGCTGCAAGCGGAAATATCGGCGAATATCACCTCACGATTCTGGAAGACACTGGTTTGGCTTCGCGACTTGCCGGCGAGTTGGGCAATGTGGCGCACAACTATCAACTGACCTGGCCGGAATTCAAACGCGATCCATTCGGTTTTGTAAAACGCTCGATTCAGGGTTACGGCAAGATGGCCGGCGGGTTCTTTGGCAGCCGCGATGTCATGATTGCAACTCTGCTTTCGGTCGTGGCGATGGCCGTTATGGTCGGCGCGATTTTCTTACTGGATCGGACGCAGAGTGGCGGCCCTTCACGCCGCACCATCATCGTCATTGCAGTTATTGGTTTTGTTGGCTTACTCGCGGTATTTGCGACGTGGTTGAGCCGGGACCGCGGCGCGGCAGTAATGGGTGCGCGCCCCTCTGATTCCCGCAACGTGCTCTCAGGCATCATTGCCGCCTTTGCGGTGGTGTTCCTGATCGTCGGAGGCGCGCTGTTTCTCGACATGCGTCACCGGGCCGCAGCCGCAGCCAAAGAGGAGGAGGAACAGGTCGAGCTGACCCAGATGATTACCGACATCCCGCCTGAGCAGCCCACGCCTGACGAAGGTAACGCGGGCATGGCCAAAGGCAGCGGCGGTGGCAGCAAGGCTGAAAAGATTAAGCCCGGCGGCGGTGGCGGCGGTGGCCGTGAAGAACAGAACCCGGCTTCGGCGGGCAAACTTCCGCAGGCTTCATTAACGATTCCGCAGGTGGTTGCTCCGGATCCCCATCCGCCAGTGATTAAGAATCCATCACTGCCAATGCCGGCAACGCTCGATGCTGATCCGGTGCTGTTCCCGCCCGACACGAGGAACCTGCAATACGGCGATCCGAAATCGAAATCGACGACTCCATCTTCAGGCCCTGGCACCGGCAATGGTATCGGGAGTGGTACCGGCGGCGGCGTGGGACCTGGTTCGGGCGGTGGTTATGGCCCGGGTGAAGGTGGCAACACCGGCGGCGGTCCGCGACGCGAAGGCGGCGGTGGCCCTGGCGGCGGCGGCGGCGGAACTGATTACAACCGGATATTCAAGAGTGGCGAGGTCACCAGTCGCGCGCGCGTCCTGTCCAAGCCCGAGCCGCAATACACGGAATCCGCGCGCAAGAACCAGATTACCGGGACCGTCGTTTTGCGAGCAGTCTTTTCCTCCAGCGGTTCAGTAATGAACATCTCGACGATTCGCGGCTTACCGGACGGTCTGACTGAGCGAGCCATTGCGGCCGCGAAGCAGATTCGTTTCGTTCCGGCTCAGAAGGATGGTCATCCGGTTTCGATGTGGATGCAGCTGGAATACAACTTCAATTTGTACTAACCGGTACGGCAAGTAGTTGAAAAAGTTAGAGGCGGGCCAGTGCCCGCCTCTTTTTTTGGTC
>DATENS010000097.1:0-7513 GCA_035274925.1 Pyrinomonadaceae bacterium | reverse complement strand
CTGGAGCGACCAACGAATGATTGCGTTCATCATAAAGTTACTTCGATCTTTTTCAAATCTCCCTCGACCCTGACGCAAGCTAAGATAGGGGTTACCTCACGGCACTGGTCCATCTATCAAGTCGAAGCTCCGCAGACACTGACCCGCTCTCCCCTTCAGGCCAGTGTCCGCGTGCTGACCGCTTCGCGCCCGCCATGCCAAGCGGTCTTCTCGGTGCATCATTGAGATACTAGCGAGCGGTCGTCAGTTGAAGGCAAAGTTGTCGTTGCGCACGCAAGCGCAAGTGACAACAGCGACATTCCACTGATTAACGCTGAAACCTTAACTCCCCGACTAATCTTCATCACCAACGATTCTCCAAATGTTTTAGGCTGCAGGTTGAGTCGAGCGCAGTTGATAGATTCCTTCAACGACGACTCGCTCGCCTTCTTTCAATCCCTGTTTGATTTCGTAGAAGTCTTGTCCTTCGGAGCCGAGCACCACAATTCGTTTCTCGAATTGCTCACCACCCTTGAAAACGTAAACGAAGGTTTTGCCTTGCTCGGTAACTACCGCTGTTTTGGGTGCGCTGAGAACCGACTCACCTCCAGTTGTATCGACGGTAATCTCGACGAACATACCGTCGCGCAGTCGATTCAGCGGATTAGGCACTTCGTAGATCACGGAGACGGTACGCGTCTCGGGATCGACGGTTTGCCCGATCGTGACTAGCTTTCCGTCCCCGCCTTCGCCAATGTGATAGACCTCCCCGGGAATTCCCGTCGCCGTGTACGCAGCGCGGCGCGAATCTCGGACTGTCGACAGATCCTTCTCGAATACTTTCGCCTCCAGAAAGACCGTCGTCAGGTTAACGATATGAAGAAGGTCAGCGCCTGCTTCCACTTGTTGTCCGGTAGTCGCCTTTAACTCACTTACCAGGCCAGTAACGGGTGCAAGCAAGGGGAAGGTCCGCACCGGGTTAACCCGTTTTACAGACTCGGTAGACAAAGTCACTTGCTGTGCAGCAACGCGCGCCTGTTTTTCCGCGGCGTCTACTTCCTGCTTTGCTATTTGCACCGCCGTTTGTGCTTCTTCAACGCGCTTTTTGGGGGCTGCTCCAATCTCAACGAGATTGCTGGCGCGGCGTAATTCGCGCTCCGCCTGGGCCAGTCGCGCTCGAGCCTGCTGCGCATTCGCAAGTTGCTCCGCCTGTTTTGCCTGTTGTTCGAGAGCCGCCGTGCGCAGCCCGGTTCGCGTCGCTTCAAGACTCGCCTCTTCGGGCGCTCCGATAACCTGTTCGAGGGTTCCTATTCGTTGACCCTTCCCAACTGCGGTTCCCACTGTGATGTTTCCATTAAGAAAGACCCGGCCTGAGACTGGGGGCGAAATAATAGATTGCGCGTTTGGTTTTGCTTTGGCGACTCCGGTCACTTTCAAGCCGCTGACGATTTGACGTTGTTCGATCAATGCTGTGCGAATGCCAAAAAGTGACTGCGATTCTTTTGAGATCGTGATCACAGCTCCAGAGCCGCCCAATGAGGGATCGCCCGCCGCGGTCGCTTCACCCGACGTTTGAGATTCAGTTCCCGCAGGGGGCAAGTTCGCGATGGTTCTAGTTTCGCGAGGAGGCTGGAAGTACGCGAGAGCGACTGTTGTAACCACAAAGAAAACCAAAGCAGCCGCTGCGACTGGCAAAGTCTTACGTGCTGCAACTCTGATGGGAACCCTATCGCGCCTCCGCCAGGAGCCGTAGTAACCGAAAATCGCGCTAGCGGACAAAATGGTTATGATTCCCAGAAGGAGCCAGAAGAGCCAATTAACAGGCGCAGTCACCACGCTCACGGGAAAATCGGCACTGAACTGCCGGTTATCACTGGTCACAACATCGAAGACGACCTTGTATTCGCCGCCATTGCGGAAGGCGTAGTGCAACCCGTAGGAGCCGGATCCTTCAGCGTGAGTTGCCAAGGGGCCGGTGATTGACTGGCCCGCGGCAGTGGTAATTCGCGCCGTGACTTTTGCGCCTTCGATAGCCTGCAGGCCACCGCCGAATCCTCCTTCGACTTGCTCCGAGAGATCGGCTGCCAGTTGCACTTCCTCGCCCGAACGCGGGTCCGCCGGCGACTGCCGCAGATGCACACGAAACTGCCCTTCGGATGTTTGGACGTTGCGATCGGCGGTGCGAATGGGACCCGCGCCGGCCTTGGTTGCCGTTGCCGGCTTCTTTTCATCTTCTTCATGCGCCAGTGCCGGACGCAGCAGCGGTGTGAACAACGTCATCAACAGCGCCAACGTTGAGAGCATAGGGATAAGGCGCTGAAGCCATGGCCGTCCTCGACTTCGCCGAGCCTCCATCAAATAAGAACTAACATCTTTTCTCTTCATCATCTTCATTTCAATATTTCAATGAGTGTGCGAAGCTCCGTATAACGCCTGCATTGTCATGACGTCGACATGTATCGCCGTAGCGATCGCTTTTGCGCTCGCGTCATCAACTCCCTGCGCCTTCAGGTCCTGACCAATTTGGTATTTGTCGTCGTGGCCCTTGCCTTTGAACTGATCCAAAAAAGCCGGCGCCACACCGTCAGTGCGGACTTCCTTGATGTATGGCAAACCATTGCGGCTCTCGTACACAATCACCACGTGCTTGCCGTTAACTTCGATCTCGCTTGCAGCACCGATCTGTTTGCGTGCGCCGCCGCTGGTCGCAAAGGCAAGGTATGCATGGTGATCCGTATCAGGCGGCTTACTACCAGCTTCCTTTTCGATCTCCGCAATCTGGGCCGGAGTCAAATCCTTGTGATCTTTGGTTATCGACTGGGCGTCGGGAAAGGCGGCATGCACGCTTGGTGGCACATCATCCTTTGCAGCCGGCTTCGGCGCCGTATTAGCGGTGCTTGTCGCAGGTGCGGTATTCGTGTTCTCTGACGTCGCACATGCCGCTGCAAAACCTGCAAGTGAACTGGCCAGAAGCAATGTTAAGAGTCTTCTCATGATCGCGAATGTCTCCTGTTTCTGGGTTGACTAATTTTGTGGAACTGTCCTCTCCACCTGTGAGTTCGTGCTCGGCGGCCCTGATAGTGGCAACTTGCCTCCGTTGGCCGCCGGTTGGTCCATCAAGATCGTCGACTTTATCGACTGCACGAGCTTGCCACCAGTAAGCCGCTCAATGTCGGGAATAACCGTGATCGTGCCCGGCGCAAAAGCCGACGGCGGCAAGGTGATCCCAAGAGCGCGCTCAAGTTCTGCGAGCGACGTGTAATACTCCCCAAGCGATTCGTTATAGGCAGTCTCATTCTCAATCAAGCGACGTTGCTCGGCAATCACATCGAATACCGAAAACTCGCCCGCATTGTAGGCAGCACGGACAGCCTGCACGTTCTTCTCCGCCGTGGGTATGATTTGAGTCGCGTAGAGCACCAGGGCTTCCGACGCAGCGCGGTAACGTCGATACGCCAACGCCACGTCACGCTTAATGGTCGCCTCGAGGAACTCTCTCTGTCGCTGGGCCTGGGTCTTCTCGCCTGCGGCCGAAGCTATCTCTCCCTGATTCCGATTAAAGACCGGAATATCTACCGAAACCCCAAAAGTAAGAAGTCGATCTTTGTCCCTCAGGATTCCAACCGGCGTGTCGTCAAAAATGTCACGTCTAATAGAGTATCTCGACGTTAAAGCTAAATTCGGAACGGCCTGGGCCTGAGCCAGCTGAATGCGCGCGCTGCCAACCTCTTCGCCTAACCGCGCGGCCTGCAAATCAGCGCGTTCGCGTAGGGCCATGTCGGTAGCTTCGGGAAGCGAAAGATCAAGTCGCGGCGGCTTCTCCGGCAGCGGAGCAATTCGCAGAGGCTCAGTTACCTCGAAGCCAGCGAACGTCCGAATCGAGATCAGTTGACCTTCCAAGTCAGCTCGCGTCCGCGCTGTTTGCGCTCGCAAGCGATCGGTCTCGACCCGAACGAGATTCAGGTCCAGGGGCGCCACGTCTCCTTCATTCAAACGCGCCGTCGTGACTCGGACGATTTCCTCGTTCGCAGCAATTAGTTTCTCCTCCGTATCGAGCTGCCTCGCCGCCGCCAGGGCCCGCGCATAGGCCGCGCGGAGGTCGGCGGCAAATTGTCGCTCCAATGAGCGCACTTCGGCCTGAACCTGGGCCAGCTCGAGGCGTGCTACGGTCACGCGCTTGCTTCTTTTGCCTCCAGTCTCAAAAAGCTGGGACACCCCAACGGAAAAATCTCCCTCGTTTTGACCACCGAGAATGCGCGCTGAAGTGTATTCAGAATCGAGCACCGGGTTCGGTCTCAATCCCGCCTGCAGCAAACGCCCTCGCGCAATCGACAGTCTTTGGCGCGCAGCCAGTAAATCGGCCCGCCGAGTGAAGCCGGCTTCGAACAATTGCTCCACCGTCCGGCCTGCGGGATCTATGTATTGACTAGACGAAAGCTGAACCGGCGGAACACCAGTAGTCATGGTTGTTGGCCGCACCGTTCCCGGTTGCGGTGGAGTCGGCGTTTGCGCCGGCGACAAGTTCTCCCTTGGTGGTCCCTGTGGTGGTGTTTGCGCCTGCGCAAATGACGCAAACAGCGCCACTACCACAATCGCGCGCGAGCGGCGCCGAATCAAATTCGTTAACTGGGTCATGATCCGTTGGCAGGCAATACGCTCTGTGGCCGATTCGGCCCAAACGCTTAGGCTGCGGCCGTCTCCCCCTCAATGTGTTCACGGCGCGATGCCCGCGATGATCTGTAAATGACCACCCCCAAGAACCCGATGATGCTCAGGAAAACAAACACTCCCATAACGAT
This sequence comes from Pyrinomonadaceae bacterium, assembly GCA_035274925.1. Lineage (GTDB taxonomy): Bacteria > Acidobacteriota > Blastocatellia > Pyrinomonadales > Pyrinomonadaceae > UBA11740. Next base: position 2,735 of record DATENS010000097.1, on the reverse strand, counting down.
CAAAGCTGTACGCGCCCACGTTGCGACCGCGCCGGTTGCCGTAACGGGTTGGGGCGCCACCTCAAGCGCACTCAAAGTCGCCGTTTTTGTCTCTCCGTTTGAGTCAATCCGCGCGGCCAGTTTGTATTGTCCCTTTGGCAATGGCGGCAGCTTCACTTCATACATGCCGGGCGTTGCACCGGCAGCAGCCGTCAACTCGACCGGCGCGCCGCCATCGCTCGTGAGAGTAACGATCGCTTTCGCGCCGCTAACCGGTTCGTTGTTTGCAAAACGACTCACAAACACTCGCGCTACCATTTCCTTGTCCGGCTCTATCGGCGCGTGCTTGATCACAAGCTCAAAATCACCGGCTCGCGCGACATGTACGATCATGTTCGTGCCCGGAGAGACCGTTTGCGGTTTTTGGTCGCCATGATCCTCACCACCATGCGCGAAGACTGAAGCTGGTGAGAAAACGAGTGTTAAGATCCCGACCAGCACTGTTAGACCACTCAATCTTTTTCCAGACATCTGATTCATATCTAAAGCTCCTATGGGAACATCACGGCAATATCTCGGCTCAATTCGTTCAAGCACACTAAGACAACCATTTGCGGAACATTGAAATGGTTTGCAGCGCAATCGTCGTGCCCAAAACCTTAAGGCCAAAGCTTCTCGACAGAGTGCGGCGACTGTTGAATACTTGAGGAATTCCCTATGCGCCTTCGTCCAAAATTGTCTGTTTGCAGACAGCGACCTGTGCGTTAACAGACGGTTCTAACTCGCCTTCATCGCTTCGAGCTTCGTCGGTCCTGATTGCGATCTACGACCGCGCCCTGTAGCTGCGGACGAATCTGTAACCGAAACCGCGACGAGCTGCGCCTTACACTTTGGGCAAATGCCGGGACTAAGCGAAGCGAATCCGCCAACAGGACACTTGAAAAACAATTCTCTGCTTCTATCCATATCGAACTTCGGCATCGGTTGGGGACTCATTAGTTCAGGGTTTCCATTTGCTAAATCTCCACGGTCCTAGTCCAGCCAAGCAACTACTGCGCCTCCCAGTCAGCCAATTATCACCGCGATCTGTTTCACCAACTGGATACACTCCTCCGTTTCATAACGTCCATAATCAGCCTCGCTGTTTGAGCAACCCTCGCAATTTCATGCGCGCCTTATGTAATTGCGACTTCGAGGTTCCTACCGAACGATCCAGCATTCTAGCGATCTCTTCATGTTCGTATCCCTCGACATCGTGGAGCACGAACACCGTGCGATAGCCGCGTGGTAATTGAGCGATTGCGCGATCCAACCCAATGCGATCAAGCACTGGCATCTGCCGCGGGTTACCAGTGCCGAGTGTAATTTGCTCTGGCAGGTCATCGCTCTCACTGGTCCGTTCCCTCCGCACGGTTCGCTTGCGGAAATGCATCAACACCTGATTGACCGTCAGGCGATGCAGCCACGTCGTAAATGCCGATTCACCACGGAAGCTGCCGATTTTGCGAAAGAGTTGAATGAAAACGTCCTGCGCCAGATCCTCAGCTTCTGCCGCGTTGCTGCTCATCCGCAGGCACACCGAATAAACGCGACGGTTGTGACGTTGATAGAGTTGCGCGAAAGCCTCCATGTCGCCCTGGCCAGACATTTGAGCCAACTCGTAATCGGAAAGATCGCACAATTCTGATCGACGTTCGGAAAATGGCCTCCGTGCAACAGAGAGTGTTTCAACATTCGTCATCACAGCATTACCAGGCAGCAATTTTCGCTCCACCGAGAGCGTGAGCTTTCTTTAAGAAAAGACCCACCGTGAGGTTGCGAGATTCCATTCTAAATGCTCGTAACTCTCGCGTTGGGGGATAGTGCCGTGTCTGCTATCAGACAGCAGCAAAGCCAGACCTTGTCTGTTTCTAAACAGTGCTAAGAATTACCTCGTTAGCTGTATGAGCTGATGAAACGATGTTCTCAATGATATTGCCTTTGTTCCGAAAAAGGCTTCCTTCTGATGTTTACCACGACATCGAGGAACATAGTTTGCAGCGCCATTTTGCGTACAATGAATTTCTCTCCTCTTCATCAGCGGCTATGAGGACAGACGGGAGACCAAACCAGTTTTTTGCAGCAGGTCTAGCGAGACCTGCTGACTGCTCGTCTTATCCGCTGCTAGTACGAACTACCAACGAATTCACTTAGAGGAGATAGACATGCGATTCAGTTTTAGATCTTTACTGAAAGTCGGCGGCTCGCTCGCGTTTGTGGCGGCGATGGTGCTGAGTTTGAGTGTCGCGGCCAACGCCCAAAGGCATGACCGACACGAATGGCGAGATATGAGGGGCTACCAGAATCAGCAACGTCACGATTTCAGGCACGAGCAGCGTGATCTGCGTCGCTACAATGGTGGCTACAACAACGGTTATTACGACGCTTACCGATACCGTCAATACAACAACGGCTATCCGTACGGCTATTACGATAATAACGGCTACTACAACAATCAGGGGTATTACGATCCCTACAACCGAGGTTACTACGGTAATCGCCGCTATTACGGGCCCCACATCGATAGTCGCAATAGATTTAAGCGCACAATTCATCACTTGTTCGGCGGGCACTGAGTGAACACGTGATCGCGATCGACTCAAATCGTATTGATTGATCCATCGTCGCCGAGAGGCGTGGGGTAGCCGATTTCCGATCGGGCTGCCCCACTCTTACCAGCAATCAAATGTTTTCAAATCGACGACGACTGCCATAGA
>DATENS010000096.1:0-21477 GCA_035274925.1 Pyrinomonadaceae bacterium | reverse complement strand
GAAGCGGCCGCGTTGGCCGCTGGTGATTTCAACGGTGATCGCAAGCTCGATCTCGCATCAGTAAACCCACAACAGCTGAACCTTTCCGTGTTGGCAGGCGACGGGCGCGGAAACTTTGCGGGCGCCACCACCGCGAAGGTCGCAGCGACGGCCCGCTCTATTCAGGCTGCGGATTTGAATGGCGATGGCCGCAGCGATCTGATCACTGCCAACGATGCCGGCAACAGCATTTCAATATTTCAGAGTGACCGGCGTGGGCGCTTTAACCTGCACAAGGATTTCCCGGTTCCAGGCCGGCCTTTCTTCATCGCGACTGCGGACCTAGATCACGATGGAAAGTTGGATGTCGTCACGGCTAATCATCACTCAGGGGATGTATCCGTGCTGCTTGGCCGGAGGCGTGGTGACTTGGAAAGCGCGCGCAATTATCCTGCTGGTTTGCTTCCCACGACTGTGACGCCTGGCGATTTCGATCTTGATGGACAATTGGATCTCGCGGTAACCAACTATGGTTCGGCCGGCATCACAGTGTTACGCGGTGACGGCCGCGGTGGATTTTCCGGCCCGGCGCAGTTGGCACTAGGCTCAAGCCCGTATGCGTTGGTTACGGGTGACTTCAACCGGGATGGATTAACGGACGTGGTTGTCTCGAATTCCGGCTCGAGCGATGTGATGATCTTTCCCGGTGACGGGCGGCTTAAGTTTGGCGGTCCATTGGTCGTGAGCGTGGGAGTCAAACCGCGCGGAATTGCGGTTGCGGATTTCAATGGCGACCAAAAGCCTGATATGGCCGTAGCAGATTCAATTACCGGAAAAGTTTACCTTCTGATGAACAGTTGTAACTGAGGGCGATGGTGTCTTAGGTTTCGCTTTGCGTCTTTGCGTGCAAACTAATGTCTGTAATGATTTCTCGCAAAGCCGCGAAGATGTACAAAAGGCGCAAAGACAAACCAGGGCATTAACGCTGACTCAAGCCCAAACTGGTGGCTTACGGTTTTCCAGTAGTCTAATATTCCTTCTGTGATGGAACTCTTCACCTGGAGAAAACACCGGCGGGCGATTGCGGTCGCGCTGACGATCGTTTTTGGCTTGATGGTTCTCCAGCCGGATCTTGTTCTGCAAGCCCAACAGTTGCGTGTTCCTACGGCTTCGAAGAACGCCAAACGCAAGAAGAAGCGGGCCAGGCGCAACTCAAATCAAATTGTTTTGCCTCCTCAGATCTTCGCGGCTCGTCCCGCGCAGCCACCGGTTACCAGCGACAATGCAGTTACCGAGCAGAAGGCAAAACCACCAAAGCGGGTGGTAAAGCCTTCGGCAAAAATTACCGGAGCCAAATACCAACCTGCCAGCCGCGCAATCGAATCATTCGCTGCGTTGGATTTCACGGCTGCCGCCAAACAGGAAGCGCTGGAAGCGGCCCAGGTCGTGCCCAGCGAGATAAGGCCGATTCATCCACCCAAACCCCGGCCTGATTTTGGGGCGAGAGGCGTCCCAATTGCCAATTCGGTTTTCGAAGAATTTGCGAAGATACAGATTCAGCCCAAGGCCCTCGCGCCATCGGCGACCGGCGTGTCGCCGGCCCCCAGCCGGAGTTTCAAAGCAGAGTTTCTCAGCGGGCTAATCATTCCGCCCGATACCATTGGAGCTGTGGGCACTACGCACATTGTGACGCCGACCAACAACATGATGCGCATCACTGATCGCAACGGGGTCGAGTTGTCGCGCGTAACGCTTAACAGCTTCTGGGCCGGCACTACGATCAAGGGAAGCCCGGTCGCCTCAGCGTTTGATCCGAAGATCTATTTCGATCGATTCAACAGCCGGTTCATCTTCGTGGTTTCGCTTAATGGTCCAAACCAATTCTCGGGCGTGGGTCTTGCCGTCACTCAAACAGCCGATCCGACCGGGAGTTGGAACCGCTATACGGTCGCGGCGGATCCGTCCGCAACCGCGGGTGCGGGACACGCAACCGATTATCCGTCGGTGGGCTTCAATAAGAACTGGATCGTCGTTGACGAAAACACCTTTAACTATGTCGGCGGTTCCTTTACGAATTATTTTGGCCAGCAGATTTTCGTCTTCGACAAAGGCGCGGCCTATGCCGGAACCCTTTCCAGCGTTTCTTTGTTTGAAGGCACAGCCACGGCGTGCAATTTCAGCGCTACTCCTGACACCGAATTGGGCTGTGGCTTTACTATGGCCCCCAGCGTCAACGAAGAGAACACCACCGACAATATCTATTTGCTGGAAGACTGGGACAGCTCTGCGGGACAACTCCGCATGAGCAAGCTGACCGGCACGCCCTCTGCCCCGGTGCTCACTGTCGCCACTCAGTTTCCGCAAGCTACCGTGGCATGGCGGTTCGATGCGTCGCGGATTGGCACCAGCGGCGGCTATGTACCACAGAAAGACCAAGTCACCTTCGCGCCAAGCACGCAACGGATGATGACGAATGATTCGCGCATTCAGAACGTGGTGTTTCGCAACGGCTCGTTGTGGACCACGCACACGGTAATGGTTGGGGCCACGCCGACAGCCGCGGGCGGCACCTTTGGAATAGCTAATCCGGATATTCGCGCGGCCGTGCAGTGGTGGCAGATCAATCCAGCGATTGAAGGCGGGCTTTCGACTGCCCCGCTACAACGTGCGCTCATCGAAGACACGACCGCCGACAACTGTCACAACGGTAATGGAGGCACGCGGGCAGCTCCCTGCAATTCGACCGCCGCGCAAGTGGGACAGTTCTATGCTTTTCCGAACATATCCGTGAACGTAAATAACGATGTCTTGATCGGCTTCACGCAATTCTCGCCCTTCACCTTCCCGAGCGGCGGATATGCTTTTCGCAGCAACTCTGATCCGGTTAATACCGTGCGTGATCCGGTGATCTTTCGACCGGGCCAGTCGAGCTACAACACCGGGTCAGGAACGGTGAACACCGGCGGGCGTCAAAACCGTTGGGGTGATTACAGCGGAGCTCAGACTGAGCCGCTTAACGACACTGACTTCTGGGTCATTGATGAATACAGCGGAACGCGAAGAAATTTTGGCATCGGCATCGCTGCGCCCTGGGAGACATACTGGGCATTGATAAAACCGGGTACGGCTGCGCCTTCACGGGCCGGGAGTCTAATCATTTCTGAATTTCGACTGCGAGGGCCGCAGGGAGTGCGGGATGAATTCGTTGAGCTCTACAATCCCTCCACCAATTCCGTGATCGTTAATACGACGGATAACTCGGATGGATGGGCCCTGGCCGTAAACGATGGAACAACGACAACGGGCATCGCGGTGATCCCGAACGGAACCGTCATTCCCGGACGTGGTCACCTTTTGATTACTAATGACCCGGACTCAGACGCCGGCGGAACTCCTGCGACCACTTACAGCCTGCCGGGCTATCCAAACAGCCAGGTGCGCGGGTCTGATGGCGACATCGGCTGGTCTGTGGACATTACCGATACATCAGGTCTCGCGATTTTCAAGACTGCGAACCCGGCCAACTTCAACGTATCTACACTGATGGACGCTGCTGGTCCCGCCACTTTGCCCGGAGGGTCGTTGTTCAAAGAGGGCACTGGTTTTGGATCGCTGCCGACTACGAATCTCGAATACGCAATGGTGCGTGCAGAAAATCAGGCCGCCCTCGCACCGAAAGATACCAACAACAACGCTGCAGATTTTGTCTTCATCGACACTGGGGGCACAGCGGAAAGCGCCGGCCAGCGGCTGGGAGCACCGGGGCCGCAAAACCTCGATAGCCCGCTGCGCACGAACCTCGTGGCTGGGAATCTGCTTGATGCGACGGTGTCCTCGGCAGCCGCGCCGAATCGTTTGCGCAGTTTCACTTCGAGCCCACCAAACGCCACCTTCGGAACGATGACGGTTCGCCGCAGGCTTACCAATAACACCGGCGTGCCCATAACTCGTCTGCGTCTCCGTGTGATCAATATGACGACGTTGCCGGCGACGAGTGGTACTGCGGATCTCAGGCTGTTTACTTCCGCTGACGCCTTGGGCGTCGGTGTCAATGATAATGGAACGTGTTCGACGACCGGCGGCGTCCCATCATCGGCGCCATGCACAGTGACGGTGCGGGGTACGAGCCTCGAGACAGTACCGGCCCAGCCGATGGGAGGCGGGCTCGGTTCAACGGTCTCGGCGGGAACCATTACGTTAGCCGCCCCACTCGCAGCCGGCGGATCGATAAACATTCAATTCCTGCTGGGCGTGAATCAGCCGGGCAACTACCAGTTTTATCTTTACGTTGAGTTCCTGCCGTAGGGGGAGCAGTGGTCAGTGATCAGTTGTCAGTGGTCAGTAGTCAGTAGTTAGTAGTTAGTTGTTCGCTTTCAATCTTAAACCGGATTGTGAACCTGCCTGCAACTGACCACTGACAACTGACCACCGCCCACTGACAACCGCCCACTGACTTGCTATACTGCGCGCTCGCTTCATCAACTTGATTCATTCCGGATTAACGATTCATCAATGAGTGTGCTTGTCGACAAAACTACGCGTCTCGTAGTTCAGGGTATTACTGGAAAAGAAGGCACGTTCCATACAAACCAGATGGTTGAGTATGGAACCAATGTCGTGGGAGGTGTGACGCCCGGTAAAGGTGGCACGACCCACGAAGACATTCCCGTTTTCAACACCGTGGCCGATGCGGTGAAGGAAGCGGGGGCAAATGCGTCGGTGATCTATGTGCCGCCCGCGTTTGCCGCCGACGCAATCATGGAAGCCGCCGACGCGGGAATCCCGGTGATCGTGTGCATCACTGAAGGCATTCCGACGCTCGACATGGTGAAGGTTAAAGAGTACCTGAGCGACAAGCCCACCCGCCTGATTGGCCCCAACTGTCCCGGCATCATCTCTCCGGGTAAATGCAAAATTGGAATCATGCCGGGCCACATCCACAAAGAAGGCCGCGTCGGTGTGGTGTCGCGTTCGGGGACGTTGACTTACGAAGCAGTGGGTCAACTGACGTCGCTCGGCTTAGGTCAATCGTCTGCCATTGGAATCGGTGGCGATCCGATTGTGGGCACCACTCATGTCGATGCTCTTAAACTGTTTGAGGATGATAGTGAGACTGATGGCATTGTGATGATTGGCGAGATTGGCGGTACGGCTGAGGAAGAAGCCGCGGCATTTGCGAGAGATCACGTTACCAAGCCGATCGTTGCTTTCATCGCAGGCCAGACGGCACCGCCCGGACGGCGCATGGGCCATGCGGGCGCAATCATCGCCGGCGGGAAGGGAACCGCCGCTGAGAAAATGAAAGCGCTCGAAGAGGCGGGCATCCACGTGGTGAAATCACCCGCGGATATCGGTGAAGCGATGAAGAGCGCGCTGGGATAAGTTTGGGGGATGACGATTCAATCCCAAAAAGAATCGTTTGAATTTTTAGAACAAGCAGGAGAGTAGATGGCTGAAGCAGGTAACCTTACTTTCGCAATTATCAAACCCGACGCCGTCGCGGCGGGCAACACTGGAAAAATCATCGATCGCATCATCGCGGCCGGTTTCCTGATTCGCGCGATGAAGTTGATTCATCAGTCGCGCCGCCAGGCCGAAGGCTTTTACGAAGTGCACCGGGGCAAGCCTTTCTATGAAGGCCTGACCGAGTTCATGTCCAGCGGCCCGTGCGTAGTGATGGCTTTGGAAAAAGACGGCGCGGTGAAGGCGTGGCGTGATTTAATGGGCGCCACCGATCCGGCAGAAGCCGAGGCGGGAACTATTCGCAAAGAATTCGGCGCGTCGAAAGGCGAAAACGCGACGCACGGATCGGATTCGGACGAAAACGCGGCCATTGAGATCTCTTATTTCTTCAGTAAGCTCGAACTGACTTAAAAGGCTGTACTTGGTGCTTTGTACTTTGATTTGGCTGTCGAAGGATTGATGTTTCACCCAGCAAAGTTCAACTGAAACAAGAAGTCAAAGGACAAAGGACAAAGTTCAAAGCACCTTCTACTTATGAAACGCTGCCCAGCATGCAACCGCACATTCGATGAGGAATGGCTTGGTTTCTGTACCGAGGACGGAACGGCATTGGTCGCAACGGCGCCCTTGCCATCAGAGCCTCCGCCAACCGTTCATATCCCGGCTGCCCCGGTGACAAGTCCCGAAGCCCCGCGGCCGTTTGATCTGCCGGGTAGTTACACGCCGCAGCGACCGGTCGCGCCCTCGTGGCAACCTCCGCCGCCGCCGGCGATGGCCACGGGTCAAAAGCAAGGCCTGGCAGTAGCGGCGCTGATTCTCGGAATTTTTAGCATCACGATTGGATGGTGTTGCAGTATGGGGCTGCTCACCGCTCCGACTGCGATCATCCTGGGCGCAGTCTCTCTGACGCAGATCAAAAATGATCCTGCTCATAACACCGGAAAGCCGCTTTCAATCATTGGAATTTGTCTGGGCGCGGCGTACCTGGCTTTCTGGATCATCATTTTCATGCTCTACGGGTTTGCGATCTTCATGGGAAGTCTGAGTTAGACAGGCAAAAGCAGATTCGTCTTAAGATGAAACGCTGCCCCAACTGCAATCAGACATTTGAAGAAGATTGGCTGAGTTTCTGTACTCAGGACGGCACCACTCTGATTGACGACCCGGCAGAATCAAGCGGGCCGCCGCCGACGATGATGGCGCCGCTTCCGCCTGATGTCGCTTTTCCGAATGAGCTGGCAAGCTGGAATCCACCGGCAGGTAACGTGAGTCCGCCACCATCTCAGTGGCAGCCTCCGCCGCCACCGTCATGGGAACCGCCGCCGCTGCCTCCCGTTGCCTACGGTCAACCCAGCAAGAGCCTGGCGACCGCGGCGATGGTGATCGGAATTATCAGCGTCACGGTTGGCTGGCTCTGTATGGGTCCGGTTCCGGCGATCCTTGCGATCGTTTTGGGCGGGATAGCACTTTCGCAAATCAAGAAGAACCCGGAGCGCGTTACCGGAAAGCAAGCGGCGTGGGTTGGCATAATCACCGGAGGGCTGACCGTTTTGATCTACGCCATTTTCCTGGTTATCTATTTAGTGGCGATCGTCGCCTCGAATACCTGATTGAGTTAACTCTATGAAACGCTGTCCGACGTGCAAACGCAGTTTCGAAGATGATTCGTTGTCGTACTGTCTCGATGATGGCACGCCATTGACGGCTGAGGCGCCATCCCAGTCCGGGCTACAGGAAACGATCGTGACGTCGGGTCCGCCCGCGGTGAACAACGAGTTGCCGGCGACGCAGTACGCGCAGTTGCCTGGCAAGGCTACCGTGAGCGCGTCGGGCCTGGACATTCCCAACTTGCCTTCGTACAGCCCCGCGCCACCACCACGCCGGACCTGGCCGTGGGTAGTGGGCGGTCTCACCATCCTGTTGCTGATCGGCATCGTGATCGCGGCCGTGATCGCCATCCCGATGATAATGAAGAACTCGAACAATTCGAATAGCAGAGTGGTAGTTGACGACAGTCCGGCGGCTAGTCCCTCAGAGTCAGCCACCTCAACTTCCAAAGACAACGCGGCGCCGACGGATGAAGACGTAGTGTTGAAGCAATTGACTGATTTGGAGAAGCAATGGACCGAGGCCAACATAAAAGGTGACAAAGAAGCCCTCGGGAAAATTCTGGCGGCCGAATACTCAGGCGGCGACCCACGCCGCGGCAAACAGGAATACATCGATGAACTGACTCATGATCCTGAGGTTAATTCCTGGGAACTGCTCGATCTCAAGGCCACGCTGGAGGGAGATCGAGCCACGATGTCCGGCTACTTAAAACAGGAAACCACGCGGGGAACGGAAGTTTACGGTTTTACTGACGAGTTCATCTGGCGTGATGGGCGCTGGCAGGCTGTGGCATCGCGCTCCTCTCGTGTAAAATAAGAAAAATTTCGAATTGCGAATTTCGGATTGCGAAATTGTGTATGAACAAAGTCCGAACTGGAACGTCGAACTAAGCAGTTTGCAATACGTATTATCGCTTTTGCTGCAACTCTACCTGTTGGGAGAATAGGAGATGTGATTAGATACCAGTTGGTCAAAGCGGGAACATCGGTCGGTGCAAATTATCGGGAAGCAAACCGGGCCGAATCGCGAAATGACTTCATTCATAAGATCGGAATAGTCGAAAAGGAAGCTTCTGAAAGCCAGTATTGGTTAGAAATCTGCGACGAGACCAAATTGGGCAATGCTCAACAGCGTCAGTGGCTGCTGCAAGAGGCTGGCGAGCTCCTGGCGATTTTCACAAGTTCCGGTAAAACGGCAAAAGCCGCCCGAGCCTAAATTCGCAATTCGCAATTCAAAATTCGAAATTCCACCATGTCATTAATCACAGAAGTAATCGAGTCGACGAAAGCGATCATCCAGGGGATGGGTGTGACGCTCTCGTACATTCCCAAACAGAAGCAGACAGTCGAATATCCCGACGAGCCGATTACGGTGCAGCCGCGTTATCGCGGGCAGCATCTGCTCCATGTCGACGAGCTGGGCCGCGAGAAATGCGTGGCGTGTTTTTTGTGCGCGGCTGCCTGTCCCTCGGAATGTATTTACATCGAAGCCGACGACGATCCGCGCTCGGCGGAAACGCGTACCGGCGTCGACGAACGATACGCGAAGGTTTACAACATCGACTACGGCCGCTGCATTTTTTGCGGTTTCTGCGTTGAGGCTTGTCCCAAGGATGCCATCACTCACGGCTACAATTTCGAGCTGTCCGTCTATAACCGCGCGGATCTCCTGAAGACCAAAGACGACCTGCTGATCACGAAACAAGTGCAGTCAAAAAACTATCGCGTGGCATTCTCAGACGAAGAAGTGGATTCGGAGTACAAGGTGATCTAGACAAGCGAGGCAGATTACAGGCCTCGAAATCGTTCGCTCCGTCAGGAGCGAAATGTTTATAGACCTCACGATCGAATTAGGATTTTCTCCGCTCGGCAAAACATCAATTGATGTTTCGCCGAGCGGAGGTATTTAGTAGGCCCGATTGGTGCTATAAACATTCAGCTCCTCACGGAGCTGTTCACGTCCGCTTATGCGCGACTTTCACTATCGCTGGGAATACGACCTGCACTCCTCTCCGGAACAACTCTGGCCGCTGGTGGCCGACACCAACCGCTTCAATCGAGATACCGGCGTCCCTTCCGTGACGGCCCTCGGTGATGCAAGCAAGAATGCCCGGCGCCATTTGCGGCTGACGTCATTCGGTATTCCGATTGAGTGGGAAGAGCAGCCGTTCGAATGGGTGCGGCCGCAACGCTTCGGGGTCGTGCGCCGTTACAGCAGAGGTCCGATGGAAGAACTGCGCGTGCTGGCCCAACTGATGCCGGTGGTTGAGCCCGCGACGGACAATCGCGACGAGCGAACGGCCACTAGACTTGTTTACGAAGTGTGGGCCAAGCCGAAAAACATTCTTGGGTTGATTGCGATTCCGATTCAGATTGGCATCGTCAGCGCGCGCAATTTCGCGCGCATCTTCCGGCAGTACGATGCTCTCGCCAGGACCGAGAATCCCCTGGTCTTTCCCGACGCCGATGTGAGGTTCACCCCCGGCGGCAAAGCCCGCCTGATTAGTCTCGGCGAAAAACTTGTGGCTGAAGGCAAGGATGAAAAGTTGGTCGCGCTGCTCGTCGATCACATCGAAAACGGCGATGATTTTGCGCTTTCGCGCATCAGGCCGTATCAGCTCGCTCGTCAATGGTCCGCGGCCCGTCGTGATGTTCTGTGTTTGTGTTTTGTGGCCACGCGTGCCGGGATTCTGGATCTGCAATGGAATCTGATTTGCCCGATGTGTCGCGGCGGCGGGGCGGCCGATTCGCTCAAAGAGCTGTCCGCAAAAGTGCATTGTGCGAGCTGTAATATCGACTTTAACGTTAACTTTGAGCAATCAGTCGAGGTGACGTTTCGGCCGAACCCGTCTATCCGAGAGCCCGGCGAGCAGAGCTTTTGCGTCGGCGGCCCGCAGCTCACGCCACACATCGCCGCGCAGCAGTTGCTGGCGCCCCACACCCGCCGCTTAATCAACATTCAACTGGAAGCGGGACGCTATCGGCTGCGCACAATGAACGATGATGGCTGGCAACACCTGCGGGTTACTGAACAAGCGAGTTGCGGAGCGATACTGCGGTCATCGCCGGAAGGTTGGTCTGATCAAGAGCTGGAAATTGGAGTGTGTTCCGATCTTGAATTTGAAAATGCGACCGATGACGAGCGGCTCTTCATTCTCGAGCGCACCCGCTGGTCAGATGACGCGGCCACGGCGGCCGAGGTAACTGCGCTTCAAGCTTTCCGCGATCTGTTTTCCAGCGAGGCTTTGCGTCCGGGGGAACAAATCTCGGTGGTGACCTTAACCGTGCTTTTCACCGACCTGAAAGATTCGACGCGACTGTATCGCGAGATCGGCGACGCGACGGCATTCGGAAGGGTGATGAATCATTTCGACGTCTTGCGAGAAGCCATCGCCGCCGAAGACGGCGCGCTCGTCAAAACGATTGGAGACGCGGTGATGGCGGTTTTTCGCCGGCCGGCCTCGGCCCTGCGCGCGATGCTGCAGGCACAGCAAAAGCTCGCGCGGCCACCGGCCGGAATGATGCCTTTGACGCTCAAAGCCGGAATTCACATCGGTCCGTGCATCGCCGTGACCCTCAACGATCGTCTGGACTACTTTGGTTCCACGGTGAATCTTGCCGCGCGACTGGAAGCGCAGTCGACCGGTGACGACGTGGTAATCTCGACGGCGGTCTATTCAGATCCGGAAGTGCGCGAGCTGCTGGGTGAAACCAGCAACGCGCTAACCATGAATCGTTTTGAGATTCCGCTGAAGGGCTTTGATGAAGAGCAGTTCGAGTTGTGGCGCGTGTCGCGAGCCGCCGGCAGCGCAGACGGCCTGTCCGCAACGCGCGGATAGCGCTGGACGCATCATCAGCGAAGTTTAAGTGAAAGAGAAGTTGCGCCTGGTCTCGCGCGGGCCTTTGAAACCATGCTAATCGAAACACGAGAAGTGACTCGGGTCTATCAGATGGGCACGAACGAGGTTAAGGCCCTCGATCGCGTCACCATGGGAATTGAAGAAGGTGAGTTTGTCGCCATCCAGGGCACCTCAGGTTCCGGCAAGTCGACGCTTTTGAATCTTCTCGGTGGGCTCGACCGTCCCAGCAGCGGAGAAGTGCTTTTCGATTCACAACCGCTCGGCCCGTTTACCAAGAAAGAGATGGCTCGCTATCGACGCTTTTCCGTCGGGATGATCTTTCAGAATTTCAATCTGATTCCCACTATGACGGCCGCCGAGAACGTCCGCCTCGCCCTGGCTTTTGGCGGGACCCGTGGCGCCGCGCGGCGCGCGCGGGCGCTTGAGCTGCTTGAGCGCGTCGGTCTCTCGGGACGAATGGAGCACCGGCCCAGCGAACTATCCGGCGGCGAGCAACAGCGGGTGGCGATCGCGCGCGCGCTTGCTAACCGGCCGCGCGTTTTGCTTGCCGATGAGCCAACCGGGAACTTAGACTCGACGCGGGCGCGGGAACTGCTGTCGCTGTTACGCGAGATGGTCGATCGCGACCGCTTGACCGTGTTGCTGGTGACGCACGACCACGAGCTGGCCGGAAGTTTTGCGAACCGAATTATCCGCATGAAAGACGGGAGAATTGATTCAGTGAGCCAATGAATCAATTGATTCAAGCGAGGAAAACGCTATGCCAACGTCAGCCCATCCCGGATTTACCGTCGAAGCGATCCGCTCAGTGCCGCTGTTTGCGTCACTGCAGGACGAGGCCGCGCGCGAGGTTTACACACTCTTGCAGAGCCGAAACGTGCCGAGCGGCACGTCGCTTTTTCGCGCCGGCGATGTGGGCGACTCGCTGTATCTGATCGACGGCGGCCGCGTACGGATTTCCATTTCGGACGACGACCAAAAAGAAATCGTACTGGCCGAGCTGAAGGAAGGTGATTTCTTCGGCGAGATGGCCATCATCGATGGCAAGCAACGATCCGCCGACGCCACCGTGCTGGAAGACGCGCGGCTTTATGTGCTCGATCGCGAAGACTTCCTGCGATTTATCAACACCAATCCCGCGGTGGCCCTCCAACTGTTGAGTGCAACTTTCCAAAGGCTGCGTCACACCGACCGGATGTTGCAGCAACGCGTTTCGCGCAATGTCAATGAAGAGCAAGCCAAGCGGATGACGATCGCCGATCGCGCCGCAGATCTGCTGGCGGAGTTTGGCGGAAGCTGGAAATTCATTGGCGTGGCGCTGGTTCTGATTGTTTTCTGGATCGCGCTGAATTCTTACTTTTTGTGGAAGGGTTTCGACCCGCGGCCTTATGCGATGCTCAATCTCGTGCTCGCGGTGATCTCCGGCTTGCAGGCTCCCATCATCATGATGTCGCAGAACCGCCAGGGCGCGAAGGATCGTTTGCGCGCCGATCTTGATTACCAGGTTAATCTCAAGAATGAGATCGCGCTGAACGAAGTTCTGCGCCGGCTTGATGTGCTGGAGAGCGAGCGCCTGCCGGAACTCTTTGCCACGCAGAACGATCGGATTCTGGAGATCAAAACGGCGTCAAATGCCCGGGCGGCGGTAGATTGATTCATTAAACAATGAACCAATGAGCAAATCACCAATCCTATGATTGAGGCAATCTTCTTCGACTTCAACGGCGTCATCATCGACGATGAGCGCATTCACTTGAAGGCATATCGCCAAGTGCTGCAGGACGAAAACGTCGAGCTGACGGATGAAGACTATTTTGCGTCGCTGGGGATGGACGATGTCGCGTTCACCAAAGCGGCTTTCGCGCGTGGCGGACGCGAGGTGGATGACGAAAAGACCCGAGCGATCATTGATCGCGAACATGCGCTGCACCGATCGCTGATTGAAAAAGAAGTGCCGTGGGCTCCGGGCGTGATCACGTTCATCAAGGAGGCCACACGAAAATTTCAACTCGGAATAGTAAGCATGGCCGAGTATTCCGAAATTACTCACGTGCTGGATCCCGTGAATTTGGTTTCTTCCTTCACCGTGATTGTTACCGCCGCGCCCGGTTTGAAGCACAAGCCGGCGCCGGATTGCTACTTGCGAGGTCTTGAATTGCTGAACGAGCGGCGACGAACCGATCGTCAAATGCCGCTGCTGGCGAAAGAGTGTCTGGTTATCGAGGATGCTCCGCCGGGCGTCGCGGCCGCGCGCGCCGCCGGCATGCGCACGCTCGCTGTTAAGACCACTGTCGATGAAGACAGATTGCGTGCAGCCGGGGCCGATGTGGTCAGTGCGAACCTCGCGGACTGGAACACTGACGCTGTGCACCACGTGTTCGGCTGACCAGCTCCCCAAACCCGCAGGTAAATATCCGAAAGTGTTGGATTTCTGGCTAGAACCCTGCCGCAAAATAGTACGATTCAGTTGCGCCGGGTTTATGACTCTCTTCTGATTAGTCCCTCTCCTTACTCATAAACAACCAATCAACGGTGGAATCGCTCTGAGCCTTGGTTCCGAGGTTTCTAAGGAACACGAGTTGCTCAAATTGCAGCCGTAATTGCCGTCAAAAGGGCTCTGAGTGTGTCGCAAACGACACTCCATTTATCAACTATGCAAATGATTTCAAACACCCCCGCTAAAGATCGCCCGACGGCGGCAGAGTCGTCGCGCGCAAATTTGGCACTCGCCCCCGAGCCGGAAAACCGCCTGTTCAATCGTGAACTCAGTTTGATTGAGTTCTTTCGCCAGGTGCTGAGCGAGGCGCAGGACGAACGGCATCCGCTGCTCGAGCGGTTGCGGTTTCTGACGATTTTCTCGAGCATCGTCGATGAGTTTTTCATGGTGCGAGTATCCGGCTTGAAGGAGGAGGTCGAGCAAGGCTGGCTGCAACCTTCACTGGACGGAATGACGGCTACGGAGCAGCTCCAGGAAATCCGAAACCGGATCGAGCCGATGTCGATCGATCTGATTCGGTGTTTGCAGGATCAGATCCTTCCCGAATTGGCGCGCCGGAAAGTTGCCGTGGTCTCGTACGACGAGTTGTCGCAAGAAGAGCGCGGGGTGGCGGAGGATTACTTCGCCCACCAAGTCCTGCCCGTGCTCACTCCGATGGGTGTCGATCAGGCCCACCCGTTCCCGTACATCTCGGGTCTCAGTCTTAATTTGGGAATCATGGTGCGCGCCACAGAGGACGACGAGTCGCGCTTTGTCAGATTAAAAGTGCCGCCGGTCCTGCCGGGCCTGTTCCAGGTGAGCAGCGAAAAGTTTGTCTTTCTTAATGAGATCATCGCGGCCAACCTCGGTGTTTTGTTTCCGGGAATGACGGTCGAGCGCGTACACACATTTCGCGTGACACGCGATGCCGATATCGATATTCGCGAAGAAGAGGCTGACGATCTGCTGCGCGCCCTGCAACAGGAGCTGCGCAAGCGGCGCTTCGGTTCGCCGGTTCGCCTGGAGATCTCCGCGGACATGCCCGACGAAATGGCGGGCTATCTCATGGAGTCTATCGGAGTCGAACCCGACGATGTTTATGTGGTCGACGGGCCGCTCAACATTCAGGACCTCACTCAGCTATGCGATCTCAAGCGGCCCGATTTGAAATATCAGCCGCTGCGCACGAACCTGCCTGGGCCGATCAGCCAGGAGAAATCGATCTTCGACGGGATCCGCCGGCAGGATGTCCTGTTGCATCATCCTTACACGGACTATTCGTCGGTAACGCGATTCATTCGCGCTGCCGCCAATGATCCAAATGTGCTCGCCATCAAAATCTGTCTGTACCGCACGGGAGCGCAGTCTGAAATCGCTGAGACTCTGCGTCAGGCCGGAGAGCAAGGCAAACAAGTCACGGCCTTGATCGAACTGAAGGCCAGGTTTGACGAGGAGAACAACATCGAGTGGGCCCAACGGCTTGAGCGCGCCGGCGTTCACGTCGTCTACGGTTTAATGGGGCTCAAGACCCACTGCAAGTTGACGCTGGTCGTCCGGCGCGAAGGGAAGCGCCTGCGCCGTTATGTGCACATCGCGACGGGCAATTACAATCCTACGTCCTCCTCGACCTATACGGATCTCGGCATCCTCACGGCGGACGAAGCGATTGGAGAAGACGCCACCGAATTCTTTAATTACCTGACTGGATATTCGAAGCAGAAAGAATATCGAAAACTTCTTGTCTCGCCGGTTAACTTCCGGCAGAAGCTGACCGAGTTAATCGAACGCGAGACCGCGCACGCCAAAGCGGGAAGGCCGGGGCGAATCATTGCCAAGCTCAATCGCGTCGCCGATGCCGACATCATTGAAAGTCTTTATGCGGCTTCCCAGGCGGGAGTGTCGATCGATCTGATCGTTCGCGGAATCTGCATGCTGCGTCCCGGCGTGCCGGGTCTTTCCGAAAACATTCGCGTGCGCAGCGTCATTGGCCGCTTTCTGGAGCACAGCCGGGTGATGTATTTTGCGAACGACGGGCAGGAAGAGGTGTACATCGGCAGCGCTGACTGGATGGTGCGCAACCTCAACAATCGCGTAGAGATAGTTTGCCCGGTGCAGGATCCGCGGCTCAGGAACTATTTGAAGGGCCATGTGCTTGAGGCTTACCTGCGCGACAACGTGAACGCGCGCGAACTCCGGCCCGACGGAACTTATGAGCGCGTGCAAAGCCTCCAGGACAACGAACCATTCGACAGCCAAATGCACTTTGAAGGTTTTGACCTTAGTGGCTGATTTACTCGCATAGGGAAGTGGAATTGAACAGGCGGCTGTGACAGGATGCGTCTGCCAATTCACCAGCCGAA
The DNA here is from genome assembly GCA_035274925.1 of Pyrinomonadaceae bacterium. Lineage (GTDB taxonomy): Bacteria > Acidobacteriota > Blastocatellia > Pyrinomonadales > Pyrinomonadaceae > UBA11740. Next base: position 5,729 of record DATENS010000096.1, on the reverse strand, counting down.
TTCAGCGGAGGAAAAAGAAATGTCTTTTAGAGACAGTCGACGCGCAGTCTCATTCATGGCAGGGCTCTTTGTTCTGCTTAATTTTTCGCACGCCGTTGCACAGAAGACAGGCGACAAAAAAGAAAAGCAGATTCCGCCTAATGCCGTCCGCGTCCTTTGGACTGAGCCGGGTGACATAGCAGCAAAGGACTTGTTCCTCGGTCCCGGCGGCGAAGCCATGAAACCGGATCTTTCTCGCGTTACTTTCATCAAGATGGAGACCGGTGGTTTTTCAACTAAGTATCGCGTGAAAGACGGTAAAGGTCGTACCTGGGTCGTCAAAGTGGGACAGGAAGCACGACCGGAAACTTCGGCAGTGCGGCTGGCCTGGGCCGTCGGTTACCCCACGGAAGTAAATTATCTGGTGCCCTGTGTTCACATCACGGGCGCTCCCAAACCGCACAAAGAAGCATATCGATGCGAGACGGACGGTCACGCCAACGTTCGATTCGAAGCGCGACCCGACGATGTAAAGCGCCTCGACAACTGGAGCTGGAAACAGAATCCATTTGTAGGAAAGCCGGAATTGAATGGCCTCATTGTGCTGATGTCGCTCTTGAACAACTGGGACCTCAAAGATGACAACAACAAGATTCTGCTGGTCAACCGTCAGGGTGGTCAGCCAGAGCTTCGTTACATCATCAGCGACTTGGGGGCAACTTTTGGTAAGACGGGCGGGTTCCTTAGCCGCAGCCGCAACGAGCCCGAGGATTTTGTAAAAGCGAAATTTGTTGAAGGCGTCGAAGGCGGCCGCGTTCGCCTGAATTACAACGGTAAGCAAGGCGACTTACTGAGTAACATCAGCGTGAAAGACGCGAAATGGATTGGCAGTTTGTTGGCCCAGTTGAGCGACCAGCAATTGCAGGACGCGTTTCGCGCGGCCAACTTCAAGCCGGATGAAATTCAGATGCTGACAACCGCAGTGCGTGAAAGAATCAACCAACTGGTGAATCTGCCTGGCTAAAGCCGGTCTTATTAGGAGGAAGTCTCAATGCGGTGGAGAGATCAGCGCCAAAGCGACAACATTGAAGATCAACGTGGCTCTGGCGGCGGTCGCCGGCTGGCGATCGGTGGCATCGGCGGCTTGGGCGGCATTGCTATTCTTGTGTTGGCGCTCTTGTTCGGCGCAGATCCTCGCCAACTGCTCGAACAGCTTCCGCAAAGTGGCGGCGCCGGTCCCCAGACTTCACAACCTGCAAGTGCCGAGGAAGAAGAACTCAAACAATTTGTCAGGGTCGTGTTGGCGCAAACTGAAGATGCCTGGACCGAAGAGTTTCGCCGGCTGGGCAAACAATATCGCAAGCCCACTCTGGTTCTGTTTTCGGGGCAGGTGGATTCCGGCTGCGGCATGGCGAGCGCGGCCGTCGGTCCTTTCTATTGCTCGGGCGACGAAAAGCTCTATATCGATCTGTCTTTCTTTGACGAGTTGAGAACAAAGTTTGGCGCGCCCGGAGATTTCGCAGTGGCTTACGTCGTCGCGCATGAGGTTGGTCATCACGTTCAGCACCTGCTCGGCACCATGGATCGCGTGAACGCGGCCCAGCGGCGCATGGGCGAATCTGAGGGCAAACGTGTCTCAGTGCGCCTCGAGCTGCAGGCCGATTTCTATGCCGGCGTTTGGGCTTATCACGCGCGTAATCGAGGCATCGTCGAACCGGGCGATGTGGAAGAAGCGCTCGGCGCAGCCAGCGCCGTGGGCGACGATCGTTTGCAGCGCGAGAATCAGGGTTATGTGGTGCCGGATTCCTTCACACACGGATCTTCTGACCAGAGAATTCGTTGGTTTCGGAAGGGCTTGGAGACGGGTGATATTCGCCAGGGCGATACGTTTTCGATGGGTGATCCGTAAAGGACTGGAAGCGCGGGCGCCCTCGCCTGCGGTTAGTGATGGCGCGGGCACCCTCGCCTGCAGTTAATGTTGGCGCGCTAGCAGGCGGGCTAGTGCCCCGCAGTTCACGCGCAGGATGCGCGTGCCGCTTCACTACCGCGCTCGTCTCTGCCGCGTCGCTAGCTGCGATTGCTTCAGCCGGTTCAGCTCACTAATCCGATTGCGCAACGCGCGCACGTAGGCGTCCTGCCTCGCTCGATCATAGCCGGCGGCGCGGAAGCTGTCGCGTAGCTGATCATCTGACAATTGACCAAGTATTCCACCCATCCACGCGGCGTGATCCACCGGCACCTTCTGCAGGTTATTGGTCGCCTTGCGCTGCCTCATGTAATAAGGCGGGTACACGATGCTCAGCAAACCAAGCCCTTTCGGCCGGACGTCGTAATTGAACTTTACGTTGTCGCGATCAACGTTGCGCACCAGCCGCTTCCGCTCATAGCCCTGAACGTTGTTCTTTGAACGTCCGCCGCCAATTCCTGCCGCCGCGCCAAGCGTAGCGCCCAAATCGGTAACCGTGTATTTGTCTTCACCGGAATCCTTGTCATGAAGCACGCGGTTGTTTTTCTTGAATGCGTCCCAGTTATTCAGAACCACCATCATCGTTTTCAAGCCGTTCAATTCGCGCGTGTTCTTGAATGGGTTCTTGTTCCAGTCCCATTCTTTGCCGCGTTTGATGTTGTCGCGCCGTGGTTCAAAGCGCGCGCCCTGAACGGTTTGCCCGTTGACGTACTTTTGACCACGCGACAGTTTCTTGATCCCCTCGATGTTGGCCCGATCGAGATAATAAGACTCTTCGGCGTTGTAGCCCGCTGCCCAAACCAGGCGGCTAGCGGCGGTTTCGGCTTGTGCTTCCTCGCCGAGCTTGACGCGCCACTTCACGCCGCGTGCATCTTCGACGTCAAACTTTGGCATGCCGCCTTCTTTAACTTCTTTGATGAACTTGAACGGCGGCACCGGCGCGCGCTCTTTCGATCCCGGACCGTAATACAGATCGCGCTGCTTCATGTTTCCTGGATTTCGCCAAAGTACTGGCCGGGCGTTATCCGCTTCTTTCTTCTTCTTTTCGTCTTTGACGAAGGAAAATACCTGCAGAGAGGCGACGACCATTAGAACGCTGGCCAGCAGGGCTAGCCCTCTTCTTTTGTTTCCTGTAAGCATGCGATTACCTCGATTTCGGGAAGAGACAAATATGAATGGTTTTAGATCTTTCGCGCAGATGCCAGCAAACGATGTGACAGTTAAGAGGGCCTTTGGGCGCTGCCAAGAAATTGCAAGGAAAGCTTTGGAAGGTTGCAAGAGAGAGCCCCGGTTTGAAGGCAAAGAAAAAGGGCCGCCCAACTGAGCGGCCCTTTCCTCTACTTAAGAGTTACTGATTACCGCATTTAATGAGAGCCTTCTGCGAGTGTCCGTGTAGCACTTTCGGACTGAATTCGCTGCGCGTAGTTCTCGACGAACTTCTTCTGGCCGCCATGGCCATTTGAGGTGTAAAAGTCGAAGTTCTTCATCTCAGCGTAAACCTGGTCAAAGTTCCAGCGGTAATTATTGAACCGGTAAACCGCCCCCATGACGCCTGTCCGGTGACGGCCGCCTGCGCAGTGTACGTAAAACTTGCCGGTGGAAGGGTCGTTCACGAGCCTCAGGAACTCAGCAATTTGCGCGTCGCTCGGATCTTGTTTGTCCGGAATCGCAATATTCACATATTTAAGGCCGGCGGCTTCCGCAAAGCCTTTTTCCTGCGGCGTATTGTCGGTCAAATCAATGATGGTGTTGATGCCCAGCGCTTTGAGGGCCTGGAAGTCTCGCTCTTTGGGCCGGGCGCCGCGATAAAAGCGCTCGTCCATCTGGCCGAAATTACTAATCTTTATGTTGGAAAATTCCGGATTATTGGTCTTGGAAATAGCGGCTGTGCCGATAGTCAGGAGGATCGCAGCAACTGCACTGATTTTCGCAAAGATAATTCTGGGGTTTCTCATCTTCTTAAATCTCCCTCGTTTACCAGTGATTGGTTGATTCAGGCAAGACCGGCTCAAGTGAGTTGCCATTTGGCCTTGTGCTTCTTGAAACTTGATCTCGCGACTCGTTCTCGTAACCGCCGGGTTTCAATGAGGACGGAACTTAGATTCAGCAGACCGCGTTCGAGTTGCACGCGGCAGGGCCCTGAAATAGACGTTTTCGGCCCCGATTTTTTGCGTAAAAAAAGCGCCGGAAATCAAAATTCTTAACCTGGTTAAAAATGGGTTATTCTAGGCCGCAATTAAGCAATTTTATTTATGTCATTTCTCGACTTACTTCGTTTGTCATTTCGTAACCTGCGCGAGGCCAAGTTGCGGGCCACGCTGACGTCGATGGGCGTCATTGTGGGTGTCGCTGTGATCGTAACGATGGTCTCGTTCGGTCTCGGGCTGCAACGCAACATGCTGACTCGTTTTCGCGCGCTCGATTTCTTCAATCAGATAAACGTTTTCGGCAAGAGCGTTCTCTCGATGGCGATGACGAATGTCGATCCGAAACTGGGGCGAGACGACAACCCCGGTAGTCGCCGCGGGCCCAACCGGCCTGAGGCGAAAGCCACGCGGATTCTTGACGATGCGGCCATCGCTGAAATCGCCAAAATCCCCGGCGTGGCTTATGTCGAACCGCAGATTACTTTTGTAACGTATGTGCGGTGCAATGGCCGAGTGGCGCCGCAATCCGTCGCCGGCGCGTCCGTCCCTAATGCTTCATCGAAATTCAAACTGTTCGAGGCGGGGCAGATGCTCGGCCGGGTTGATGCCGATGAAGCCGTCATTGACGACGTGCTTGTCGAAACATGCGGTTACGCCAAAGCCGCTGACGCTATTGGGCAATCGATCGAATTCTTAACCACGCGAACCGAAGAATCGAAAAACGGCGACAAGGAAAACAAGAAAGGCGACGATGCCGCCGAGGAATCGGAAGATGAGGGCGGCTTGAGTTTTTTTGGCCTGCCGCTTGAAGAGGATAACCGTGCGCCGGCCAACACCATTGCGGCGAAAACGGTCCGCATCGTGGGCGTGCTTGGTAAAGAAAAGAGGGAAGGCGCCGGTCAGGGCGGTCCGATGGGTTTCTTGTCGAACGCTTCGATTTATGTGTCACTGCCATTGGCTCGGGACTGGACACTCAAGCATCGGAACCCGATGAATGAAGTAGCGCTGGCCCTCGCACGCCAGAGCGGGCAGATGGGCGAGTCACAAAATGAAGGGTACGGATCGGCCGTGGTGCGCGTCAGCGATCCGGTGGCGCTGACGGAAGTACGCAAGCGAATCAGCGAAATGGGATTCGGCAGCTTTTCCATCGTCGATCAGCTTGATCAGATTCGCACCGTCTTTCTGATCATCGATTCAGTGCTTGGCCTGCTGGGCGGCATCTCGCTTCTGGTGGCTTCATTTGGGATCGCCAACACGATGATCATGTCGATTCTCGAGCGCACTCGCGAGATAGGCATTATGAAAGCGATCGGCGCTGAAGACCGCGAAATCAAACTCATCTTCTTTTTTGAAGCGGCAGTGATTGGACTGACCGGAGGGATTATTGGGTGTCTGGCGGCGTGGGGAATTGATGCGATCGCGAATCGTCTGGCCTATCGATTTATTCTGAAGCCCCAGGGCGCTTCGTTCGTGGATTTCTTTTCGTTGCCGCCGTATTTGTGGCTGGGTGCAATTCTGTTTGCCCTTGCGGTTTCAATTCTCGCCGCACTCTATCCCGCCTCGCGCGCCGCGCGCATCGATCCGGTGCGGGCGCTTAGACATGATTGAAGACAGAACGGGGAGCGGTAGCGACCGGG
>DATENS010000095.1:0-5973 GCA_035274925.1 Pyrinomonadaceae bacterium | reverse complement strand
GTACCCCATCTGCATACGCTGGCAGATAAAAGGGCCCGAGCGGGCAAACCTCGCCATAGCCGGTGATGCCTGCGTCCGTCTCGACGCCGACGATTGTGCTATCGAACACTGTGACCGACTTTCCACCGGACCAGTTGTAGGTTTTCTCGTGCAGAGGAAGCTCGACGCGATGGGCGAAGATACGGGTGATTTTCATTTCAGGTTTGCAGGCTCCGGCTTCTCATCATGCGAGAATGCCTTCGATCACCTCGCCGTGCACGTCCGTAAGGCGACGTTTGATCCCGTTGTGATAAAACGTCAGCTTCTCATGGTCGATGCCGAGCAGGTGCAGAATGGTCGCGTGAAAATCGGGAATGGTCACTTTGTTCTCGGCGACGAAATAGCCGACCTCGTCCGACTTGCCATAGTGAAATCCTTTTTTCACCCCCGCACCGGCGAGAAAACAGGTGAACGCCGTGGGATGATGATCACGCCCCGGTGAATTGATTCCTTGCGTTGAGGGGCTGCGTCCAAACTCCGTTGCCCACACGAACAACGTGTCCTCGAACATGCCGCGTTGCTTGAGATCCTGGATTAGTGCGGCTACAGGCCTGTCCATCGTCGCCGCTTGAGCGTCGTGATTTTCCTTCAGGTTCTCGTGCCCGTCCCAATTGATGCGCGGGCTGCCGAATGCGCCGCCGTTAAAGATTTGGACGAAGCGCACGCCGCGTTCCAGAAGACGGCGCGCCATCAGGCAATTGCGCGAAAACCCTCTATTCGATTCATCATCAAGGCCGTAAAGTTTTTTCGTCCATTCGGATTCGCCGTCGAGATTGGTCGCTTCCGGAATGCTCGCCTGCATGCGCGCCGCCAATTCGTAAGATCGCAGCCGCGCCGCGAATGCGCCGTCACCCGGATGCGCCTCGGCGAACTCGCGATTCATCGCGCCGAGCAGGTCCATGTCCGCTGAACGGCCTGCCGTCGGCGTGTTCGGCGGCGTGTTTAAATCCACAATGGGTTCGAGCGAATTCGTCCGGAACGGTATCCCTTGGTGGTTCGCAGGCAAAAAGCCGGAAGTCCAATTGATCGATCCGCCGGCAATCAATCCGCGCGGATCAGGCAGAACAACAAACGCAGGCAAATTTTCGTTCTCCGTTCCGAGCCCATAGCTCAGCCACGCGCCCATGCTGGGAAAACCGTTCATGGTGAATCCGCTGTTCATCTGAAAAGTCGCGGGGGTGTGATTGTTGCTCTTGGCGAACATCGAATGGATGAAACATAGCTCGTCCACGCAGGTGGACAGATGCGGCAAGAGGCTGCTGACCCATGCGCCACTCGCGCCGTGCTGGCCAAACTCATAGACGCTCCTCATTACTTTTCCAGGCTGCCCGAAAAAGCCGAGGTTCTCGCCCTTGCCTTCCAGCGTCTTGCCATGAAACCGTTCCAGCTCCGGCTTGTAATCGAACGTCTCGAGATGACTGACGCCCCCACAGCAGAAAATTTGCACGACGCGCTTTGCCTTCTGAACGAATTGCGGCTGCCGCGCAGAAGACGAAGCCTGCGCCTGGTCGCGATTCAGCAGCCACGCCAACGCTACGCCGCCCAATCCAGCGGCGCTGTTCGAGAGAAAGTGACGACGGGAAAGCAACGCCGGGATGCCCTCAACAAAAGGCGCGGTGGGGCGAGCCGTGGGTTTATTGGACATAAACAAACTCCGTTGAGTTAAGCAGCGCCCAACACACATTCGTAAGGCTCCGATCACGCGCTGCCGCCAGCGCGCGCTGGGTTTCGGCGGGCGTAGGTGCTCGACCAAGGGCGAGCCGATAAACCATGCGGATAGCACGAGGAAGATCGTTCGCAGTTTCCCTCAGCTCTCGTTCCGCCAGGTGCCCGGCTTGACGCTGCACGAACCCATTGTTCATCAAAGTCAGCGCCTGCAAGGGCGTCGTCGTCACCCCGCGCCGTGGTGTTTTCACCGCCGGATCAGGACAGTCGAATGCGTCGAGGAGCGGTTCCTTGCCCGAGTTCACGTTCATCCGATAGATTGTACGGCGATTAAACTCTGGGCCGATTTTGTCTACCGGCACGTAGGCGTTCGCAGGAAATTTCAAAGCATCAAACGGACGAAAACTCGGGCCTCCAATGGCCCGGTTTAATTGCCCGCTAACCGCGAGCATCGCGTCACGCACCGTCTCGGCTTCGAGCCGATGCGGCGGGAAACGCCAGACGAGTGCGTTCTCGGCGTCGAGCGCCAACGCCTTTTTGTTCGCCTCGGACGACTGCCGATATGTCGCCGAGTTCACAATCAAGCGGTGCAACGCCTTTACGCTCCAACCGCTCTCGATGAACTTTGCCGCGAGCCAATCCAGCAATTCGGGATGCGTGGGCCGGGCTCCACTCACACCAAAATCGCTGGGTGTCGCCACCAAGCCCTGGCCAAAATGGTATTGCCACACGCGATTGGCCATCACGCGCGCCGGAAGCGGATTGCGCGGATTGGCGAGCCATTCGGCAAACTTGATGCGACGCTCCGCTTCGGGCGCGTCAGCTGCGAGGCCGAATTCTGGATCAACGTCAATAATTGCGGACAAGCCCGCTGGGGTAACGACCTCCTCAGGCGAGTTCACATCGCCGCGCTTCAGTTTGTGTGTCGGCGTGGGTTGAACGCGCATACCGGCATAGCTCACGGGCAACTTCGGTAACGCCTCATTGCGCGCGCCTGCGGCTTGTGATGTCGCGCTTTCCGTTTTCAACGCCGCCATACGTTCCTCGCGGGCCTTAACTTCGGCTGCGCTGGCAATCGGCCGTTCGCCATGCTTCACGCCTTCGAACACGGACTTGATACGGTAATATTCCTCCTGCGGAATTGGATCAAACTTGTGCGCATGACACCGCGCGCAGTTGATCGTCAACCCGAGGAATGTCTGGCCCACCGCGCTGATCATGTCCTCCATCTCTTCCTCACGGGTAATCGCTTTCTGCGTCTTGTTGGCCTGGCTGTTTCCCGCCTCATCCCAGGCGCCGCAGACGAGCAAGCTCGCCGCGATGATGCCGTCACTCGTCACGGGTTCCAGCACGTCGCCGGCGATCTGCTCTTTCATGAAGCGATCGTAAGGCTTATCCTGGTTGAAACTTTTGATGACGTAATCGCGATAATGCCATGCGTTGTCACGGAGCTTGTCGTATTCAAAGCCCTGGCTTTCCGTGTAGCGCGCCACATCCAGCCAATGCCGTCCCCAGCGTTCGCCGTAATGCGGCGATGCGAGCAAGCGCTCAACGAGGACCTCATACGCTTTCGGAGATTTATTCTCAACAAAGTCGTCGATCTCTTGCGGCGATGGTGGCAATCCGATCAGATCAAAAGTCAGTCGCCGAATCAGTGTCGTGCGATCGGCCGGCGGCGAGAGAGCTAGCGCGTTGCTCGCCAATCGCACGCTGACAAACGCGTCGATGGCCGAAGCGCCGTTGTTGATGTGGGGGACTGGCGGCGTCGTTAGCATTTGCAAAGACCAGTGCTCGCTGCGGACGCGTGCTTCTTTGCTGTGGTTCTTCCCTGCCGACTCACACTGCCAAAGGCGCCCGAGAAGCCGAAACATTTCCGGGTCATGCCTGGCAAGTTCATCGCGGGTGAATGGAAAGAAATCGTTGCGGCTAAAGAACGCCTCGGTTGATTCGGCAAAATACTCCTGCGGATCGGTCATGGCGTAGGCCCGTTCGAACGTGTTCGAGCGTCCGTTTCCAAACCAGCGCTCAACCTTGTCATAGCTTTTGCTCGCGCGGGCTCGCTCGAAGGCCGCTTCGATTTCCGCGTTATTAAAGCCGTTCGGCAGCACACGATCGTGATAGGCATGCGCCAGTTCATGCAGCGTGAAATTCGGCATGCGGCGCGTTTCTGCTTCGAAATTTCTGATGTCCGTGAACTCGACGCTCTTAACCATCGCCGGATCGCGCCCATGCTCACGTAGCCAACCGGCGCCGGGATGATATTCCGCTTTCGGTTTCACGCCGGGATATTCGGGCGAGAACCACAAGGTTACTTCGCGCAGCTTCGCCACCGCGGGAGCAGGCACCACGCGGACAATTTCGTTTAATTGTGTCCGCAAAAGTGCGAGCGCCTTTTCCGTCGCTGCTTTGTCCTCCTCGATCAATCGTTCGTCGACCAATACCGTCCAGCCTTCAATCGAGTTGGTTTGATGTCGCATCCCGGCTTTCGCGTGAGCAAGCCACGCCATCATGAAGACAAAAGCAGCCAGCGCGCGGGTCAATCGCATACGGTTTAATGCTACTAAAACCAAGCTCGGCGTGCGAGTTCAAGTGATTAGCGATCAGCAATCCAAATGAACGCCTTGCTGCTTCCACATTCCTTCCGTTAAACTCTGCCAATGAGTCTGCCGGCCGATTACCACATGCATACGCGCCTTTGCCGGCACGCGGTGGGCGATGCGACCGACCTCGCTGCGCATGCGCTCAAACTCGGAATGCGCGAGATTGGCTTTTCGGAGCATAACCCAATGCCGCGCGACGATTACGACAATTGGCACATGCTTCAGGGGAGCTTCGACGAATACATCGAGCAAGTCCAAAAAGCCCGCCGGGACCATCCGCAGCTCTCCATCAAGATCGGCCTCGAAATGGATTACATTCCCGGGATGGAGGATTGGATTCGCGAACTCGCCGCCCGACATCCCTGGGATTATCTTATTGGCGCAGTTCACTATGTCTCAGATGCGTGGGACCTGGATAACCCAGGGAAGGTCGCTGAGTGGAAGCGCAGGGGTACGTTCGAGGTGTGGAGTGATTACTTCAAAAGGCTCACGCAGGCCGCGGAATCGGGCTTTTTCAATATCATTGCGCATCCCGATCTCTGCAAAAAGTTCTCCTTCTATCCCGAACAGGATTGCACCCCGCTGTTCACGCGCCTGCTTCAGGCCATCAAGAAGCACGATCTCGCGATGGAACTCAACACCGCTGGCCTTCGCAAGGACTGCAAAGAGATCTACCCGAGCCCTCAAATCGTAACTCTCGCCGCCAAAATGGGCGTGCCCATCACGTTCGCTTCCGATGCTCACGCACCCGGCGAAGTTGCCATGAATTTTGCTGAAGCCGTTCAACTCGCGCGCAAGTGCGGCTACACGCAATACTGCCGCTTCACCCAGCGCAACCGGGAGTTGGTGCCGCTTTAGCCACATGAAAGAATTGGGCATGCGCGGCACAAACGCTCAGGCGAAATGAATTCACCGCAGGGTCTTTCCATTTGCGGTGGAAAAGGAAAAACGAGGAAATAACGGCGTCAACCACGGATGAACACGGACTTGGAAGATTAAGATTATGATTAAGATTAAGAGTAAAGGATTCTCGGTTACCGGAGCCACCGCCGCGGCGCTAACCGACTAAGATCGTCACGCGGAGATCACTCTGGCAACCTGCTCTCGTAAGCGGGCTGACTGCCTTAAGGCGGGACAACGAACGGGGAACGCCAGTTGAGGAAGAATGCCAACCTTCGAGATCGTTCGCCGCACACTCCCAACGACGGTGTCACCGTCGGATCAGTGCCACGCCCGCGAGGATGAGCATGAATCCACCGATACGCGACAACGATACCGGCGCGCGCGAAAGACCCATAACTCCAAAATGGTCGATAGCCAAAGCGGCAACCGCCTGGCCGAGAGCCATCAGGGCGACGGCCGGACCAGCACCGATTCTCGGAAAGACAAAAGCCGCGACGAGGATAATGGTGAATCCACAGAAGCCCCCGATGTAAAGGAACCACGGAGTGTCGGCCGGGAAGAAGGTGGCGGTTGAGCGAGTGATGAAAAAGAAAATGAAGGTGCAGAAGAGCACGATGGCGGTATTGACCATTAGTGACGGAGCAAGGCCGATGCGGGAGGAGAGGCCGGCATTCGCAGCGGACTGAAGCGATGTGGCCGCACCAGCGACGGCCGCAGCAATGGCGAGGAGCAAGTTCATTAAGTTCATTTGTTTTCGGGGTTATTG
>DATENS010000094.1:0-4587 GCA_035274925.1 Pyrinomonadaceae bacterium | reverse complement strand
ACAACAACAACTTCGCGCCACGATTGGGGTTTGCCTGGGATCCAACCGGCGCCGGTAAATGGGCCGTGCGCGGTGGCGCCGGACTGTACTACAGCCGCATTTGGACAAACTTCAGCGGTAACAGCCGCTTTAACCCGCCTTTCTCATTAGCGGTAACTTTGGATGCGCGCACGCCCGGACAGAATCCGAACGCGGTCTATGGTTTTGGGTTTACGGGAAGCCCGCTGTTTGCGCGCCCGCTCGACGCCCGCGGCGGCAGCACTACGCTCAGGCCGACTGCGCAGACTGTCGATCAGAATTTGGTGGCGCCTTATGTCACCGAATGGTTTCTCGGCGTGCAACGCCAACTGCCACATAACTGGATGGCCGAAGTGAATTATCTCGGTTCGGCCGGAAGAAAGCTTTTGATCCGTCAGGAAATCAACCGCTTCAACGGCGACCTGGCTGACGGCGCGTTCAATCGCGTAAACCAGAGCTTTGCGTCAATCGTGCATGGCTTTAACGCGCCGAACTCGATTTATCACGGTCTCTCAACACAGATGATGAAGCGTTTTTCCAACGGCTACACGGTCCAGGCCGCGTACACCTTCAGCCGCTCGATTGATACCGACTCTGAACCGTTTGGCGGTGGACCCGGCGAGTTGCAGGGCACTTATAATGTAGCCAACATCAGATTGGACCGAGGCAATTCAGCCTTTGACGCCAAGCACCGGTTTGCGGCGAGTTTTATTTACGAACTGCCGTTCCTGCGCAACGACACAGGCCTCGCCGGCCGCATCCTGGGTGGTTGGCAACTGGGCGGGATCATCTCGATGCAATCAGGCTTTCCGTTCACGGTTACCACTTCATCGGACTACAACCTGGACGGCGTTTCCAGCGACCGGCCTAACATTGTTTCGTCAATCGGCCCGATCGTAGGCTCGAGTCCGCGTGCCTTTCTCAACGGGGCTTTTGGCGATCCGAACGCGCTGGGCTCGATCTTTCAACCCGCCGCCGCGAACACCCACGGCAATTTGGGTCGCAACACTTTTCGGGGTCCGGGATACGAGACTTTCGATATTTCGCTTTTGAAAGCATTCCGCATCCCCTGGTTCACCTCCGAAGGCAGCAAGATTGAGTTTCGCTCTGAGTTCTTCAATATTTTTAATCGCGTGAACCTGCGCGCGCCGTCCGCCGGACTGGGCACATACTCAGCCGCGACTGGCTTGTGGAGCAACCGGGCGAATTTTGGAAAATCGACTAGTTCATTTGACGCCCGGCAAATTCAGTTTGGGATCAAGCTTCTTTTCTGAGCCACGATGGACGGGGCATTAACCCGCGCGTAAGCAAGGGCCCAGGTTTTTGAGCCCTCCCTAACGGCCGGGCTAATGCCCCGCATTCTGTTGGCGGCCACGCGTGCTACGCGAGGCAGTAGCGACGCACCTCCGCTGCACCACTTTTAGTGACCCGATGAATCGTCGAGATCTACTCGGAAGTCTGGGCGTCGCCGGAATTGGCCTGGCGTTGGAGAGGTCTAAGTTCGGCAAGGCGCTGGCGCAAACCAGACCGGTCCCCACCTCAGCCCCCAACATCATTTTCATCATGACCGATGATCAGCAGCAGGCGGCCATGAGCGCCTATGGCAATCCGATTCTCAAAACTCCCAACATGGATCGTATCGGCGTTGAAGGCGTGCGGTTTACCAAAGCGTTTGTAACTAACTCGCTTTGCGCACCGAGCCGCGCTTCTTTTCTCACCGGTCTTTATTCACATACACACGGCGTTACTACTAATGGCGCAGCCGATTCGATGTTCCGCAACCAACTCGGTCTGAAAGAAGAGCAGGAAACTTTCGTCAGTCTGTTGCGACGCGCCGGATATCACACGGCGCTGGTCGGCAAGTGGCATTTGCGTTCAGCACCCACCGGCTTTGATCAGTGGATTGTCCTGCCGGGCGGGGGCGGGGCTTACAACGATCCGGAAATGATTACCGGGAACGTCCGCGTAAAGTTTCGTGGCCACGCCGACGACGTCGTGGGCGATCAAGCGCTGACTTTTCTACAGCAGCGGCCGAAGGATCGGCCTTTTTGTCTGCTCTACAATTTCAAATCACCTCACCGCAACTGGGTCCCGGCGGCGCGGTTCGAAAAAATGTTTGAAGAGGTCGAGATTCCCATCCCGAAATCGTTTACGGACAAATTTGAGGGCCGCCCTGACGCATTGCGGCAAACCGAGATGGCAGTGGCGGACATGCCCGATTTCGAAAAACGAGGCTTGCCGCCGTCTTTGCCTATCGAAGATCGCAAGCGGCAAAACTTCCAACTGCTGGCGAGGAATTACTATCGCACCTTGCTGAGTGTTGACGAGAATGTCGGGCGCGTCCTGGATTTTCTGGACAAGAACGGCATGGCCAAAGACACAGTTGTTATCTATTCATCAGACAATGGCTTTTTTCTCGGTGAGCATGGTTTGTTCGATAAGCGCTTGATGTACGAGCCGTCGATTCGCGTGCCGATGCTGGTGAAATTTCCTTCGCGGGTTAAGGCGGCCCAGGTGAATTCGAAACAGATGGTGCTTAACGTTGATGTCGCTCCGACTATATTGGAACTTGCGGGCGTGCCGGTGCCGGCCTGGATGCAGGGCCGAAGTTTTCTGCCTTTACTTGAAAATCGCGAGGTGTCATGGCGCGATGCGTTCTTCTATGAATACTACGAATATCCCGCCGAGCATTGCGCGCGAAAGCACCGCGGCGTGCGCACCGATCGCTGGAAGCTGATTCATTTTTGGGAGCAGCCTGAACAGTGGGAGCTTTACGATCTGCAAAACGATCCGGACGAGATGAAGAACCTCTACGGCCAGCGTGATCAGGAAAAACGAGTGCGCGAGTTGCGCGTGCGCCTCGAATCCCTGCGACGTGAGACTGGCGATGTTGATCTGCCCGGACCCGTGCCGCTTTCCGGCCCGTGTCACCCCGCGCAGAAGTAATCAATCAGGCTTCGATTCCTGAAGCGACACCGCAAAGAAAAGTATCGGACGTGGGCGGCCGCGAACTTTTAGGGCCGCGGGGCCGAGATAGAGGCGGGGCGCCACCTCGCGAACTTCGTCGACAATCGATCGGATTAACGGCGGATTGCCCGGACGTGCATAGTCCAGAATAAAAGCCGGCTGATCATCCAGAAACGATGGCTGGAAGCGAGTGCCGAACGGGAACCAGCGCCGCTTTCCAAAAAAGCTGATGCGGTTAATGCCTTCGCCGGTTGCGTTGTCGACACCGTGAAAGGACTTGCCGTTCCAGGGGAAGACTGATGACTCGCCAAAGGCGCGCAGCATCCTGGCGATCGGCCCACGTTGCGGCGATCGCCACGCCAACATCGCGCCCTGGGCGTCGCCGTCGAGATCCGAAATTGAATTTGGTTTTTTGCCGGCTCGATAAAGCGCGTCGAGTTCCTGGTAACTCATCGCACGCAACGCGCTGAGATCAAGTTGAGGAGTTTCGGAGATTGCCGGTGCCGAGGCACTCATTTGAGGTGTGCTCCTTTCAGGATAATGGTCGGCGGAGAAATCCGTATATGCCGATGATAACCAGCGCCAGCCCAATCAGGATGTGCAAAATATCATCAACCCTGGTCCAAAGGAAATATTGCTCGGGAAAGAGGTGCACCAGGCTGGCAACGGCTTGATAAAGATCGATTAAGCCGAAGCCAATATTGAAAATAACCAGCCAAATCTCTTTCCTCATCCAAACCAGCAGCAGTCCGACACTGCCAAAGAGAATGTGGAAAATGTTGTACGGCGCGGCGCCGCTGGTGAGACTGTATTCGGCCGGCACCAGAAAGCCGGCAATGCCGGTCAGGATAAGCACGGGCGCGAAGATGGCCAATGCGATGTAGTTAGCGCTTCTCGGTTTTTCAGGCATCGGGTTCGCGAGACGCTTTGGGCGCCGATATGATTGCGCAATCGTGGATTTCACACAACCCGGATGCAGGTTGAGTTAGAATCAAGTCCGCAGAAAGGATTTCGTGTGCAACTAAGCAACGCCCGTATCGTCCTGCCTGAACGTGTGCTTCCGAGCGCTAGTCTCGAGATCGAGCAGGGCCGCATCGCGCGGATTTCGGAAACGGCGCCGGCTGGTCCGGCCGCGATCGATCTTGCCGGCCTGACTATCTTTCCTGGTTTTATTGACCTCCATATTCATGGCGCTGTTGGCGTGGACACGATGGAGGCCGGCGCCGAAGACCTCGGTCGTGTTGGTGAATTTCTCGCGTCTCAGGGCGTGACGGGCTGGCTGCCGACGCTGGTGCCGGCGCCGAATGAGCAGTATCAGACCGCCATCAAAGCAATCAGCGAGTCGGTGCGGCAAGGACACGTGCTGGGAGTTCACTACGAAGGCCCCTTCGTAAACAGTGAGCAGTGCGGCGCGCTGCACCGCGAACATTTCTGCGGTTTTTCCGGGCCTGCCGATCTCGATGCGCTGCCTGTGATCGAATCGGCAAACGCCATTCACATGATTACCATAGCCCCGGAGATTGGCGGCGGCATCGACTTGATACGTGAGTTGAAGCGGCGGGGTTGGGTTGTCTCGATCGGGCACACGCGTGCGACGCCGAA
>DATENS010000093.1:0-11349 GCA_035274925.1 Pyrinomonadaceae bacterium | reverse complement strand
TCTCCACCGACCGCTTGCATCCGGTGCACTGCAGCTCACCTTCCATCACCTCGATGCCTTCTTCGTGCGTCACCGAACTCATGCGGAAAGATTCGCCGCACGATAAGCAGGCAAGATATTCCAAAAGCTTCTTTTTCATTTATGACGGTGAAAGTTGGTGATGACGGCTAGGAAGATTGTATGTGTGTTTTCTCGCGCGCCGATTCGTTCTCGCGGAACCATTCAACAAAGCGGCGAATGCCTGTTTCGATTTCCGTTTGCGGATTATAGCCGAGCAGCCTTCGCGCTTTCGTGACATCGGCAAAAGTTTGCGGCACATCTCCGGGCTGTGGGGGCTGACGATCGATCTCAGCGCGCTTACCTAACGCGTCTTCGAGCAGCAAAATCAATTCGCGGAGCTCAACCGTGCGCGATTCGCCCAGATTTATCACTTCGTACTTTGATTGATCGTAATCAATGGCCGAACGAACGCCGGCAATGATGTCGTCGATGTACGTGTAATCGCGGCGCGTGGTGCCATCGCCAAACACGGGAATCGGCCGGCCGACGCTGATTAGTTTGGCGAACTTATGAATGGCCAAATCAGGCCGCTGCCGAGCGCCATAGACGGTGAAAAACCGAAGACAAACAATTCTCATGTCATAGAGATGAGAATACGAGTGACAGATCAGCTCGCCGGCGGCTTTCGTCGCCGCATACGGCGAAATCGGATTGAAGATCGGATCGTCCTCACTGAAAGGGACCTTCGGATTGACTCCGTAAACTGAGGAGGACGACCCAAAGACAAATTGAGGCACTGCGGTCTTTCTGGCTAGCTCAAGCAAATTGAGCGTTCCGTTGATGTTTGTCTCAACGTAAAGGCGTGGTTCGCGCAACGAAGGGCGCACTCCTGCACGGGCGGCCAGGTGCACGATGCAATTGTAGTTTGTATTTTCAAAAGCCTTTTCCAGGGCCTGGTAATCGCGAATGTCTGCTTGGATCAGTCTGAAATTTTCATTTGAGAGATACGGTGCGACGTTGTCATGTTTGATTGACGGCTCGTAGAAATCATTGAAGTCGTCAACCACGGTGATGCGCCAGTCGCCTTCGGCGAGCAAGCGCTCAACCAGATGTGACCCAATGAAACCTGCGCCGCCTGTGATTAGGATGTTTTTCATTTAATACTGGTCGATAGTGCCATTTTTGACCCGAACGGACTGGCCGCGAGTGAGAAGCGCCTTACGATGAGCGCGACAACGGTACCCAGGAAAATCCCAGTCACGGGTGTGATGAAATCATGCCAGACGAAAAGCTTCAGGTAAATGACCTGCATCATTACCAGTACAGCGGTGATGCGCGTCAACCGCGATCCGGGTGCCGCAATCGCATAAGATAGAAACAATGTGTGCCCGGAGACAAACGGAACGTGACCAAGCATTCTCAATATCGAAACACCCACCAACAAAATCTCGAGAGTCCACTGCAGCAGACCGGTGTCTCGAATGAGCCGCGCTCGATCAAAAAGGAATGCGACAAAGGGAACTATTATCGGCAGTACGTAAACGTAGTGATTCGTCAGGTCGCCACCCGGAAAGCGCCAACGCATCCAGAGCGCGTAAGACAGCACAAACAGTACGGAAACAATCGAAACCGCGATCGGATGGAAGACCAAATTATTTCGTCGCATAAATCCACAAATGCCAGCCCCAGCGTGAAGCCAGCGCTGACTCAATCGATCGCGGCAGCAGATTGCCCACGATAGGAATGAACCGCTTGTTCAAAAAGTAAGCGCGCAATTCGACTCTTCGAAACTGTCGAAACAGTTCGCGTGCTTCACGCCGTGAATGGACTCGCGCCAGGGGATTGCCCGCGCCGTCCGTGCTCTGGCTCAGAAAATCATCCGAGGACAAGTAGCCATTGCTGCTGGCTTTCACTAACGCGGCATGCTCGCGAAGAGAATCAACCGGCTCGCCAGTCATCAGATGAACCAGCTTGATTCCCGCATTGCTTTTCAAGAGCCCCGCACCCGCGCGCCGCAGGATTCGAATCCCGATGCGATAATTGTAACTGCCCCGATGATAAAGCATCACGACCGCGCGCCCTCCGGGCTTCAATACGCGATGAATCTCGCCAATCGCGCTTTCAATGTCCGGCGTGTGATGCAGCACTCCGTGCGAGTAAACCATGTCGAATGATTCGTCGGCAAAGTCGAGCTTTTCCGCATCGGCAACGCGGAACTCGCCTTTTAAGCCCGACGCGGCAAATTTCTTTCGGGCTAGATCGATGGCCGCTTCGGTCAGATCCACCCCCGTGTAGTCGGCGCCGGCCGCGGCGAACTGCGCGCCGTCGGTTCCCATCCCGCAGCCGATTTCCAGCACGCGCAGTCCGCGCGCGCCGGCAAAATTTGCGGCCTCGGGAATGTGCCACTCTTTCGTGTAACGATGCGCTTCGACGCGCTCAAAGAATTCACGCGTGCCAAACTCGGCATCGCTGAATTTTTCCCCACACGGGTGCGCCTGCCAAAAGGCGCGCACGCGCTCTTTCAAATCGGATTCGTTCTGCATCAAAGACTCAACAATCTGAGCGGTTCGATTCTATGCGTCAGATTGCGTTCGGGCAAAGGCAGTGTGCGGTAAGGCGCGAAGCGCCGAGATGCAATAGCCCCGACCCTCAGGTCGGGTTCGCGTCGTAAACAAAGTTAATGAGGCGCAACTAACCGTAGACTCCTCTCGGATAAAGTCGCGGGTCCGACACCCACTTGGACTAGACTCGCCGGCTCGGCTAGGATGGTGCCCTAAACCAGGAAGTCCAATGGTCACCTTTCAAATTACCGGTCACCTGATCGAATTCGCCGGCGGTAACGCTGAAGTGAAGGTCGACGCCGAGCCGTCAACGGTCGGCGATGCGCTCAATGAATTGTGGAGCCGCCATGTCGGCCTGCGCGATCGCGTCTTGACCGAACGAGGCGAAGTACGTCCGCACGTCAACATCTTTCTGAACAGCCAGGTGATGCGCCGCGATCAGGTTATGGCTACAAAAACCATTGGCAACGACGAGATCTGTATCATGCCCGCGGTCAGCGGCGGGGAGAGGATGTGACCTTGGAACATCGCAGCACACGCGCCCGTATTTAACATCAACCATGTTTTGTCCAACTTGCGGATCTGAGGAGCGCCAGGCCAGACAGTTTTGTCGTGCCTGCGGAACGGATCTGCGCGCAGTTAAGGTCAGCATCGAACGGCCCGACTCGATTACTTCGGCCGTCTCTGCGCGCGAAGAGATCGGCCGCGCGGTGGCACAAAAGATTCGCGAAGTGGAACAGACTGAGGATCTGAAACGAGTTGCTCACGAGATACTCCCCGAAATCGAAAAGTTTCTCGAGTCCCCTGAAGAGAAGCGGTTTCGCCGCGTTCGCGCCGGCATCATCATCGGCATGAGCGGTTTGGGAGCGGGCACGCTCGGGTTAATTATGTCGGCAGTGGTTACTGGTCCGGATCTTGAGGCCGCGTTGTGGGTTGGTGGTCTGGGATTGACCGCTTTCACGCTGGGACTGGGTTTCGTTTTGAACGGACTGCTCTTCACCAAACCGCGCAAAGGACTGGAAGACCGCTCACCCGACGCCCGGCTGCAAAACCTTCTGGATGCCGAATATCATCCGCCAAAATCGATCAGTGAAGGACACGCACCGACCACCTCAAATCTCACGCAGAGCGCGGGTTCGTCTGTGACCGAACACACAACAAATCTCCTTAAAAGAGACTGATTTTGCGCTACTTCCTTCCCCGGCGCGCCAGTGCATACATCACTGCGCCAACCAGTCCCCAAACAATTACCAGCTCGATACTCGTCAGGGAATGTCCGCTGATTCGTTCGCTGAGTGAAGTACGGCGGAGTGTCTGAACGTCCCCCGTCAACTGCACGATCAGGAGCGCCCCCATTGAAAGCACGGAAACCCACGCGGCCGTCCGTTGCAGCCAGCGGGGCATCGCGATTGTGATCTCGCGATTGAGTTCGGGATTCAAACGCGGCAGCATCAGAAAAACGGCGCTGTGCAAGAAGTAAAGCAGAATGAGAGCGAACACTGCGATGTTCAACGCGAGCGAAAGCTGCTTGCTAATTAGCAGAATCAGGCAGACGGCAAAACTCAGAGTGATCGCGCGCACCGGCGTGGCCGTGCGCGGATTCACTACTCCCAACCAGCGCGGCGCCAGTTTGTCTTCGACAAAGATCAGCGCCAGGCGGGACGTGACCATGAAGGTCGGATTAAGCGAAGTGGTGATTGCCATGATCGCGCCAAGCGTCACAAACGCTGCCGCGCCCCACGGCAAGTAGTTTGACGCAACCAGGGTCATAGGAGTGCTGCTTGACTGCAACTGCGCCAAAGGCAACACGCCGAAAGCGACAACGGACATGAGCGCAAACAGGAGTGCGGTGATCGTGATGCCTTTCAGAAAAACCAGTGGCAAACGTCGCGTGCTGTCTTTCGTTTCTCCCGCCGTCTGTGCCAGTGATTCAAATCCGGCATAAGAGAAGAATAGCGGTATCAGACTCAAAGCAAATCCCTTCGGGCCGTGCGTGAAGAATGGCGAGAAATTTGCGCGATGGATGGCGAACAGTCCGGGAACCACCAGAACTATAATCGATAGCCCCAGCAGCAGACACATCGCCACCTGGATGCGACCGAACCAGCGCACGCCGACGACGTGAATCGCGTAAAAGAAGAGTAGGCTTCCGATCGCAATGGCCTGGTGATAGAACTCAGTGTCGAAGCGAGCGCCCAGTAATTCGACGACATAGTCGGCCAGCGCGCGCGCCAGGTAAGCACCCGCGCCCACGTAGGCGATGATCTTCAACCATGAACCGACAAACGCAACTCCGAATCCGCCCAGCGTCCGCGAGATATGCAGGTATTCCCCGCCCGGCTCGCGGCCCAATGGTGTGGAAACGAATGCGGCGTAAGGCACCGAGGTGGCGAGCACCGCAGGCATCAGCACGAGGTAACTGAGGATTACGCTGGGCCCGGTGATCGCGCCGGCCTCGCTGGTAACTTTGAAGATGCCGGCGCCGATCAGAATTCCAATGAGCGCTGCATACGACTCAACCGGGCCGAGATCGCGGCGGAGGCGGGAGATCGGGGTTGGATTTGTTGTGGTCATTTGATTTTAACTGGTGGTTACCGCTGCCGGTTCTGACCTCTTACCCACTCGCGTCCCGCCGGGCACAACTCCAGAAAATTGCAGATGCGGCAGTGTGCCGCCGGCGACGGTGGAAACAGTTCAGACTTCAGTGTGCCGTCGAGTGCGGCGATCGTTTCCATAGCCTCGTCGATCGCGCGCGCGCACGTCTGCTTCTCCAGCAGTTCATCCGAAAGGGCGGATTCAACATTAGGATCGATGAAGTGCAGCGTGGCGCGCACGTTCCTGATCTTAATCTCCGGCGAAAGTAATTCGCGGAGCGCGAGTGCATACGATTGCATCTGTAACCGGTAATCGCGCGCGGTGTTTTCGATCTGCGTCTCGATAGAAACTTCGACCGCAGGCGAGGAAGTAGCGGCGGCACGAGCTGTTGCCACCTCTTCTACAGCCACCCTGTCAAAATCAAACGAAGCCTGCGACGCGCTGCTTCCCCTCCCTGACGGCGGCGAGTGGGAAACAAATCTACTGACTTCCTGGCGTGACTCTGCGACATCTACGGCCGCTGTTACAACAGTCGTGGTTTTCGAAGCTTTTGCCTCAGCCTGCGCGCGCCTGAACCGGTTAGTCTTGAAATCGATTATCTCGGCATCGAAGCCTTCGCCGCTCGACGCCGGTTGAATCAGAAGCTTATCGATCGTTCCCGTCAGGATTCCCAGCGGCCGCCTGAGACGAAATCGCAATTCGCTCCAAAGACCGGAAGCGAATTGCGAATTGCGAATTGCGAATTTCGGATTTCCAACAGTCTCAACTGCCGATGTTTTTTGAACCCGCTGAAAAACCTCACTGGCCAGATAGTTCTGCGCGAGCGGCATTAGATCCTGGACCGCCTTATCGAGATCGATTTCGAACAAACGCCCGGCCATCTCAGCCTGCCGCAGCGCCATGACGTGTTTGAAACTTTCGCTCAGGCGCACCTCGACATCGTCGCCTTCATGAAATGTTTCGCAGAACCGGTGCATCACGGCACCCTTCAAAGTGGCCGTAAGATTGGCCGGAGGCTCGGGCGCTTCGGCATCGTTCCATACGCCGAGTTCTTCGGATCCGGGCGTGTGCAACAGCCGGTCGAAATAATATTGACGCGCGCAGCGCTGAAAATTAATCAGCTGCGTCACACTGAAACGGCGCAGGGCGTGGCCGCGTTCGGCTTCGACGGGCCGCAGCAAGGGAAAGATCTGCTCGATCGGTTGCGAGGCATCGATGGCGCTCGCGCCGGTATCCGCGCCGGCGGTCGCAGCAAACACTCGTTCGGCCGGCCGGTTCACGCGAAGCTCCACTTGCACATCGCCGCCCGGTGTCACCACTCGGCTCTCTTCGTGCTCGTCCAATTGCAGAGCCTGCCATAACCACGCGAGCCACTGTTCGCGCGTGGTTTCTTTCAGGTTCTTCAACTCTTTTTGCATTACCGCGCCCGAAAAAATTAGCCGTTCCTTCGCGCGGGTGGCCGCGACGTAGAGCAGCCGCATACTCTCAAATTCTTCACGCCAGTTTGCTCGCTGGCGCAAATCTTTGAAGAGCGCGCCGCGCACTGCAAGCCCGCGGCCGTCAGGCACGTTCACGGTGAAGCCTTTGTGCCGGTCCAGCACGTAAGGTCCCACATCGCGCTGGGATTGGGCACGATGCAACTCAGGAATAATCACCACCGGGAACTCGAGCCCTTTGGCTTGATGGATCGTCATCAACCGCACCACGTTGGCGGTCTTGTCCATCTGCCCTTCGCTCTCGCGTCCGCCCACGTCTTCAAACTGTTCGACAAAGTGAACAAAGTCACGAATCAACTGACCCGTTTTTTCAAAAGTCTCGGCCAGCCGGAAGAGCTTTTCGATATTCGCGATGCGTTGAGCCCCGTCGAAATTCGCGGCCACCACGGCCATCAGACTGGTCGAGTCAACGGCAAACCGCAGCAACTCGGCAATGGCATAGCGACCGCGGCGCTGAATCATGGCGGTGAGAAACTCGGCCGCGCGATCCAGGGTCGCGTGCTCGTCTTCATCAATAAACTGGAGTTCGCGATGCTGCCGTATGGCGCGCCAGAGATTCCGGCGCGGCAGCTTTCGTTCTTCCGCCGTCTCGCCCACGCGAGGGGCAACGCGCAAAGCCAAAAGCGCGTTGTCGGAAACTCCACACAGGGGCGAGCGCAGTACTGCGGCCAGCGCGATCTCGTCCGTGGTGTTGTCGAGAAATCTCAGCAGTTGAATCAGATCAGTAATTTCTTCGCGCTGATAAAAGCCTTTGCCCTGCACGGTCAGGTAAGGAATACCGGCGCGCCGGAAAGCGCTTTCGTACGTGCCCACCATGGTGAGCGCGCGAAACAGGATCGCGATGTCGCCGTAATTGAACCTGTTCGACAAACCTAAGTTTGTCGTACTCGCGGTGAGCTCGTGAATGCGGTCAACCAGTTGCGCCGCGTCCCGCTCGCGCGCATCACGGCTGTCATATTTGTCGCGCGGGCCGTCTTCTTCATCGTCGGCATCGCCAAAAGATTTACGGCTGTCAGGCAAGATGCTCACCAGCACTTCGACAAGCGGTGGCTCATGGTCGGTTCCGCGTGCGGCGACACTCGGTTCGTGTTCGACAAATCCGAGTTGATCGAGTTGATTGGCGGGAACTTCAGCGCGTGCGCGAAAGATCCTGGCAAAGAGGAAGTTCAGCGAATCGATCAGCGGCTCCTGGCTGCGAAAGTTCAAATGCAGTGGTTGCTGTGTTCCACCATGCGATTCAATCGCCGCGGTCATTTCGCGAAACACATCGACGTCGGCGCCCCGAAATCCATAGATCGATTGCTTGCGATCTCCGACGATGAACAAATTGGCTCCGCCCACCAGCCCCAGCTTCCTCATCAGGTCGCGCTGCAAACCATTGGTGTCCTGAAATTCATCGACCAGAAAATACTGATAACGCTGCATCAACGAATTCAGGACTTCCGGGTGCTCGTTCACCAGTCTCAGCGTGCGAAGTTGCAGGTCATCAAAGTCGACCACCGAAAGCCGCTGCTTTTCTTCAGTAAGCCGCCGGTCGATTTCGTGCACCAGATTGAGCACCGCCAGCGAGTAGTTCTTGGCCAGTAAATCAAAGCCGATGCCCGGCAGTTCCCCCCCCAGCCTGTCTTCCGCCTTTGAATTCGCGCCCCAGAGCATCTCGTCCAAAAGCATCACTGCAGCCGCCTCGTTACCGCGCCGGGCAGGCCGCAGGTCGTAAAAATCCTCGATTGCCTGCGTGTATTTTGCGATGGTTCTCTCGGTCGGAGGCTGCTCGACGATTGCTCGCAGTGAAGGCCAGGCGGCGGCAATCTTTTCACGCTTCTCGCGGGCAGTCGCTGTGCGCACGGGCACGGCGAACAGCGCTGACATGCGCGCCTTCAATTCAGCTACCGCGGCCGCGTAGTCGCGTTCTACGGCATGGCTGGATAAGCTGCGCTCTCTTATTTCCGTGAGAGACAAGCCCTCGCCGCGATAGTCCAGGTAGAACTTAAACAACATGGCGGACAGCGAGCCGCGGCCGCCGATCGCCTGCGCCAGATGCACAATCTTTTCGTTGCCATGATGAATAGCTTCACTGAGAGTTTCGTCCACGACTGCTTCGAGCATCATGGCGGCCTGATGTTCGTCCAGCAGGACAAATTGCGGATCGATGTTGGCCTCGACCGGAAACTCGTGCAGCAGGCGCGAGCAGAATCCGTGAATAGTGGTAATCACCGCGCTTTCAAGGGAGCGCTTGTGACGCAGCCACTTTCGTCGCTCATCGCCTTCGGCTTTGCGCAGGAGAGCGTCTATTTCCGAACGGACGCGTTCGCGCATCTCGTTGGCTGCTCGATTAGTGAACGTGATAGCAACGATGTTATCAACCGAAACTTTCTTAGTACGGAGGATTTCCAGGTATCGCTCGACAAGGACGGTAGTCTTGCCCGAGCCGGGTCCGGCAGTTACCGAGAGATGACGATCGAGAGTGTGCGCGGCGAGGGCCTGCTCAGGTTTTAGATTGCGAGGTTTTGGGTCTTCGAGTGCGGAATCCATGGGCCGGTTCGTACAGAACCCGGAGCGGTAGCGACGGGATCAAAAACTCAAGTCAGATTTTGGCGGTTCGCTTACGTTGAGACCTTGATCCGGTCGCTACCGCTCCCGGTTCTGTATTATTCGCTGCAAAACTTACAACCGGCAGATCAAGAGCTCGCGCTCGTAGACCATCTCTGGCGGCAGGCGATCGTGCAAATCGAGAAACAGCTCTTCATGTCCGAGCACTTCCTGACGCCACGCGTTGCGATCAAAGGCTTGCAGCTCGTCAAACTTCTCTTCCGGGAAGTCCAGGCCGTCCCACTCGAGGTCAGTGTAGCGCGGCATCCAACCGATGGGAGTCTCCTGGCCGAGCGCGCGGCCATGCGCGCGATCGACGATCCATTTCAGAACACGCATGTTCTCGCTGAATCCCGGCCACATGAAATTGCCGTCCTTGTCTTTGCGAAACCAGTTCACATGAAAGACGCGCGGCGTCTCGCTGAGGGAACGCTGCATCAGGATCCAGTGACGAAAGTAATCGCCCATGTGATAGCCACAAAACGGCAACATGGCCATCGGGTCGCGGCGCACCTTTCCGATCGCTCCGAACGCAGCGGCTGTCATTTCTGATCCCATCGTCGCGCCGATGTACACGCCTGAGGTCCAATTGAAAGATTGGTAAACCAGAGGCATCGTCGTGGCGCGGCGTCCCCCAAAGATAATGGCCGAGATCGGCACGCCATTTGGGTTCTCCCAATCAGGATCGATGGTCGGACACTGTGAAGCCGGCGCCGTAAAGCGAGCATTTGGATGCGCGGCTTTCGCGCCTGTCTCTTTCGCAATTGCCGGGGTCCATTTGTTGCCCTGCCAGTCCAGACATTCTGCCGGCGGTTCGTCGGTCATGCCTTCCCACCAGACGCCGCCCTCCGGCGTGAGCGCGACATTCGTAAAGATCGAATTCTTTGAAAGCGCGATCATCGCGTTCGGATTTGTTTTCGCCGAAGTGCCGGGCGCCACGCCAAAAAATCCTGCTTCGGGATTGATTGCGTGCAGGCAGCCGTTTTCGTCCGGCTTGATCCAGGCGATGTCGTCGCCGACCGTCCAGACTTTCCAGCCTTCAAAGCCCTTGGGCGGAATCAACATCGCGAAATTTGTTTTGCCGCACGCGCTGGGGAACGCGGCGCTCACGTAAGTCTTTTCGCCTTGCGGACTTTCGACGCCGACGATCAGCATGTGTTCCGCCATCCAGCCTTCGTCGCGCGCAATGTTCGACGCGATGCGGAGAGCAAAGCATTTCTTACCGAGCAAGGCGTTCCCACCGTAACCGGAACCGTACGACCAGATCTCGCGCGTCTCTGGAAAATGAACAATGTACTTTTCGGTGTTGCAGGGCCACGGCACGTCGGCCTGCCCCGGCTCGAGCGGCGCACCGATGGAATGCATGCACGGCACCACGCGTTTGTAGTCCTTGTCGATCTCGGCGTAAACCGGCGCACCGATGCGCGCCATGATGCGCATGTTGACGACCACGTAAGGCGAGTCGGTAAGCTGCACGCCGATTTGCGCCATCGGCGAACCAATCGGGCCCATGCTGAAAGGAAGCACGTACATCGTGCGCCCGCGCATCGAGCCATCGAATAGTTCTTTCAGCTTCTTACGCATTGCAAAAGGCTCTTCCCAGTTGTTGGTGGGGCCGGCCGCGTCTTTCGAAAGCGAACAGATGTACGTGCGATCTTCAACGCGGGCAACGTCGCTCGGATGAGAGCGCGCGTAATAGCAACCGGGCCAGAGCTTTTCGTTGAGTTTGATAAAAGTTCCAGACTCAACCATTTGCGCCTTGAGCATCTCGTCTTCTTCCGTCGAGCCGTCCACCCAATGAATCGCCGCCGGCTTTGTCAGGTTGGCCATCTTCTCGACCCAATTAAGCAGATGGACGTTAGTGCTGAGCGGCGTGGCCGGATCGCGTGAAATCGTCTTTTGTGTGACAGGAGAACTCATCTCTGGCTCCGATCTGTAAGCTAAGAATTGCGGATTTATTGAGGCTAAGTCTGACATTAGAGGGTTGGCGGAGGCAAGTTGACCAGATCGGCTTCGCGAGTTGGTGAACCGTTCCTGTCCCAATTCTAATTACCGATTAGCTCTAACAATGCTACCAGGGGCCCCCCGGCGATTATCGGACTGGTTAC
>DATENS010000092.1:0-5337 GCA_035274925.1 Pyrinomonadaceae bacterium | reverse complement strand
CCACGGCCTTGCGTGCCGATGCCGATGCAACCGATCACAAGCTGATCGTTCGGCTTGGTTTCCGCGGACCAGATGCGGGACGGCAAAATGAAAGGCGCAGCGATACCGGTGACGACGGTATTACGAATAAAACGACGGCGTGAACATGAGGTTTTCATCGCAGGAATGACGCTGGCGTTTATCGCGGTATTCAGGATAGAGTCGCCGCGACGATGAACTCGGATTACCTCAAAGGCCGAACGGCAGTGATCACCGGCGCCAGCAAAGGCCTGGGCCGTGCCATGGCCGTGTCGCTGGCGGAAAAAGGTGCGCGAATTGCGCTGGTGTCGCGCAATTTGGACCTGCTCAGCAGCGTCGCCAAAGAAATTCGTTCCAAAGGCGGGCAGGCCGAACCGTTCAAGGCGGACGTCACCGATGAAGCACAGGTCGCAGGCCTCACGAAGGCGGTCGTGGCAAAATTCGGCAAGCCTCACATCCTTGTCAACAACGCCGGCATAAACATCCGGAAGTCGGTAACCGATTTTACGCTCGACGAATGGCGGCAGGTGATCGACACCAATCTCACGAGCGTCTTCCTGATGTGCCGCGCGTTGGTCCCGCAAATGAAAGGCCAGGGCTACGGCCGCATCCTGAACATGACGTCGATCATGAGCCATGTGGCCATCGCGGGGCGAACAGCTTATGCGTCGAGCAAGAGCGCGCTGCTGGGTTTTACGAAAGCGCTGGCCTTGGAACTCACGGGTGAAAAAATAACTGTCAACGGCATCAGCCCCGGGCCGTTCGCGACTGAACTCAACAAACCAATCCTGGACAACCCCGAATTAAATACGCAGTTCATCTCCAAAATTCCGATTGGCCGCTGGGGCAAGGTCGAGGAAGTCGGCGAACTGGCAGCTTATCTCTGCGCCGAAGAAGCGGGTTTCATCACCGGAACAGACATCTTGATCGATGGCGGCTGGACAGCGCAGTAAGTTGTGCGTGAACGGATATTAATCACCGGCCCCGGCGGCAGGGTTGGCACTCATCTGATTCCACTCATGCGCGAGCACTTTGCTTTGCGTTTGCTGGACATTAAGCCGCTGAAAGCGGAAGGGGATGACGAAGTCCTGCGCGGCGACATTCGTGATTTTGATCTACTGAAAGGCGCGTGCCAGGGCGTCAAGACGATGATCCACCTCGCCGCCATTCCGGATGAAGACGAATTTTATACCAAACTCCTGCCATTCAACCTCGAAGGCGTTTACACCGCATTTGAAGCTGCTCGTCAGGCGGGGATCAAAAAGGTAATCTTCACCAGCACGGGGCAGACCGTTCTTTATTATCCCAAGGGCGAATGGATCACGCCCGACATGCCTGCGCGACCATGGACGGTTTATGCGTGCACAAAGATGTTTGGCGAGGCGCTCGCGCGCTATTATTCAGACAAGCACGCGATGGATATGATTGTTATCCGGCTGTGTTTTTTTCAGCCGTATGACAGTCCCATCCTGAAGCAACCGGGCGACGTGCAGCGCGAATGGTGCAGCCCACGCGACCTGACGCAGTTGCTGACGAAATGCATACGCGCCGACAATGTGCGGCACGCAATATTCTTTGGTGTGTCGAACAACACCGGCAGGTTCTGGGACATCAGCAACGCGCGCGAATTGGTGGGCTACGAGCCGCAGGACAACGCAGCGGATTACGGCCCGGGTTCGAAGCGGACTTCGCCGATGTAGTTGGAGCCGAGGAAATATCCGAGGCCGATATTTTGCTCTTGCAGAAATACTCCGCGGAAGGTGTTGGTGCGAGCGGGGCGCATCAAGCTGCCGCTGAAAGTGCCATTCGTGACGACGATGCTCATGCTGACATTTTGCGGTCCGAGATTCTGCACGGTGTTGTTCGCGTTCAGGACTATGTTATTGGTGATCGGCGTGGCGAAATCGGCACCGTTAAAAATCAGCAGCGCGTTTGTGCAATTAATAACGCGCGTGCCAGCCGGAACACTGTAGGGAGAACCGATTGCGCTTAGCTCGTTCGAAAAACCACTTCGATAATAGGATGCGGTCGGCATCGCTCGGCGGATCCAACTGGTGAGCTGATTCGTCAGCCCCGGCGGCGATAGGAATTTGAGCCAGCTGAGCACTGAGCCACCGTTGGCCGCATATAATGGCGCGTAAAGCGGCCAGTCGCCATTCTTTGAAATCGGAATTAATTGCTGGATGCGCGTGTTGTCTCCCATGCGGCCATCCACCGATACGCGTCCAGCCGCCTCGAGCGTCGCCGTTGCAAATCCATGTCCACTCGGACTGGCCGTGTAATCTGCGGCGCCGGGAAACACGAGCGTATACATGCCTGCAGAGGGCGTCGGGTTAGTGGCGCTGAACACGCGGCGATCGGCGATCAAATCCGCAGTCCACCTGCCATCGCTAACCTGCCCCGTGAGTTGGTCAGCAAAATCCAGTTGCAATGAAAATTGCAACGCAGACTTCCCCGTGCGCGCGACGCTGAAAGAAGTGGACCCGCTGAGCGGATCGAAGCGGCCGCTAATATTGTTTGTTCCTCCATCCAGCGTGAGGAAGCCACTGAAAATGCCGGTGTCCGTCAGACTTAGCCGAACTAACCCTGAACTCTCATGCAACACGCCGGCAGTTTCATGGAAAAGCCCAGAATAACTGCCTGCCGCAGGCGCGAACAGATTAGGGGCGAAGTTCGCCTGCAACGTCAGGTTCGGCCGCATCACGAAGCTCAAGACGGCGTTGCTGGAGGGAATGTCGCCAGTCCAGCCGTTGAACAGACTACCCGCGCATGGGGTGGCACGGATGGTCAATGTTTTCCCCGCCTCCTGCCAGGTGGCGCCAGCGAATCTCGTCTGAACCGATCCGCAGCCGCTCACGTTTACGGTGAGCGGGCTCAGGACGATGTAAGTAATATTCGTGGCCGACATTTGGTTGAAGGCATCAAAGGCCCGCAGTCGCACCACATTGGTTCCAAGCGGCAGATTGGAGAGTTGAAACTGCCATGGCATAGAACCGTCCACGTGCGCATTGATAATCGGTTGCCACGGGCCGACGCCGTTCGCATTACTGACGCGGCCTTCAAACCTATCCACGCCAAACAGGTCATAGATCGTCCCTTCCATCAGCACATCGCTCCCGGTCAAAGATGTACTGCTCGGCGACGTCACCGTAATCGTCGGACCGCCGGTGTCCCGCAAATAGAGCACCTGGTCAACCCAACCTTTGTCTTCGCCGACGATGATCGTGGCATCCTTGTTATAGGTCCATCTCAGGGTGTGATTACCTGCTGGAATACCAATGACTTCCTGGGCCCAGGGCGTCTCGCCACTGATCGCATACACAGGCTGGCCATCGACTAAGAACTTCAAAAAATCGGCGGTGTCTTCAGAGGAAACGCGCCAGTAAAACCACAGGACTCCCGGCCCGGTTACTGTTGTTTGGAGCCAGGAAGTCTGGCCATGATCGATGTTTCCGCATCGGGCCGCATCGACCCCGTCCGAGGAAGAAAGTGTCTGACCGAACCACGGACGGTTGCCGCCGCTTTGCCAGACTAGATTCGGTGCGTCGAGCGCTCCGGGCAACGGCACGCGCGGGATAAGGGGCTCGTATGCGTTCAGGCGTCCGCCACTCACCACACGGCCGCGCAGCCCTGGCCGGCTGTCAACATTGCTCAGAATTGCGCTTTTAATGGCCGCGTAACTCCGGCTGGGATTCTGCGCCTTCAGCAATGCCGCCACGCCAGTGACATGCGGCGCCGCAAAGGATGATCCGGAGCCATGGCGGTACCCGCCTCCCGGCGCAGCGCTATATACGTAGTCGCCAGGGGCAGCCAGATCGACGGTTGCGGCGCCGTAATTGGAATCGAACGTCAAGAAATCGTCCGTATCGGAGTGAGTCGCGACGATGATATTGTCGAACGGATACGACGCGGGATACATCGGGTCGATATCATTATTCGACCCGTCGTTGCCGGCAGCCGTCACCAACAACACCCCGGCTGCGCGCAACCGTGAAATCGCATCGGCTTCTGATTGGGTGCCCCGCGGCCCGCCCAGCGACGCGTTTACGATCTTGGCGCCTTTGCCGCGCGCGTAATCAAAACCGCGAATTAGATCAATCGAGTAGATCAACCCCGCATAATCCATGATCTTCACTGGCATGATCCGCACATTCCAGCACAAGCCGGCAATGCCGACGCCGTTGTTACCGACTGCGCCGATCACTCCCGACACGAATGTGCCGTGACTTAAGTCGTCAGTCGGATCGTTGTTTTCGTAAGCGAAGTTGTAGCCCCGGTAATCATCGACATACCCATTGAGGTCATCGTCTCTCAAATTTCCGGGCTGTTCACCGGGATTAAACCAAACGCGTGAGGCCAAGTCGGGATGGTTGAAGTCGATCCCTGAATCCGTGACCGCAACCACCACGCTTGGACTGCCGGTCGTGAGGTCCCACGCCGCTGCAGCGTTGATCTGTGTCAGCGCCCATTGCTCAGCAAAGCCGGGGTCGTTGGGCGTTCCACTTGCCCGCCGGATCAAATGCGGTTCCACTACCGCGAACGTATCGCGAAACTGCGAGAGCAGCTGGAGCGCGGTGGGTACCGCGTCGATGGTCGGTTTGGGCAAGCCAATCAGCACCAAAGTGGAATCTCCCGCGTCATGCCGCAAAATGACATGCCCCTCGACCTTCGCGAGCGCGTTCGTAAAGTTGGCGCCTTGCTTCAATTCCACAAGCACCTGGTCCGCGACGTATTCGATCGGCCGTTGAGCCACCCACGCTTGAACGCGGGCGTCAAAGTTGAAATGCGTCTCCACTCGCAGGTAAGGGTACTTGCTCCGAGTCTTTACGACTTCTACGACCACCTTTTCCGTCGCCGTTTTTCCCGTGGCTCGGTTCGTTAGAACGCGGCTAAAATTCTCCTCCCTCGCGATCACCGTGCTGTCCACGAATCGCGGGGCGGCGCTCGTCCAATTCAGCATGGGCGCATTAACCAGCGGCGGATCGATTGCGACCGCAGTCGATTGGGGTACAAAGTCGTCCTTTTTAAAGACAACCAGAATCAACCCCAGGCCAAGCAACAGTGCGCCTACCCGCAATTCACGTCTTCGCATTCAGGGTAAGTGGAAAGCAGCCGCTATTCCACGGCTTGGATTGAACCGCGTCGAGGCTGCAGAGTCAAGCCAGTTTGGGCCATTGGCTGGGAAGAGCTGGGTACATCGTGACCCCCTCCAAAAGCTAACAGTATTGAGTGCGGCACGAATGAAAGAGCTGCGCCGAGTGTTGAGTGAGGTCTGAGGATCGGCGGCATCGGGGCCAGTGGCTCGGCTTTGCGAGCCCT
>DATENS010000091.1:0-14560 GCA_035274925.1 Pyrinomonadaceae bacterium | reverse complement strand
TTCGCCGTTAACCACAAAAGCTTTTTCAGTCAGGACATCGCCCGTCGAGTTGCACTTTGCCGGATCGAGAAAAATGTTCCAGGGCGAGCCCCACTTGCGCGTGTCACCCGTCAATTGACGATAGGCGTAGTGCGCGGTCTTGTCCCGATCCTCACGAGACTCAGATTCGATCACGACCGGGTAAGGCGCGCCCCCGTTAGTGGCGAAGTAGGCCTGCACATCAGTGCGCGTGGCATATTCGCCGACCGCGATGATCTCAAAGCCCTGCGTCTTGTACTTATCGTAAAGTTTCGCCGCGACCGGAGCTTCATTGCGCCAGTTCGGACACCAGGGCGCAAAGTAGAGCACCATGACCAGCTTTTTCCCCTGCATGAGCGAGCGCAGGTTCGTCGGCTTGTTGTTCGCCAGATCGTTCAGCGTCCAGTTCTTGTAATTGACGGTTTTTTCCTGAATCGGTGCGTACTCGTGGCCGTTCTGTGCACGCGAAAAAACGGGGACCAAAATTAGGGCAACTAAGATTAGAAGAACTTTTTTCATTGTTAACTCCGTCATTGTGAACCGCTCTTTTGCGCTGTCGCCGGCGCTTCATCAAGTAGTGGTTTTATGGAAAATTCAAATGCTTCTCGCGTTCTTTCACCGATCATCTTTTGGCGAATGCGTCCTTCGCGATCGATAAGGTAAGTCGTCGGCAAGGGCGACGCCGGCAACTGCGACCCGACTTCACGTCCGCCCAGAACGACCTGATAAGCCTGCGGCAATTCTTTCTGAAACCGCTGCACCAGGTCGGCGGTGTCATCGTAGGAGACTCCGATCACACTCAGACCGCGGCCTTCCAAATCTTTTTGCATGGCGCTGAGCGCAGGAATCTCTGAACGGCACGGAATGCACCACGTGGCCCAGAAGTTCAGCAACACTACCCGCCCCTTCAAATCTTTCAGACGCAGCGAACTGCCATCGAGTTTAGTGAATTGAACATCAGGGGCCGGCTCGAAATTCTGACCAGAGGCGATCGTCTGGGGTTGCGTGTCCGCCTGTTTCAGTTTCAAACGCGACTCGAAGTTCGGTAGCCATCCCGCCAGCCGCGAACTCGCCAGCATAGTCACGCGATTACTCATGACCAGCACGCCGATCAGAATCAAGATGATTCCGGAAACAACCTCCACCTTGTGCAGGTGTTTGCGAAACTTTGTATAGAAACCAAGAAACTGATTTATGCCGAGACCGGTAATAAGAAAAGGAACTGCCAGACCGGCCGAGTAAAAAGCTGAAAGGATCAGTCCGCCTTTCCATCCGCCGCTGGTCGCAGCCAGCCCAATGATGCCGCCGAGAATTGGTCCAATGCACGGCGTCCACCCGGCGGCGAAAGCAATTCCCAGGGCCAGCGAACCAAAAATGCCGCGAGGCTTTTCACTCGAGAACTGCCGCGTGTCACGGTAAAGATATTTGATTTTGAGCAGGCCAATCAGGTGCAGGCCGAAAACAATAATTACCAGCCCGCCAATGACTCGCACCCAGACGTTGTTGATAATCGCCGCACCCAGCAAGCCGGCCGTGCTGCCGAGAGCCAGAAAGATCACCGACAGGCCGGCATTGAACGCGAGCGAGTTGGCGATCACTGCTCGTCGCGATCCGCTTCCGCCCTCGCCTTTCAGGTGATCAATGCTCACGCCGGACATCAGCGAAATGTAACCGGGCACCAGCGGCAGAACACACGGCGACAGGAAGGACAGCAGGCCGCCCGCAAAAGCAATCGCAATATTGAAAAGTGATACTCCCATTTACTACTTTCGCTTCGACAGTTTCCCAAACCAGAGCGTCAAATTCAAATAGAGGCCCGACAAGGCTGACAATGACGCCACTGCGGCTACCGCAATCAACAGCGGCACCTGCCAAGTTCCCGCAAAAAAGTAAAAATGCGCCTGGCGAAAATAACGAGTCAGCAAGCCCGGCGGAGGCGTCTTGACGACCGTGCCGGTTTCGGCGTCGACCAAAAGCGAATCCGCGCCCATGCCTCCAATCGCCTGATAAACCGGGCGGCCATCACGCATTAACAGCGTCAAAGCCGTCGTCGGCAATCTCTTTCCGGCAAACTCGCTCGCCTTAACCAAAGCATCTGACGGCGTCACGCGGACGCGCGTTGCATCGATAGTTTCAATCTTCCCGCCTTCAACGGTGTTGGGCCAGGCGTATAGCAGACCGCTCGATGCCCAGGCCAACACCGGAATAGCCACAATCAAACCGAGCCAGGTGTGCAGTTTGTAGATTAGCAATCGCATCTTGATTCGAGGTGGTGGTCAAACCGAGACCCGGCTAAACCGGCTCGGCGAGAATTTTTCCGTAAGTAACGACAATCGGCCATCCACGACCGACTCCGCCATGATTCTTGCGGTGATTGGCGCCAGCAAGATTCCATTGCGATAGTGCCCGGTGGCATAGAACAACCCCGCGACTTCTTCATCAGGACCAATCACCGGCAGACTGTCTTCAGCATGCGGCCGGAAACCCGCCCATAAATCCGTCAGTATCAAGTCTTCCAGGCGGGGAGCGATCTCAAAAGCCATCGACTGGATCGATTGCACTCCCTCTTCGGTGACGCGCCTATCGAATCCGGCGCGCTCGCTGGTCGAACCCGCCAATAAACGGCCATCACGGCGAGGCACTAAATAACCGCGCGAGCTGTAAATGACATGTCTAGCAAACTGTGGCGCATTAAAGCAGAGCATCTGTCCGCGAACCGGATCGATGGGCACGCTCACCGTCGGGATCTGCGATGTCCAGGCGCCGGCAGCTACGATCACGACCGAGGCGCTCAGCAGACCTGTTGACGTTTCCACGCCCGTGATTTTTTCTTTCTCGAACTTAAGCGTGCGTACTTCACAATTATTTTCCAGTTGGACGCCGAGCCGTTGATTCGAAACTGTCAACGCCTTAACCAGCTTGCGATTCTCTACCTGATAATCATTTGGAAAGCGCAACGCACAGCGCACATGAGACGAGAGGTTCGGTTCCAGTAGCCTTGCTTCATCGCCGCTCAGCCACTCGACTGCTAAGCCCGCGTTGACCTGCCAATCGAAACGAGCTCGCATCTCCCCTTCATCAGAAGTTGTGAAGCCTGAGTAGAGCGTACCGGTCTGGTCCAACTCAACGTCGATGCCGGTCTCACTGAGCAGCGCCGCCGCAAAATCGGGATAAAGATCGCGACTCGCGCACGCCAGGCGAAAGAAGTCGTCGGGCCGGTCGGCTTCGACTTGCGGCGCCAGAATGCCTGCGGCCGCCCAACTTGCTTCCGCCCCGAGCTCGCCCCGCTCAACCAGCGTCACATTGCGCACACCGCGTTGGGCCAGCTCGCGCGCAATCGCCAAACCGATGACGCCGCCGCCGATGATGATGACGTCAGCCGATTCCGCATTGAATATATTGCGAGTCAACATGAAGAGTCAGCCAGTTGTCAGTTACCGATCAAAGCTTTATGCTCAATGGCTTAATCGCAGAAGCTGGAGTGGGTGATGGTGTTTTTGCTGCCTACTGCTCACTGCTCACTGCTCACTGATTATGGCTCATCGTATCACACTGATTCCTGGCGACGGCATCGGGCCCGAAGTCGCTTCTGCCGTCGTACGCATCATCGAAGCTTCCGGCGTTGAGGTCGAGTGGGAAGAGCACATCGCCGGTCAGCCTGCACTCGATAAATACGGAGTGACGCTGCCGGAAGAACTGCTCGAATCGATCAAGCGCAACAAGGTCGGCTTGAAAGGGCCGATCACCACTCCGGTCGGCAAAGGCTTTACTTCCGTCAACGTTGGACTACGCAAGGCACTCGACCTGTACGCCAACCTGCGTCCCGTGCGCGCGTTGCCCAACGTGCCGTGTCGCAATCCGAATCTCAACCTGGTGGTCGTGCGGGAAAACACGGAGAGTCTTTATTCAGGTCTGGAGCACGAAATTATTCCCGGCGTGGTCGAAAGCCTGAAGATCATTACTGAGAAGGCTTCGACCCGAATCGCGCGTTTCGCTTTCGCTTATGCTCACAGTGAAAATCGCCGGAAGATCACCTGCACCCACAAAGCCAACATCATGAAGATGTCCGACGGGCTTTTCCTGAAATGCTTCCGCACGGTGGCGCAGAAATACCCGGACATTGAATCGGGCGATATGATTATCGACAACGCTTCGATGCAGCTGGTGATGAGGCCGGAACAATTTGATGTGCTGCTTTGCGAAAACCTCTACGGGGACATCGTTTCGGATTTGTGCGCGGGCTTGATTGGCGGACTGGGTTTGGTGCCGGGGGCAAACATCGGCGAGAAGGGCGCCGTCTTCGAAGCCGTGCACGGCTCGGCCCCGGACATTGCGGGGAAAGGCATCGCTAACCCAACCGCACTCTTGCAGTCGGCGATTCTGATGCTGCGTCACATCGAAGAGCGCGACGCGGCAGATAAGATCGAAAAAGCACTGATGAAAGTTTTCGAGGAAGGCAAAGTTCGCACGCGTGATATTGGTGGAACCTCATCCACGAACGAGTTTGCCGATGCGATCATGGCGAAGGTGGCCGCATAATTGCGGCTGGGTCTCTTGGCATGATCTGTAACGTTATACTTTGAAAGTTGTCCGGCAAACGGTCGCTTCCGTTTGCTGCTCTGGAAGCATACAGACCTTCCAGGACTCCCCTAAATTCCTCAGAATCAAAACTTATCCCGGACAGCGCTAACCGCCGCAAGCCCCTTTCTGCTGGCACTGAGATTGCCAACTCTCCATTGCATGAAACGAAAATTTGCGGCCGTTGGCCTGTTACTTATCGCCTGGGTTCTCTCCGTAACCTTCGTTCCGAATCTGGCAACCACCACAAACAGTCAGGTGCAGCAGAAACAGCCTGCTTCTGTCGACAAAGCGGCAGTCGCCCGCTTTGAAGGCCGGGTAAAAGATTATGTGAAGCTGCGCAATCAAGTGAAAGGCAAACTGCCAGGTCTTTCAAAAGACAGCACGCCGGAACAGATCGAGTCGTATCGAAAGAATTTTGAAGCGGCATTGCGAGCCGCGCGCACCGGCGCAAAGCCCGGCGACATTTTCAACCATGAAGGCGCCGATTACATTCGGCGCACATTGAAGACCGAATTCAAAGGCCGCGATCGGGCCGAGCTGCGCGAGATTGTTTTCGAAGCCGAGAATGAAACGATTCCTTTGCGGGTGAACTATCCGTATCCCGAGACTAAAGAACTAACGGAAATGCCAGCGACCTTGCTACTGCAACTGCCGCAGTTGCCAAAAGAGGTGAAGTACCGGTTTGTGGGACGCAATATGCTGCTGGTCGATCGAGACAACAACCTAATCATCGATTACATGGTTAACGCACTGCCATAACTGTTGATGGCCGAAAGGAGCGAAACACTGTGAAGAGGCGAATTCTTTTTTCTGTCCTGGCACTCGTCCTGGTTATCTCCGGCAGTGTCACCAATGCGGCCTATGCGCAGAATGCCACCGGATCGAAAGCCGCGGCGCATGCCCGATCGCCCGCGAAACTTGCGCTTCCGCTCAAAGATGGTTCACTGCGCTTTGCGGTCATCGGTGATACCGGCACAGGGACCAGCAAACAACACGAGCTGGCGGACGTGATGGTCAACTATCATCAGGCCTTTCCTTTCGAATTCGTGCTGATGCTGGGTGACAACATGTATGGGGGCGAATCCGCAAAGGACTTTCAAGACAAGTTTGCGAATGTGTACCAGGAACTGCTCGACGGCAAGGTCAAGTTTTACGCCGCGCTCGGAAATCATGATCTGGCGTTACAGACGAATTACGAACAGTTCAACATGAATGGTAAAGAGTACTACCGCATCAAGAAGGGCAACGTTGCTTTTTACGCGCTCAACAGCAACTACATGGACAAGAAACAGGTGCAGTGGCTCGAGGACGAACTGGCAAAAGACACGTCCGAGTGGAAAGTCGCTTTCATGCATCACCCGCCTTATTCATCCGGCGGGAAACACGGTTCGGACGAGCAACTGCGTGAAATCGTCGAGCCGATTTTTGTGAAGTACGGCGTGAACGTAGTCCTTACCGGTCACGATCATTTTTATGAACGGACCAAGCCCCAAAAAGGAATTTACTATTTTGTGTCCGGGGCCGGCGGCAAGTTGCGCAGTGGCGATCTGAAGAACAAATCGCCGCTCACTGAAAAGGGCTATGACCGTGACATGTCCTTCATGCTGTTTGAAGTTGTTAACGGAAAACAGATGTACTTTCAGACGATTTCGCGAACTGGTGAGACGGTCGATTCCGGCGTCTTAATGAATCAGCGGTCGCAGAAATAGCTTTTACTGCGGACTTGGAAGCAAGTACCTGTGAGTTGCTGCATCTTTTGGTCTTTGCGCCTTTGCGTGAGGTTGCTTTCTCTCGCAAAGGCGCCAAGTCGCCAAGAATGCAAAGTCGAGATCCTACCGCCTCCCTCGCTTTGGAGTTTTTAACTCAACCAGAATAACTTCAAATTCACCGCTGCCGATGTTTTCCGGTTGGTGAACGGTCGCCGGTGTCCAGATCGCCTGACCGGCCGTGATATCTCTTTCCTCTGTCTTGCCATCAGGAAAAGTGAACTTGCTTTTGCCGCCGGCCAGGAAGACTGCCACCGCATTTGGATGCCGGTGCATGATCGAC
This sequence comes from Pyrinomonadaceae bacterium, assembly GCA_035274925.1. Lineage (GTDB taxonomy): Bacteria > Acidobacteriota > Blastocatellia > Pyrinomonadales > Pyrinomonadaceae > UBA11740. Next base: position 7,912 of record DATENS010000091.1, on the reverse strand, counting down.
TTCTCGCCTGCTCCAATCTTGACGCGCAGCACGCGGACGTTGGCATTCTCGAATTCCACCTTGTAATGTTTGGAATCGACTTTGACGGGATCCTGCGCCAGCGCTGGCGCTGCGCAGGCAAAGAGAAACAGACACAAGTACAATACTCGACGCATAGGGGGACTCCTCCTGTGGTTTGGTTTAAGCGGCGTCACTTCTATGCGAACAGCGACAGGTTGTCAACCAGTTTTTCAGCGATGAGCAAGCACGAGCAGTTCGCAAAATTAGTTGCAGAGGCGGCCATATGTACTCGCTGTCCCGCGATGTGTGGACGCGAGGCCGTTTTCAGCGAGTTGAACGGATCGATTGATGCACGCGTGATGTTCATCGGTGAAGCGCCGGGCCGCAAGGGCGCGGATCAAACCCGAGTTCCCTTTTCCGGCGATCAGTCGGGAAAGAACTTCGATCGGTTTCTCGCTGCGGCAAGTTTGAAACGCTCGGAAATCTTTATAACCAGCGCGGCGCTGTGTAACCCACGCGGCGCGTCGGGAGCGAACCGGCGGCCCACCGCCCAGGAGTTGCGGAACTGCTCAGATTTTCTGGACCGGGCTATCGAATTGATTAACCCGTCGCTCATCGTGACGCTCGGCGGAGTCGCGCTTGAGGCGTTAAAGCGGCTACACGATCATCCATTCACGCTGCGCGAGGATGGCGCGAAAGTGCGACAGTGGAACAACCGGACATTAATCCCGCTGTACCATCCCAGCCCGCAGGTGTTGATTACCAGCCGCGATGAAAAGACGCAGGTTAGCGACTACAAAGTTGTTGCGCGCGCGATTGGAAGAATGCGGTGAGTTCCAAAGTTCTGACTGATTCGCTGAGCCCCGTAGGGGCCGAATGTTAATAGTTCGCGCGCATTCCCAAATTAACAGCTCCTTTAGGAGCGAAACCAAAACCAGGCCATGGATTATTTCGCTCCTAACGGAGCGATATTTCTTTTGAGAAGATTGGTGCTATAAACATTTCGCTCCTAATGGGGCGACGCAATAAGTGACTACCGGCTATCAGAACAAATCTATGCTCACCGACTACACCGCGGTTCGCGACGGCGGCGCGGGGTTGATGGATCTGTCCGCTCGCGGCCGCCTGCTGGTGAGCGGCTCGGAAGCTGTGCAGTTTCTTAACGGCTTGATTACCAATGACATGAAGGTGCTAGCACCGAATTCGTGGATGCCGGCGGCGTTTGCGAACGTGCAGGGGCGTTTGTTGGCGGCAATCCGTGTCATTCATCGCGATGACGGTTTTCTAATCGACACGGAAAACGCGACAGAGCTGACCGTTATTAAATTGCTCGAGCGATTTACTCTGGCGGGCGATTTTCACCTTTCCGATCTAAGCGAAGAGATGATGCACCTTTCGGTTCAGGGCGCCGGGGCCGCTGCGCTCCTGGGCAAAGTCCTGAATAAAGACATCAGTGATCTTAATCGCACGGCGGTCGCTAGTGTTCACTGGGAAAGCGAACCGGTTACAGTCTTCCGCGCCACACACACTGCTGAAGATGGATTTGATCTTCTCTTGGCGCGCACGGCGGGCGAAACCCTGCGCGATGCTCTGCTGGTTGCTGGAGCGATAGCGGTCTCAGATGAAGTTCAGGAAGTTCTTCGAATTGAGGGGGGTCTGGCACGTTACGGCCTCGACATGGACGAGTCGAATGTGGTTACTGAGACGAACCTCGACGAGGCCGTTAGTTTCACCAAGGGCTGCTATCTCGGCCAGGAAATCATCGTTCGCATCAAACATCGCGGGCACGTGGCGAAGAAGCTGGCCGGTGTCGTGATTGAAGAAGCTGTCGCGGTCGAGAAAGACGCGAAGATTTTTTCCGCAGACCAAAAAGAGATTGGGCGAATAACGTCCACAACGTTTTCTCCGCGACTCAATCGCGTGATTGCCCTTGGTTACGTGAAGTATGACTATCTGGGATCGGGCACGGAAGTGAAGCTGGCAACCGACGCAGGTGAGATCGCCGCGCAGGTTGCTGAGCTTCCGTTCATTCGCGGAAGTTGGTATTCGAACTAGATATGGCAGACGAACCCGTCACAAAGAACAGCGACTCCGACGTTTCACAGTCTGAGCTCGCGCACTCGATCATTGAGTCTCTGCTTGATCATACGCGTGTGGTCAGTGATCTGATCGCAGTTATGGCCCAGGCCCTGGATGACGATACGCAAAAGGCGCTGGTCCTGACCGCTCAGTGGCAGGCTTATCTCGAAAGCCGTCGCCAACTGGAACGGACTCGCGACGACATCGAGCGTTTCGTAAACCTGGTTGCCCCTCAGGCAAAAGACTGAATCAACTTCCGACGAAGCCGTCAGCTTCACCTCACGATCATAATCACTTTGCGTTCACGCCCGCCGTCGAATTCGCATAAGAAGATTCCCTGCCAGCGGCCCAGCAGCAATTCGCCGCCGGTAAAAGGAATGGTCACGCTGGGTCCGACCAGGCTGGCCTTGATATGCGCATCTGAATTCTCTTCGCCGTGACGAAAACCCATGCCGTGTTGCGGGATCAGCGTTCGCAGAGCATGCAGCATGTCGCGCGGCACGTTCGGATCGGCGTTCTCGTTCACGGTCAGCCCGGCAGTGGTGTGCTGCACGTAGAGCGTAACAATTCCTTCTTTTGCGCCGGACTCTTTAAGTTTCTTTTGCACTTCGTCCGTGAACTCAACGAGTTCTTCGCGCTGGTGTGAGCGAACTTTGAGCGTGTACATAAGAATGAATCCACAGATTGCATCGACATGAAACGATCGCAACCCACCCGCTAACGCAGGTGGTACTGACCTCATATTCGGCGGACGCTTATTCTTCCTCTTCGCTGATCGTTCTCTTCACGCGGATGGTGGAATCGGTGGATGGCGCGGCATTCGGCGAAGGATAAATCGCACGCGCGCCCACCGCCGGTCGCCACTGACCGTTCTCGTCGTAAAGCCGCCGGTACTGCATCGTGTTTCGCACAATGCCCTGAATGTAAAGGCGCGTCTCGCGGAAGGGTACGGCCTCGGCCCATTCGTCCATTTCCAGAGGAAGCGACGCGCGCCATTGGACTACGCGGCCCGGCCCGGCATTGTATGCCGCGGACACATATTCAATGCGGCCGTACTTATCGATTTGATCGCGAAAATAAGCGGTGCCGAGCTGAATGTTCAGACGAGGTTCAAACAGCGCATCCATGGTGATGGCGCGATTTTCGCCGATTCTCCGCGCCGTGGTGATCGCGGTGGGAATCAGCAACTGCATCAAGCCGTAGGCCCGCGCCGGCGAAATCGCGCGCGGATTGAAAACCGTCTCCTGGCGAATCAGGCCGGCCACTTGATACGGATCCAGGTTACGCGCGCGCGCCTCCTGATTAATGATGTCCCAATAGGCAAGCGGATAAAAAACGTCCCACTCGTCGCGGCGCATCTCTTCCGGTTTCATCTGTGAATAGTCGGGATAGCTGCGCTTCAAAACATTCAGCGCTTCGACATTCTCATTTCGGGAGCGATGGATCTTCGCCATGGCGAGGTTGATGCGCGGGCTGTTTGCCGCAACGGCAAGTGCGGCATTCAACTCTTCGAAAGCCCAGTCGTCGGTGCCGATGATCGAGAGTTGATCAGCTTTAGCAATGCGTTCGTCTTCGCTTTTGCCTGCCGTTTCTTCCGCCACGGTCACCGTGGTTAAGTTAGCGACGGCGCGGCCCACGAGCGAGTCCGGCGCGAATTGTTGACGCGTTCGGTTGCCGTTTCGCGCCATGTTATCCAGACGCTGCTTGGCAAGATAGCCGTACCAGTTCGCATCGTAACGCGCCTGCAGGCCTTCGTAGATCGCGCGCGCTTCGCCAGTTTTTCCGGCGCGCTCGCTGTCACGCGCGGCCCAATACGCCGCTTTGCCACGAAAATCGCTGTTGTTGCCGGCATAAACGGCCACATGTTCCGTCAACAATCGCGACGATTCGCTGAAGTTTTTGCCTTCGTGCGCTTGCCAGGCCAGGTAGAAATGGGCCGGGGTGACCTCGACTGCGCCGGGAAAGAAGTTAACGGCCGCCCGGTAAAAATAATTCGCGTTCACATCGTCCTTCGCTTCTTCGGCGCGCTGGCCCAACTGAACGAAGGTACGCGTGGTCCAAATGCCCGCGGGAGAAATCTTCCTTAGATCTTCCGCGACAGTGCGTGCCTGGACCCATTGTTTCGCGCGGCCGTAAGCCAGCGCGAGATTGAACATGGCTTCGGCGCGCGCATCGGCCGAGGTGGGAATCGCCGCCAAAGCGGCAGTCGCCTCGGGGAATCTGCGCGCATTGGCGGCGGCAATCACGCGGCGCGCCTGCATCTCGGAAGATCCGGAAAACCTGCTCAACGCCTCAGTGTAGGCGTCGTATGCTTCACTGTAACGCTTGGCCGCGAAAAGTTTTTCTGCCCGCGTGGTCGCTTCTTCCGCATTGGCCGGTGCGGTCGAGGATCCCAATGGCGTCATCGCCGCGGCTGCATCCGCGCTCTCAGCCGACGCCGGGGCAAAGAAATAGATCCGTCGATAGGCGGCGAGTGCCCGGGTCGCGTCTGTCTGCTCGTACGATTTCGCGGTTAGCGACAGGGCCGTGCCGTCATCTTTCGACGCGAGCGGCCTCACCGTGGCCGCGACTGCTCCGGCCTGGCCATCCTGCATTTGCAGTTGCGCCACACGTAGCAGTGCCTCGCGCGCCCGCAACGAATTAGGATGTGTGTTCGCCAGTCTTTCATAAGCCGCGCGCGCTTCGCCGCGGCGTCCGGCCTGTTCGAGGGCATTACCGCGCATCCAGAGCGCGTGATCTTCGATCACCGTGTAATCGCGAATCGCGCTCGCATCCAGCAATGCCGCGGCGCCGGCATAGTCATTGGCCTTTAGCTTGATGCGCGCGCGCAGCATCTTTGCCAGGGCGCCCGCCGTGGTTTTTGAATAATCTGATTCGATCCGCGCGACCGCGTCTTCCGACGGCAGCACCGCGCCGCGCGTCATGGCGCGCAGGGTCTCGCGCGCTCTCAGCTCCTGCGGTGTTTGCTGAAGCGTACGACAACCGGCAATCAGAAACAGCGGGGCTACTGCGGCAACGATGGCGCTCAAACTCATGAGGACAAATGCGAAGCGATGTTTTCGAATATTAATCATGACGGTTTGATTAGATGCGAGCATTAGGGGAAAGGTATCTTAACATGGACCGTCTTGGGCCAAAGCAAGGAGTATTTGGATTGTTACTTTCCGCGCCTGGCATTTCATTAGCACCGCGGCTTTAGCCCGGTGACGGATTCGACGGCGAACGAAATCGAAACCGTTTGAAACGGTTTTTATTAATCACCGAAACAGGATTCACCGGGCTAAAGCCGCGGTGCTAATGAAAAATAAAAATCAGTAGGCACATACCGAATCAAATCCCACGTTGCGCGGCGAACTGGTTTCAAGGATTATTAGAGACTCGATTTTATGCGACGCGAACGTGAATTTGGACTGATCGTCGGTGGAGTGTTGCTCCTTTTGAGCGCCTGGTGGATTTACCGCGAGAAGTTTCCGGCTTTCTCAAAGTATTCACTGGCCACCGGCGCCTTGTTGGTTTTGCTGGCACTGATCCTGCCCAGAGCTTTGGTGTGGCCGAACAAAGCCTGGATGGCGCTGGCCGAAGTTCTGGCGTTTATCAGCACGCGCATCATTCTGGGATTTGTCTTTTTCGGTTTGGTGACACCCATCGGGTTCATCAAGCGATTGTTGGGGTGGGACCCGCTGTACCGCCGCGCGGGCGCGCGCGAATCGTATTGGCGGCCTTACTCGGAACGGCAGCGAGACCCGCGCCATTACGAAAAAATGTATTGAGGAACATCGGATGTCGAAGGTCCAGGTCATCAGCCAGCTTTGGGAATTCATGCGCGAGAACAAAAAGTTCTGGCTGGCGCCCATTGTCATTACCTTGATCGTGTTTGGCGTGATCCTGGTCCTGGCCAAAGGCTCCGCAATTGCGCCTTTTATCTACACGCTCTTCTAACTCGCCTCTCGCAGTGTCACCGTCCACCTACATCCTCGGCGTCTCAGCCTTCTATCACGACTCGGCCGCCTGCCTGGTCGCGGATGGCGAAATTATTGCCGCGGCCCAAGAGGAAAGATTTACTCGGCTCAAGCACGATCACAACTTTCCCGTTAACGCCGCGCGCTATTGCCTGCGCGAAGCCGGCATTACGGCCGAGCAATTAAGTTATGTCGGTTTCTATGACAAGCCGCTGCTGAAATTCGATCGCCTGCTGGAAACGTATCTCGATTACGCGCCGCGCGGATTCCGATCTTTTCTGAAGTCAATGCCGCTTTGGATCAAAGAGAAGCTCTGGATGCCGGACTTGATTCGCACGGAAGTGGCCAGAGCGAATGGGGAAGCAGATGAGCGGGCCGCCAAGAAAGCCGGCAAGAAGTTCGAATGGAAACTTCTGTTCGGCGATCACCACGAAAGTCACGCTGCCAGTGCTTTTTATCCTTCACCTTTCGAAGAAGCCGCAGTTCTCACGATCGACGGGGTCGGCGAGTGGGCGACCAGCTCAATGGGCATTGGCCGCGGCAACGACATCACATTGCTGAAAGAGCTGCGCTTTCCCGACAGCCTCGGCCTGCTCTACAGCGCCTTCACTTATTACACCGGGTTCCGCGTCAACAGCGGTGAATACAAAGTGATGGGCCTGGCCCCGTATGGCGAGCCAAAGTATGTCTCATTAATAAAGGACAAGCTGGCCCAAGTCCGCGACGACGGCAGCATTCGCATGAACCACGAGTTTTTCAGCTACTCGCAGGGATTGCGCATGACCAACACCGCCTTCGATCGAATTTTCGGCGGGCGGCCGCGCCGGCCTGAGTCGAATATCACTCAGCGTGACATGGACCTGGCGCGCAGCATTCAGGTCATCACGGAAGAGGTGATGCTCAAAATGGTCCAGCATGTTCATCGCGAAACCGGAATGAAGAACTTATGCATGGCCGGGGGCGTGGCGCTGAACTGTGTGGCCAACGGCCGGATTCTGCGCGAGGGCCCGTTTGAAGACATCTGGATCCAACCCGCGGCGGGTGATGCAGGCGGCGCGATCGGAATCGCTCTTGCTATCTGGCATCGATATCTGGGAAACGAACGAATCAGTGCTGAGAAGGCCGGGACATGGAAAAGTGGCACGCGCGCGGATCACGCGCAAGATGCACGTGCCACGATCGCTCCTTACGACGACGGCATGAAAGGATCGTATCTCGGCCCCAGGGACACGGTCGAAGAGATCGAAACATTCCTACGCGGACGAAATCTCCCTTACAAAAAGTATTCACGCGAAGAATTACCTGATGTCGTTGCCGGGCTGCTTGCGAATGAAAAGATCATCGGGCTGCATCAGGGGCGAATGGAGTTCGGCCCGCGCGCCCTGGGAGGGCGCAGCATTATCGGCGATGCGCGATCACCGGCGATGCAATCTGTGATGAATCTGAAGATCAAATATCGCGAGAGCTTTCGGCCTTTTGCTCCCAGCGTCATGCGCGAGCACGTCTCAGACTGGTTTGAGCTGGACCATGACAGTCCCTACATGATGCTGGTGGCCGATGTGCAATCACGCCACCGGCGCAAGATGACTGACGAAGAAGAAAAGCTTTTCGGCATTGATAAGTTGAACGTGCCGCGATCAGAGATTCCCGCTGTCACGCACGTGGATTATTCCGCGCGCATTCAGACGGTGCGGCGAGAAACGAATCCGCTTTACTGGGAAATTCTCGAAGCGTTTCGCCGCCGCACCGGCTGCCCGTTGATCGTCAATACCAGCTTCAATGTGCGCGGTGAGCCAATCGTTTGCTCGCCCGAAGACAGCTATCGATGTTTCATGCGCACTGAGATGGACTATCTGGTGTTGGAGAATTGCGTG
>DATENS010000090.1:0-11087 GCA_035274925.1 Pyrinomonadaceae bacterium | reverse complement strand
CCGGCCACCGAGACGAAGAGCCATTCCGCGATCAATGTGGAGGACACCACTGAGACAATTTCCCAGCTTGCCAGCGCTCGATCGCTCACCTTCGTTTCCGATTGCTGAAGACTCGTTGAACTCATTTTCCGATCGCCTCGACTCGAAACTGAATCGGCTTACCAATCATTTGCAGTGTGCGCCGATCTCCCGATCCGCCACGGTGCACGGCAAAGACCCTGGCCTCGTGCTGGCCGGGCGCAAGCGGGGGCGTTTTAAAAATAAATCCATGCCAGTTGTCGTTCGCCCGCTGTGCCTGATGTACATCCGGCCGGAATTCGCTGGCGAGGCGATCTTCGACAAACTTGTCGTCAATGAATAGTTGCACCTCGACGCGGCTGCCCGCTGATCGCTCGTCGACCACCCATCCGGAGATCGTTGCCGCGTCGGCTTGATCCAACCAGCCTCGGAGATCGGTATTAGTAACGACCAGATAAAGCGCGATTCCTACCACGGTGACCAACAATGCTTCCGCCACCGACTTAGCGATGATCAGATGCAAAAGATTGGCCCGCGTGAAAACAGTGGTTCTGTTGTTTGACTCGCTCATCAAGGATCAGACAAGAGAAAAAGGGCGGTACGACTGCGCACCGCCCTCTGTCTCAGCTTCTGGCATGCAGCACAGATTACCACACGCCCCGTTGAACCTCGATTCGGTCACCCGCCTGCAGTAGCGGATCAGGAGCCTTTCCATCTGAGATCGCCGCAAGGCTGTACTCTTCACTGGCGAGAAAACCATTCTGGTTGCGCCGCGCGACCTTAACTTTGCTCTTCGCATCGCGAGGCCCGCCTGCCGCCAGCAATGCCTGCGTCAACGTCATGCCATCGCGAAATTCTCTTTCGCCCGTCGAGGCGACATCTCCACCCAGATAAACGAATCGTTTCGGCGCCGCAGAGACCTTAATCGTGTCACCTGCCATCACGGGCGTCGCCATGTCCTGGGTGTCGGAAATCGTCAGATTTGTTTCTCGTCCATTGCGCACAATCGTCGCCACTGTCGCATCGGATCGCGGCAACGATTCCGCCAGGATCGCAAACAGCGGCATCACTTCCCGGCGCAGAATTTTTCGGCCCGGATTGTCGACGAGCCCCGTTACCATAACCGCGTGGCTGGCAAAGTCCCGCACGCTGACGACAAGTCGCGGGTCCTTGATTACGGTTATCTCGCCTCGCAGACGACGGGAGATTTCTTCCGTGGTCAGCCCATTAACCATCATCGGCCGAGGTAACAACGGATACTCGACCACGCCATCTTTCATCACTGTGAAAAGGGTTGATTCCTTGGTAGCTACGTTGACTAGCTTAATATCCAACACGTCACCGGGACCTACACGATAGGCGGTGCTGGCAATCGTGTTCACCGGCGCGGGCGCGCGCAAATTCGCCGCAGTTGAATTGTTTTCGACAGCAAGCGTTGTCGGCTTAACCAGTTTTGGCTGGGCAGAAGTCTTTGATTGAGAAGGCTGGATAGGCGTTGCGCGGGGCGGCACTACCGGCTGACTCTTCATAATCAGCACGGAAGTATTACCCCATGCCGGTTTAGGCTCGTCGGGCTGTGTTACTGACGCCGTTGTAGATGTCTTTGCGCTCGAGTGATTCGCCTTGTTCGTATCGCCAATGACGCGGCTTCGCAATACAGGCTGTTGGGGGGCGGGATTGGTAATGACGTCGCCCGAACGGCGTTCTCGAACTTGTGACTGAGATGCGGCGGGCGCGGCGGCCGCAAAGAGGATGGCGAAAACGAGGAAAGTTCTTTTCATGTGACACTCAACTCCCTGGGTTCGTTGGCGTTCATCGATATCGGGCAATGACGTCGAAGATCCGCCGCCCGCAGGAATGCGGGCTCTTCAGAATGGATAAATGACGAAAGGCAGGCTATTTCAGGAAATGCGTGGGCTTTTTTGAAGCTTCGGTGGAAGTTTTTATTGCGGCTTGGGACGCGACAGGAGCTCGCCCGCCAGGTAGATCCCATCTTTGCCGCTGTCCCGGACGGTCGCCGCAATGTCGGTCAGCGACGTCCCGGGCACTTGTTCAGCGAGCTTGAGCACCATCGGGAGGTTGACTCCGGAAATCACCTCAACTCCCGGATCGTCCAGAAACATCGAGGCAATGTCAGTCGGAGGGCCTCCAAACATGTCTGTCATCAGCAGCACTCCTTGCCCCTGGGACACGCGGGCAATGGCGCGTTCCAGTTCATGACGAGCCACGTCGACGTCGTCGTGCCAATCTATGGCCGCTGCTGTGATATGCGAGATCGGACCGAGAATCATTTCCGCGGCGGCCAGAAACTCACTGGCCAAATGTCCGTGGGACACGACGACCCCGCCGACACGCGGCGCCTCGGGAGACTTCGGCTTGGCATCGATCACTTTCATGCTACTTCTTTGGCGCAGCGCCTCCTCTACGCTTGGCGTCCTGGGTATCGCGATGCACCGCCTGCGCGTCGAAGCCGGCGCGACGCAAGCGGGCAGTTAGTTCATTGGCAATCATGACTGAGCGATGACGGCCGCCGGTGCAGCCAATTCCCACGGTCAGATATGATTTTCCCTCACGCTGGTATTGCGGCAAAAGATAATTCAAGAGATCAGTGAAGCGTCTGAGCGTCTCTTCGACTTCCGGCTGCTGCTTCAAATATTTAATCACCGGCATGTCGCTCCCCGTCAGGGCCTTCAAAAAAAAAAAAAAAAAAGGATTAGGGAGGTGCCGCACGTCGAACAACAGTTCCATGTCTCGCGGCGCTCCGAACTTGTGGCCGAAGCTCAAAACCTGCACCCGCAAAGGTGAAGCCTCGCTCGACGGCCGGAACCTGTCGAGCAACAGCTTTCGCAACGAATGAACCGTGTGATCGGAAGTATCGATAACTTCGTCGGCGAGGGCGCGCACTCGTTTCATGGCAGCCCGCTCAGTCCGAATGGCGTCTTTGAGGCCCTTGCCTCGTTCAGCGGGATGCGGGCGACGCGTTTCGCTGAACCGGCGCGCCAGGATTTCGTCCGATGCTTCAAAGAACAAGACTGAGACGGTCAGCTTTCGGCTGCGCAGAGTGCGCAGCTGCTTGGCAAAATCCGCGAGAAACCTTCCCTCGCGAAAACTGATCACCAGCGCCGCGCGATCGATTCGCCCGCGCTCTTCTTCACCCGCCTGCACCAAACGGGCGAACGTTGGCAGCAGCGTGAGCGGCATGTTGTCTACGCAAAAATAACCGAGGTCTTCAAACGCATTGGTCGCCGAGGTCATGCCGGAGCCGCTCAAGCCGGTGATAATTACAACATCAGGCGCATCTTTGCGGCCGTGCGGCGGCTGCTTGTTTTTTTGGCGAGCCATTAGCGAACCTCAATTTAGTGCGAACCGATTAACAAAACAAGCAAAAAAGAAAAAAGGAGCGCCACCGGGAAGATGATGCGCTCCTTCAATTCAAGTTTAAGAAAGCTCAAGGTTCGATTAGACCAAAGTTTCCGTCCTGCCTTTTGTAGAGCACTCCGAGGCGGTTTGTATCGGCGTCGCGAAAGACCACAAACTGATCGGTCTTATCGGACAAGTCCATGGCCGCCTCTTCGGCGGTCATCGGTTTCACGGAGTACCTGCGCGCGGGAATAATGCGGACAGGTGGCGGCGTTGCCTCAATTTGCCCATCGGGATTCGGAGCGACAGCGGAAGTCTTGCGGGCTGTATGCTTGCGATCGATGATCCGCTTTTTGAGCTTGAGTGCCTGCTTTTCAATTTTGCCGACTGCCCGGCTCAGGGCCATGTACATGTCGGCGTTGGTGTCGGTCGCCGTCAGCGTGTGATCGCGCCAGTACACCACCAATTCGCCAATCTGCCGGTTCTTTTCAACTTCGAGAATCACATGGACCCGAGGCTCAGTCCCGTTAACAAAAATATGGTTAAGCTTTTTGAATTGTTCCTCCAGATGATTGCGAATTGCTGGTGTCACTTCCACGTGCCGCCCGGTATATTCAAACTTCATTCTTCGTTTGCCCCCTTCTGTCGCGTTGAGTCGCGAGCCAGTACTATGGCCGGGTCGCGCCTAAACCACTGCGCGCCGCTCACGCGAGCCAGGAATGTTCATCTGGTCGCGGTACTTGGCCACCGTCCTGCGCGAAAGCTTGATTCCGTCTTTCACAAGGATCTTTACCACTTGATCGTCGGTAATTGGGTTGTGAGAGTCTTCTTCTTCTATCAATTTTTTGATCTTTAGCTTGATTATTCGCGTCGAGACCTCTTCGCCCTCTTCATTCAGCATTCCTTCAGTGAAGAAGCGGCGTAGCTCGATCACTCCCTGCGGCGTGTGCGCATATTTGCGATTAACCACGCGCGAAACCGTCGAAAGGTGCATGCCGATGTCTTCGGCAATGTCCTTCAGCATCATGGGCTTGATATGTTGGACGCCGTGATCGAGAAAATCGCGCTGCCGGTGAACAATCGATTCCACCACGCGATAAATCGTCTGCCGGCGGTGTTCGATATTGCGGAGCAAATCCACCGCCGAGCGCATCTTGTCCTTGATAAAGTCGCGCGTCTCTTTCGTGGTGCCGGCCTGTCCCAGCATCTGTTGATAGTTGGGATTGATGCGCAGGCGAGGGCTGCCATCGTCGGCAAAATAGATTATGTAGTCCTCGTTCTCGTCGAGTTTTTCGATATAAATCTCAGGCGCGATCAAAACCGGCTCTTCAGACGAGTAACGACGGCCGGGATAGGGATCGAGCGTCCGGATAAATTGAATCTCCGCCGCCAACGTTTCCAGGTCGAGGCCGATCTGTTTCGAAAGATGAGGCAATTTGTGTTGCTGCAACGCCTCGAGATGATCGCGGATTAGTTGCGAAGCGAGACGTTCGGTCTCGCCGCGCGCCTCGAGCTGGACCAGCAGGCATTCGCGGACATCGCGCGCGCCGCAACCCACGGGCTCGAGCCTCATCACAACCTGGCGGGCCCGTTCCACCACTTCTTCAGACCAGCCGCCCTGCATGGCAATCTCTTCGTTAGTGGCCGTTAGCCGGCCGTCCTCATCCAAATTGCCAATGACCGTTTCGGCGGCATCGCAAACATCTCCTTCACCGCAATCCATGTGCAGCTGCCATTCGAGGTGATCGGAAAGCGAAGGCGCCTTGGTAAGAAACTGCTCGAAGGTCGGCGCGTCTTCCTTGTACTCGAATTCCTGCGTCTTGTAACCGGGATCGAGGTAGTCCTGAAACTCTCGGCCAAAATCGACTTCCTCGAAAGGATCGCGCGTTCCTTCGGCTGCAGTGTCTTCGGTCCCTTCAACGGTTCTGGCTTCCGCGTCCGTTTCAAAATCGCCCGTTACCGGAAGGTCAGATTCCGTCTCGCCGAATGCCACTTCAGCGTCTCCCGAGCCATTTGAAGACGGTGCACCGAGCTCAGGAGCGGAACCCTCGACGTTCGATCCGGGCAGATTTTCCAACTCTCCGCCGCTGGCCATGTGATCAAGGATTTTTTCGGCGAGCTCGCGTGCCTCTTCCTGCGTCGCGACCTCTTCGAGCACCGGATTTTCGTTTAACTGCTGCTGAATCAGATCGGTCAGTTCCAGCGAAGTCATCTGCAACATCTCGATCCGTTGACGCAGCTGTGGCGTCAAAACGAGACGTTGCGAAAGACTGGTCGTAAGCCTGACTGACATAGCCGGTTAAAATTATTCCAACTGCCGGGGATAGCGTTTGCGGGAAACCCGCGTGGCAAGATTATAACCCAATCGCGCGCGGATAGGGCATTTCGATTCACATGCGAAACTTCTCGCCTAAATAAAGCCTGCGGACCTCAGCATCTTCCGTCAAGTCATGCGGTAAGCCGGCGCGAAATATCTTTCCTTCGGCCATGATGTAGGCTCGATCGGTGACCCCGAGAGTTTCACGCACATTGTGGTCGGTGACCAGAATCCCGATGCCGCGGCCGCGCAAATAGAGAATAACGTTTTGGATATCGTCGACAGCCTTCGGATCGATGCCGGCAAACGGCTCGTCAAGCAGAATGAACTGCGGCTCAGTAGCGAGGGCACGCGCAATCTCAGTTCGCCGGCGCTCGCCGCCTGACAATGAATCGCCACGCGTATTGCGCACATGTTCAATACCGAATTCCTGCAAGAGCTCTTCGACGCGTTTCATTTGCTCGCGTCTTCTGAGCCCCATCATCTCGAGCACCGCGAGGATGTTTTCCGCCGCCGTCATTTTCCGGAACACAGAGGGCTCCTGCGGGAGGTATCCCACGCCCAAACGGGCCCGCAAATACATCGGCAGCCTGGTCACATCCTGTCCGGCGAGCGAGATGCGTCCGGCCTCGGGGGTTTCAAGGCCGACAATCATGTAGAACGTCGTGGTCTTTCCGGCGCCGTTTGCGCCCAGCAAGCCCACCACTTCGCCCGGCTCGACGTGCAAACTAACGTTATCAACCACGCGCCGGCGTCCATAGGATTTCTGCAGGTTAAAGGCCGCCAGCGCCTGGCCTGAGGCGTTTTTAGGAACAGCAACGCCGCGGGAAGAATGTTCGACGGTCGCTGATTCGGCAGACGGCGCTTCGATCGTTCGTGACAAACCTCAGTTCCCTTCTCGAGCTCCGGAATTCGCGGGCTCTGCTGGCAGTTTACTCGTCCGCACCGCGTTCACAAACTCCTTCATGCGGGCGGCGTTCTTCTTTCCGGGCGAACTTTCCAGCGAACTGCACGCATCGACGGCGACCGGATGCACTTTAGCTATAGCATCCGCGACGTTTTCCGGTGAAAGCCCGCCGGCCAGGAAAATTCCAGACATGTTACTGGCTGCGCGACGAGCGAGAGTCCAGTCAGCAAGTTTACCCGTACCGCCACGCAGGTGCGGATGAAAAGCATCGATCATTATCGAATCAACCTGATAGTCCTTCAGACTTTCAAATTGAAACTCGGACGTGGCGGCAATTGCTTTTATCAGCAGGCGATCTAAAAACCGTTTCTTTAGCTGTTCACAAAACTCAGCGCTTTCGTCGCCGTGAAGTTGTATGCCGTCGAGGTTGAGCTCATCAGCAATGCGGATCACTTCATCGATTGATTCGTTAACGAATACTCCGATCATCGAGACTGACCCATTTTGCGATCGCGCACTTTCGATTACCGCATGCGCTCTCTCCGGCTCCAGGTAACGCGGACTCTGACGGAAAAAGTTAAACCCGAGCATGTCCGCGCCGGCGTCAATCGCGGCGCGTGCATCTTCACTATTGGTGATGCCACATATCTTTACTCGGACCGCGGCGGGCTGCGCCTCGATGAAGTCGTGGAGCACCTTTGCGGGATCGCTCGCGCGCATGAGGGTCTCACCAACGAGAAACCCTTTGTAGCCCAGCTCATGAAGGCGGCGCACCTTTTCCGGAGTAAGCCCGCTTTCACTGATCATCATCACGTCATTGGGCGCGATACCGGCGAGCCGCTCGGAAGTCGCGATCGAGACTTCAAAGCTATGCAGGTTGCGGTTGTTTACGCCAATCAGGTGCGCACCGCAATCGACCGCCCGTTTGAGCTCGTCCTCCGTGTGCACTTCGACTAGTGCATCCATTCCCAACTCGTCTTCAGCAATCGCGCGAAGTGTCGTTAGCGTTCGGTCATCCAGCGCGGCCACGATTAGCAGCAACGCGTCAGCGCCCGCCACGGCCGATTCGTACACTTGATATTCATCGACGAGAAAGTCCTTGCGCAGCAACGGAGGAGAAACCGCATCACGAATGAGGCGTAGGTCTTCAAGCGACCCCGCGAAAAAGTCTTCTTCCGTCAGAACTGAAACCGCTGCGGCTCCAGCAGCTTCGTAGATTCGGGCCATGCCGGCCGCATCGGCATTCCCATTAATCTCGCCTTTCGAAGGAGATCGGCGCTTGAATTCGGCGATGATGTTGGGTTTGCTATCGCCGGTAAGGCTATTGGCAAGTCGATTTGGCGTGGCGGCTGCACGAGTTTCCGCAGCCTCTCTCCGGATGAGCTCAATGGGCCGGCGCGCCTGGGCCGTTTTGATTCGCTCGCGCTTTGCGGCAATGATCTTTGTAAGAAAATCCATCGCGGCCGTTTATCTAGACGCGTTTGTAATTCGGATCAAGTCGTGAAGTTTTTCGCGGGCCTGTCCGCTGTCAATGCTTTGCGCAGCCAGTCGCGCTCCTTCGGGCAAGTCGGCGGCAACGCCGCCCACATACAGAGCAGCGGCTGCGTTAGCAATAATCAGAGATCGAGCCTCGTCGTTGCGGTGGCGGTCCAGGACGTCGCGAATGATCGCGGAGTTGCCTTCAGCGTTACCTCCACTCAAATGTTTAATCGGGCGACGCTCAAAGCCGAAGTTTTCCGGCTCGATCTCAAACGTGTCCACTTGTCCGTCACTCGCCTGGGCCACGAACGTCGCATCCGCAATGGTGACTTCGTCCAGACCGTCCTTCCCGTGCACGACCCACGCGCGTTCAGTTCCCAGTAAGGCGAGTACCCGGGCCATCGGTTCGACTAATTCACGATTCCAAACACCAATTATTTGCCGAGGCGCGCGCGCGGGATTCGTAAGCGGTCCTAACAGGTTGAAGGTTGTCTGTACCCCAAGTTCACGTCTGATGGCCGCTACGCGCGCCGTCGCGCTGTGGTAAAGCGGCGCGAACATAAAACAAATCCCAATTTCATTCAGGCACTTTTCCGATGTCTCAGGCGGCGCCGAGACATTCACGCCCAACGCCGAGAGGACATCGGCGCTCCCGCAGAGACTACTCGCAGCGCGATTGCCGTGCTTGGCAACCGGTAGCCCGGCGCCCGCGGTTACAAACGCCGCCGCCGTGGAAATATTAAAAGTCTTTGCGCAGCTCGAGCCCGTGCCGGCCGTATCGATAAACCTTTGGTGGTCTGAGTTGATGCGAAGCGCACGCCGGCGCATTCCTTCGGCCAGTCCGGCGAGCTCATCGACCGTTTCCCCTTTGGTCTTTAGCGCAATCAGAGTAGCGGCGATTTGCGCATCCGTAGCTTCGCCATTCAGCAGTGCGTCGAGTAGTTCGCCCGCTTCACTTGATGACAGATGTTCCCCGCGCATCAAACGCGGTAAGAATGTGCGGAGTGACATTTTGGGTTAAGCCGCTTCTTCAACTAATCGGTTCAGCGGTCTCGCTTGCCACGAGAGCGGTTTGCATTCAGTTCAGCGCGAGAAAATTCGCAAGCAGCTTCTTGCCTTGGGTCGTCATGATCGATTCGGGATGAAATTGCACACCTTCGACCCTAAGCGTGCGATGCCTCAATCCCATAATGGTTCCATTTGGTGTTGCGGCTGAGACTTCCAGGCAATCCGGCAGCGTCTCACGTTCAACGATAAGCGAATGGTAGCGGCCTGCTTCAAAAGTTGGCGGGAGACTATGGAAAATCGTTTTGCCATCGTGTCGGACAACCGAACTCTTTCCATGAAAGACCCTGGGCGCGCGAACGACGGAACCGCCAAACACCTGGCCGATCGCTTGATGGCCAAGACAAACACCCAGAATCGGGACTTTGCCTGCAAAGTTCTTGATGATCTCTTTTGACACTCCGGCTTCTTCGGGCATTCCTGGCCCGGGAGAGATCACAATTCGATCCGGACGCAAGGTTGCAGCGACCTGCTTAACGGTGATCTCGTCGTTGCGGCAAACTTTTATCTGTTGACCAAGCTCTCCCAGATATTGCACCAGGTTGTAGGTGAACGAATCGTAGTTGTCGATGACTAAGAGCATGGCTGTAGTCAGTGGTCGGTTGTCAGTGGCCAGTGGTCAGTTGTCGGTAGTCAGTTGCTCTTCTGACAATTGACTCCTACTTACTCTTTTCCGCATTACGAAGAATCAGTTCCAAATCTCCGTGACCGTTTTTGCCGGCCCAGCCTGCGGCGGTAATGCCATCGACATCCTTGAGCTTCGGATCCGCGCCGCGATTCAAAAGTATTCCCACGACCTCGCCATGACCATACGCCGCGGCCCACATCAGCGGTGTTCCGCCCACCCTGTTTTTGAGGTTCGGATTCGCCCGCGCATCCAAAAGCAACTCCATGATCTTTGCATTTCCGTAAAGCGCTGCACCGTGCACGGCCGTGTCGCCGTCTTTGTCCTGATGATCCACCGCGACTCCTCGCTGCAACAGAGTGCGCACGATCGGCTCGTACTGCGCCCAGACCGCGAGGATGAGCGCTGTCTTTCGTTCCGGCGTTTCCGCAGTCAGGTCGAGGCGGGGGTGACTGGCAAACTGGTCCACCACGGCGCTCCGCTCCTCTTGCAACGCCAGCAAGAACGCCGTCCAGTTGTTTCTACCTCTGGCATTGACGTCCGCGCCGCGTCGTAATAACAACTCGATAATTTTCGCATCACCACGGGACGCTGCGGCAACCAGCGCCGTATCGTCGTTGCGATCCTTCGCGTTGATATTGATGCCGGCGCTAATGAATCCGTCCACCGCCATAACATCGCTTTGGGACGCGGCTTTGAAGAAGGACTCTTCGTCGAATTCATAACCACGCAGTTTTAGAAATCTTTTGGCAGCGTCGGGTGTCGGCTGATCCGTGGTGCCTTCCGCACATCCTGTCGCATAGAACAACAGCGCCAGGCTGAGCGCCCAGACACAGACTCTCAAAACTCCCCCGAACATTACTTTTCGCATGGCTTCACCGTGGCAAGACTGATTCGCACCGGCACAAGTGGCGTTTCCCCCTGAGTCTCGGCGCGATTAATAGCGTCAGCGATTTCCAGCCCGCGAGTAACACGGCCGAACCCCGCGAATTTTCCATCAAGGTGCGGACCGGCGCCGACCAGAATAAAGAAATGGGTGCTGGCGCTGTTGGGCTCGTCGCCGCGGGCCATCGAAACTATGCCGCGCACATGCTTCACATCGTTCGGCTCATCGGGAAGTTTTCGTCCCATCCTGGCCGCCAGGGCGACTCCCCATTTCTCGCTGGTAGAAAGATTGCCGCCCTGAATAACGAACCCCTTAACTACGCGGCTGAACGTCGTCGTGTTCAAAGACCCGGTTGCAACCAGGTTGAGAAAGCTGCGGACTGTTTCCGGCGCTTTAGCGGGCAGCATCTCGATAACGATCAGCCCCTGCT
>DATENS010000089.1:0-6059 GCA_035274925.1 Pyrinomonadaceae bacterium | reverse complement strand
TCCCTGGTGGCGGTTATAAAGGGCTGGCAATTGACCTCGAAGGTAGCGAGGTTTGTGATTGGCTTACTTCGCGCGGCATAACATGTGTCCTCTTAAAATATCGCGTTCCAGATTCCGGCCCGCATTATGATGACAAGTGCGAATGTCGAGTTGACGCCAAAGCTCCAACGCGTTAGAGGATGCTCAAAGAACATTAGGCTTAGTGCGTCATCATGCCGCCGAATGGCACATAGACCCTCACAAAATTGGGGTACTCGGATTTTCTGCGGGAGGTCATCTGGTGGCAGATATAAGCACCCATTGGGGGAAACGGTTGTACCCGACTATTGACGACGCGGACAAAGAAAGCTGCCGCCCGGACTTTGCCGTAGCCGTATACCCCGGACACATGCTGGAAAAAACCAAGAAAGCGTTTGAACTCAATCCAACCCTTCCAGTTTCAAAAGAAACGCCCCCGACATTCTTGCTGCAATCAGTCAAAGATCCGGTGGATAATGTGCAAAATTCACTTGTTTATTTTATCGCGCTCAGAAAAGCCGGTATCTCGGTAGAGATGCACCTCTACGCGGAAGGCGGACATGCATTCGGATTGAGGCGCACCGAGATTGGCTATCACAGAATGGCCGCAGCTATTAGAGGCTTGGATGCGTTCTATTCAAGTATTACCTACTAAGACATAAAGAAAGCGGTCAGTTCTATTTATGCGCCGCCCAACAAGTCATTCAACGGAGCGGCAATAAGCCAGTCTTTTATCATCAACATTGCTTGCCGCCGGTTAATTCGAGCGTTATTCCCACTATGAAACTCATTGAGTTGCCACTCCTGTTTCTATTTCCTGCGCTTGGCGCCGCACTCGCGCCGCCTCCTAAAGTCGCCGATGATTTCCATCGGATTGATTTCAAAAACCACTCTTATCCTTACCAGTTCTCGTGGGGTAAACGTATTCGCGTTCCCCTAGAAAATGGCCGGTATGAATACGACTTTCGGACTGAACGTGGCTGGTTCGACCTGTCACACGTTTATGTTGCTGACATCACTAACGACAGACGCCCAGAAGTTATCGTCATGCTCTGGCACGTCGCGTGTGGCGTCTCTTGCGACGGTGGCGCCGCACTCTTTTACATTTATTCTTTCGACAATCATCGATTGAGACCGCTCTGGCAATACGAAACGGGCGCTATTGGCTACGGCTGCGGCTTGAAATCTTTTTCGGCAAAGCGCGGCGCGCTGACTGTTGAATTATTCGGACGGTGTTCTCGGCGCAATCAGACCGCTTCACTAACGGGCAAGTTCCAGATCAAAGATCTTACCCGTGTGACGTTCAAATCAAATGGCTCGCGGTTCGTCGTCCGCAAACGGGAGTTCTTTTCTGTTCCCGAACGCAGTGTTCTAAACTATGAGCCGCAAATTAACGTCGCGCCATGAATCGGCGCAACCCAACAAGTCGTTGGACGCTCGAGCGGACTGGAGCGTAACTGCAAGGATGAAGGATGAAGACGGAACTTGATTTAACGCGCCGCCCGGTTAACTCGGGCGTTATGTGGCCTCACATTGCTGAATAGACACTCATGATTATGACCAAGACCAAGCCGCGTGTGACATCCCTCGCACCACAGTTCCTGGTCGACGACCTGGCCCGCTCAATTACCTACTACGAAAAGCTCGGCTTCACGTTCGGCGAGCCATGGGAAGGGTTCTACGCGATCGGTGTTTTGGACGGGCTGGAACTTCACTTGAAAGAAGCGCCCAAGAACGAAGCGGACCGCCAGCACCGGCGCGACAACGATCATCTCGACGCCTCGGCGGGCATTGACGGCATCGAGGCGTTCTACGAGCAGTGCGTCGCCAACGACGTGCTGATCATTAAGCCGCTTACGGCGACCGAGTGGGGCACGAAGGGCTTCTATGTCGAGGATCCGGATGGTTACATCATCGGCTTCGGCGGCCGCCCGGCCGCCGACTAAGTGGCGCACTGGATCGGCGCCTCGAAATAGAAAAGTTAATTCTGCCGGGAATTACCCACTGACCAGGTATTCCTGCAAGATGTAAACGCCGGCGCCGGCAAAGTAACCCAGCCCCGCCAGCCAGCCGATCCGCTTCAGATACCAGAAGAAATCGATCTTCTCGATTCCCATTACCGCAACACCCGCGGCCGTGCCGATAATCAGCATGCTTCCTCCTGTCCCCGCGCTGTAAGCAATGAACTCCCAAAGATAGCTATTGGGCGGGAACGTGGCCAGGTCATACATTCCTATGGTTGCGGCCACGAGCGGCACATTATCAATAATCGCTGACAACACGCCGATGCAAAGCACAATCACGCTTTGGTTCCCAATCCGCTGATCAAGAAGCTGGGCGAAGCGCGCGAGGAGTCCGGTGCTTTCCAGGGACGAGACTGCTACCAGAATGCCGAGAAAGAACAGAATGCTCGGTACGTCTATTGTTCTCAGAGCTTGCTCCACAGAGAGCTGTTTCTTTTGCTCGGTATCCTTCTTCTTATGTAAGAATCCGGTCATGACCCAGAGAATACTCAGCGCGAGAAGGATTCCCATGTAAGGCGGAAGATGAGTGATAGTTTTGAAAACCGGCACCATCATCAAGAGGAGGATCCCGGAAAAAAAGACCAGGTAACGTTCGAAGCTAAGGCACGTCTGCCTTGCATCGTCATCACCATTTACCGGGCGGAGTGCTTTACCCTTCAGCCGCAAAGAAAGGATGGTTAACGGAATCAAGAGGCAAACTAAGCTCGGCAGAATCAGCTTCACAATAATGTTGCCACTGGTGACCTGGCCCCCCAGCCAAAGCATAGTGGTAGTCACGTCGCCGATGGGCGACCACGCCCCGCCGGCGTTTGCCGCAATCACAATCAAGCCCACAAAGAACAAACGATCACCCCGGTTAGCGACCAACTTCCGCGTCATTGAGGCCATGACAATGGCCGTCGTGAGGTTATCGAGCGCGGCCGAGAGAAAGAATGTCAGCAGACCCACAGTCCAAAGCAGTTTTCTTTTATCAGTCGTCGTAATTCGGCGGGTGATGACTTCGAATCCGTCGTGAGCGTCGATCAGCTCGACGATAGTCATGGCTCCCAATAGGAAGAAGAGAATGCCGGCATGACTTCCCAGGTGATGAATGAGTTCTTCGGCGACCCCCTCGCGATTTGAGGAAAACAAAATAAAAACCGTCCAACAGAGGACTCCGGTCAGCAAAGCAGTGGCGGCCTTATTGATTTTTAGCGGATGTTCGAGAGCAATCGCGGCGTACCCGATAATAAAAACGAGGATGATGAGAATTTCCACGGACGCGAGAGTACCTAAGTCATTAACTTCTAATCAAGAGTTCTGGTGGGCGACTTAAACCACAAATTCCGAGGGCGCCGATAGCAATTTTACATTGACTCACTGGGCCACTGGTGATAGGTATTATCACCGATTCAAATAGATAGTCTCCGTAATTATCCAGCTTAGGGTTTACCGCGCCGCTGGGCAACGACCTTTGGTGAAGCGTAGAGGAGGAAATTGGCTGCTCTGGGTTTCGCAAGCTGACAATATTACTTGGCCCAATGAATAGGCTCCGACGAACTCATCGACATAAGCAGGGCATCACTGGCGATGCGGCGATTGAGGTTAACTTCGAGAGCACCGCGCAACTCTTCTATTTGAGTCAGCCACAAAGCAGCTTGATCGCTTCGCAGCTCTGCGGCAATCTGCTGGAGCTCACGAACGAGATCGGTATTTACGATGCTGTCTGCCGGGCGACCTAGCGCGAGGGCCCATGCGTCACGAATAAGGACCTCGAACACGTCGAGCAACTGTTCGAAGTCTTCGCGATCCTTCATCGCCGCCAAAGCTTCCGCTGAACGAAGTAGGTGAGCACGATCTCCGGTGACGGTCAGCGCTTCCAAAACACCCAACATGGCTTCTCGCCTGTCGCGGTAAGTACCGACGTCGCTTGCCAGCGCCCGGCCCAGGCTGCCGCGTGACGTTTGCGCGAGAAGTTGCGCATCCTCGGGCGGAATCCCTTCGTTTTGTACCAGGTGAGTTGCGATCTCGCCGGCGGGTATTGGAGCAAAACGAATCGCCTGGCAACGCGATCGAATCGTGGCCAGGAGCGCGGTGGGATTCGATGTCGTGAGAATTAGGTGAGTAGTCGAGGCCGGCTCTTCAAGAGTCTTTAATAGTGCGTTGGCGGCCTGGTCATTCATGTACTCGGCGCTTTCCACAATGAAGATGCGGGCCGCGCCTTCAAATGGTCGAAAGTTGGCTTCAGCCTCGAGCTCGCGGATCGGTTTCACGCGAATGATTTGCTTGAAAGGCCGGACCATGGCGACGTCTGCGTGCTCGCCCCAGATCATTCGATCTTTGTTATCGTCGTCTTTAGGAAAGGGAGGGAAAGTCGAGTGCGCAATCCTCTTGCATGAGGAACATTCATCGCATGCTTCCAGTCCCTGGCGATTGCGGCAGTTAAGAGTCTTAGCTAGTTCAAGCGCAAACAACTTTTTTCCAATGCCTTCTTCGCCGGTAAAGAGAAGAGAACCCGGGAGGCGGCCGTTGGTCAGGAGCCGCTGGAGCGACTTCTTAACTTTGTCATTGCCGATGAGAGAAGAGAACATTAATTGCTCAAAGCCAAGGGCAGAGTGCAAAGCAAAGAAGGTCACGCTTCGCCCTTAGCCCTCTGTTCGTCGCGCAGCAGACCGCGCTCCTGCAGGAACGGGATCACGATATCCATTACCTTGCGCTGGGTCTCGTCCACTGAGCCGCGGGCATCGATGACCCGAAAGCGTTCAGGTTCGGATTTAGCAATTTCAATATACGCGTCGCGCACGCGGGCGTGAAAGTCACGGGCCTCGATATCCAACCGATCGGTGCGTTTGCTGGCGACACGCCTTCGGGTGCGCACCGCGGATTCCTCAACTGACAAATCAAACAGCAAAGTCAGGTCCGGCTTCAAACCATCGGTGGCCAACTGGACTATCTCTTCGATCAGTTTTGGATCAAAGCCGCGGCCGGCGCCCTGGTAGGCCACCGTGGCATCAGCGTAGCGATCAGAGAGCACTATCTCGTTTCCCTTGATTGCGGGCAGGAGCTGCTTGCGCACATGCTGGGCCCGGTCTGCGGCAAAAACCAGCAGTTCTGCGAGTGGGTCGACCTGCTCCTGCACATCCAAAAGGGCCGCGCGCAGTTTTTGACCGAGCGGCGTGCCGCCGGGTTCGCGCGTGGTTACCACGCGCATCCCGCGCCCGCGCAATTCGGCGGCGAGTAAACGCAGTTGCGTGGACTTTCCGCAACCATCAATTCCTTCAAAGGTAATAAAAGCGCCGGCCATATCGTCGTTGACGCGTGACGGTCAACTGATTTCAAGAGGCGGAAGTCTCTTCGGCCGTTTCGGCTGGACCCTCATTCGCGGAGACGCTGTGATGGCGGAGTTCGCCGGTCGAACGCCGCGACTGAGAAATGGTCGAGATGGCATGCTTGAAAATTAGTTGCTCTTGCGTGCTGGTTTCTAAAATCAACGAAAACTTATCAAAGCTCTTGATCCGGCCGAGCAGTTTTGCGCCATTCACCAGATAGATCGTCACGGTTACTTTCTCGCGCCGGGCGAGATTCAGGTATCCGTCCTGGATATTTTGCGGAGCAGTCTTGGCTTCCATTTGGTTGCCGAACCGAAAGAGGCCTCAGAGTATAACACTGCGGTGAAGGTGACAAGGTTTTTTCTGCGCTGGAGCCTGGTTCAGCAGACAGTCAAACGTCGGCAACCGCGTGCATGACCAAAATGACGCGCCGGCTCTATGTGTTCGCACCTTGCAACAGATTCAGAAGTTCGTTGACGGCTTCCGGCTCATCTCCAAATCGATCCAGCCATTGCACGCCCGGCTCACGCCGAAACCAGGTCAGTTGCCGTTTCGCGTAGTGCCGCACGTCGAGCCTGGTTTGCTCAATGGCGCCGGCAAGATCGCGTTCGCCGCGAAGGTGTTCAACCACGCGACGATAGCCATGCGCGCCCAAAGCATTAGAATTTGCCGGCACGCCTTCATCAAGCAGTTTCCGAACTTCTTCCAC
>DATENS010000088.1:0-7481 GCA_035274925.1 Pyrinomonadaceae bacterium | reverse complement strand
TACGAGCGCTTTCGCCTGGTCGCTCGTAATACCCTTCTCGCCGAAGGCCGGCATGTTCGGTGGTTTCTCGGCCTTCTTGCCCTTGAGAATCGTATCCACCATCTGGTCCTCCGGCAGCGTCGCATCAAATCTCTTATCAGCCTTCGGACCGTGGCATGCGACGCACTTGGTCTTGTAGGTGGTCGCAGCGTCCGCGGACTGATCTTGACTAGTTGTTTGCGCCGGCACCGGCATAAGTAGTAGCAGGCCTAGCAGTGCGGGTAAAGCAAATGCGAGGGCTGGTTTCTTCAATCGACTGATCGTCATGATTCCGTTTACCTCTCTCAATAATTATGTATGAGCGAACGAACTGATCTTTTCGTCGCTCTCTTTGCAGTAAGAAATCAGTGCAACGACCGTGCCCGCGCATTAGCGGGCGCAAAAGTGCTCTAATAGTTGGATTATTGGCTCAAAGCCAAGGTAGTTTGTGCGCTTTCACACAGGACCTTGAGGAAATTTTCGGGGTCAGCATTCACTAGGAACTGAAAGGGTCAGCGACAGCGGGACGATACAGGATCAGTTGGGATTCAAGACGCCAATCGACGCCGCACCGCTCCCGCTTTGCCCCGTGTCGAATCGTCCGCGCTTACTATTCAAAAGTGCCATGTCGTGCCGGTGTGACACCGCTTGCAAGCGGAAAAGTCATCGCCGCCAAACGCGCGCTTACCGTTGTGACAAGTCATGCAACTCTGCCGGCGGCCCGTAGCGTGATGATTGAGCGGCTCCGGCGCGGTGACTTGTCTTCGCTGCGGCATTCCCCCTTTGACTTGATGACACTCAGTACAGGTTAGTTTCTGGTGTTTTGCATGACTGAAGCTGACGCGAAAAGCCTGCGCGAACTCCGGCGTGCGCGAATAACCACCCAACTGATAACAGGTACCACACGAAGAAATATCGCTACCGTCGGCTTGCGCACGCGGTGTGTGACAGCGATAGCAAGTCATATGAGCGTTGAAACCCGCGACAATCGACATCGCTATGCCTCCTCGCGAAGGCCGATGACAGGTAGCGCAGCTAACACTGGCCATCTTCAAATGAACCGAGTGCTCGAACTTCATTCTGAAGCTTGTTAATCGGGGAAAAGGTTTCAGCGCCCCCGACTTCACATCAGTGTGACAAATCGTGCAAATCGGACTGTCGGAATTTGAAAACTGCTGCGCGTGACATCCGGCGCAAGGCAAGTGATCAGACGCGCCGGGACGTTTGGGAATCGGCGAATTCGTTTCGCGACGATGACATAACAGGCATGGCAGTCGCGAATGATTTCGGCTGTTGTGCAGAAACTTGCTGTAATCCAGTCCTTCCGGTATTTGCACTTGTCCCTGAGGCGCAGGCGGTTGAGTCCCGCTGGCTATCGATCCCAACGCGCGCGAGTTCAAAACAACGGCGAGAGGCAGACTGACTAAGGCTGCCGCGACAAGAACAAGTGCGCCCGCCCAGTGGGCAATCAGTCGCCTCCTCGGAAGATCCCTAATAACTCTCAGCGCGTTTCCAGTTAATCCAGTCATCAACTCTGGTTGACCTTCTGCTATGGCGTTGGAATGGCCCGCGGATGATCTTCGGGAATACCTTCGCTGCCAAAGCTGACATGGCACTTGGTGCAAACAAACTTTCGATCCTTTTTTCTCTGATCGATCTCGAAGTTCAAAGCGCCTCCGTCATCCGTCTTCGCCGTGATGTGACATCCGTCAACGCCACCGCATGATCGCATGGGGACTTTCAGTGTCTTCGGATCGAGCGTATTAAACGTCGCCACGTTGTGACAGCCGAGACAGTTCAGTTCAGGGTGTTCGCCGCCTTCATGCCGAAATGTGCCCGACGAAATTCGCCGGCTCCATCTACCCAGAACATTACGATCAGCGATGCCCATGACGGCGGGAAGTTTCGGATCGAAGTCAACCTTGAACTGTAGGGGAGTAGCCAGCTTGTGACAGGCATCGCAGTCTTTTGGCTGTGGCGCTATTCCGGAATCGGCGTTGTGACACGTGAAGCAAACCGTATGACTCTTCGGAATCGTTTTGAACGTGCCTTTCTTCAGCCAAAACCTGTCGCCCAGATTTTTCGGCAGCTTCGTCACGTATTCTTCACTTGAGTTTCCCTGCGGCTGATACGTCTCGTGACAAACGGGGCAGCTTTTCGGTTGTCTTTCCTCTTTCTTTTCCTGGATTGAAACCACCACAAACAAAGCATTTCGCTCGCGATTGAAATCGTTGAAACCAACGACGTCCAGGTGCTTGTCGTGCGGGAAGCCGACACCGAATTCCGAAACGAATTCTCGTCGCTTGAGCTTTGGATCAGTTAAGTCGCCGAGACTCGGAAAAAGCCAACGGCTGGAATCGCGCGGACTGATTGCGATATGGCAGTTCGAGCAAATCACCGGCGCGGGCCGCTCCCGCGCAAAGAATTGCTTTCGATGACAATCCAGGCACGAAGAATGTTCGGGGAAATCACTGACATCCGGAAAAGCTGCGTCGCCCAAGCGCACTTCCTTCCAATTCTTTGACGGAACTCTATGACAGGAGACGCACACGAGCTTTTGCGCGACGACGTGAGTTTGATGTGAGAACTTCGCGTAATCGAGACGAGGTCTTTTCTGCCTCGCGACTCTTTTCTGAGGCCGATGACTTTGTGAATTCTGAAGTTCAGATAAACTCAACCTTATGGTTGCAAGTGACACGAAGGATGAATCCAGGAGCGCCACAAGCACGACAAGTCCGAGTGTGCTCAATCCTAACTTGCCAAGCTCCAATTTGCTCATCATTACGACGCGCCGCAGGCCGGCGCAAGTCAATAGCTCAACCAGTTTTTTGTTATTCTGAGACCGCCTGGCGACTCTCGATCTGGCGAATTTTGAGATAGACCAACAGCGCCAGAAACAGAATGAACACGAGCGAGACTGCCAGTCCCTTACGCCTGAACCTTCTTTCAGCCAGCGCGGCCACTCCCGCCTGATAACTTTTCTTCGCTACTTCCAATCCTGGCCCAACCACCTTATCGACTTCGACGGTTGACGAACTGTGAATCAGCACACGCGCATGCGTCAACGCGTCGGTCGCACCTTTCAATTCAAACTTCGGTTTGCTGACCTCCATGCCCGCGCGTTCGGCTCGATTCAGGATCTCAGTTGACTTGTCGATGCCAGCGATTAGTTCATCGATCCGGGAACGCATCAATCCGGCGGCGACAAAACCTTTGTCGCTATTCGAATGACAGTTGATGCAAAGCGCGCCAGCTCCGGTTCCGATCATCTGATCACCAGGCTTGGCGATCGCGTGATTGCTGTGACACGTGATGCACTCGGCGAGTTGTTTCTGATCGAACGCTGCTTTGTGCGGACTCGTTTGGAACAACTCCGCCTGCCGCGCATGACATTGGCCGCAAACGTTAGCGACGGAGGCGATTCCAGGCGGCGTCGCGCCGTGATTGCCATGACAGTCATTGCAGGTGGGCGCTGACAGATCCTGTTTCTCATAAAGTGCTTTCGCGTGAACGCTTGTCTTGTACTTATCGAATTGGTCGGTCGGGATTCCGAAGCTGCGCATGTAGTCAGCGCTGGCGTGGCACTTCGCGCAGGTGTTGGCGACATTCGAAGGATAAACTGAAGACAACGGATCGTTAATAGCCCTGATCCCATGAACACTGTGGCAACTGATGCAAGTGGCGACGCGCGTTTCTCCTTTCTCTTTGAGGAGCTTGCCGTGCACGCTCGTGTAGTACTCACGCTCTTGATCAACGCGCAAGCTGGGATTGAAGCGTTTCATCAGGTTCGCATCGCTGTGGCACTTTCCGCAGTACGCTGGAATGTCCAGAGTCTTGGGCTTTCCGAGATAACCTTTCCTTGGATCTTTTGCGCCCTCCTTACTATCTGAGTTGGGATCGCCGCCGTGGCAATCGTTACACGAAAGCCCGCGTGACTTGTGAATATCATTCTCGAAATTCTTCGCGGGCGCGCTGAGGCGCGTGTCATCGAGCTTGATATGACATTCGATGCAGGAACTCTTCTTCTGCGCGGAGGCTGAAGCACAGAAAAACAGAAACACCGCAATCGCAGCAAGCGCGTTTGATATGGAAATTGAATGTGCGCGCCCGCTTTTCATCACGTCACATACCCGACAACTGTCATCACCACGATGTAGAGTAACGCCAGCACCCCACACGCATTAAAAATAAGTCGTCGCCGTCGATTCTCCGGAGAACGATCCACAAACGGCACAATAAACAAAAGCAGGGCAACCAGATTGAACGCCATGATTCCCAGCACTTCGCCATCCATGCCGAGAATCTTTGCGGGGATGAATTTCAGTGTCTGAAACATGAAGAGGAAGTACCACTCCGGCTTGATACCAGCGGGCGCAGGTGCAAAGGGATCAGCTTTCTCGCCCAGCTCCCACGGAAACAATGCAGCCAGCGCCGCCAGAGCCCCGATCGCCAAGATCCAACCAATGAGATCGCGCAAAATGAAATTCGGGAAAAACTTCATTCGCTGATAGCTGTGTTCATATTTCGCCGGCACGTGCATTCCATGAAGTTGAACCAGCAGCACGTGAATCGCGATAAAGACCGTCGCCGTCGCCGGCAGGACGGCAACATGAAATCCAAAAAAGCGCGTTAGTGTCGCGCCAGTTACGTCGTCGCCGCCACGCAGGAATCTAAGTATGGTCCGCCCAACGATCGGAACGACTCCGGCGATTTCAGTTCCCACCTTAGTCGCAAAGAATGCCAGCTTGTTCCAGGGAAGCAAATACCCGCTGAATCCAAAACAGATGACGATGAAGAGCAGCACAACGCCACTTACCCAGGTGATTTCGCGCGGCGGATAATAGGCGCGCAGAAAGAACACGCTGAACATGTGAATGAACAACGTCGCAATCATCAGATTCGCGGACCAACTATGGATCGATCGGATCAGCCAGCCAAATTTCACTTCGGTCATGATGAACTGAACGCTCTCGAAAGCGTTTTCCGAACTCGGACGATAATAGAGAAGCAGCAGAATACCGGTTGCCACCTGGACGACGAAGAGAAACAACGTCATGCCGCCAAAGTAATACCAGATGGAGTGGCGGTGCAGCGGGACTTCCTTCTTGCGCGCCAGCTCGCCGAGCGTGCTGATCGACAGACGCTTGTCCAACCAGAGTTTCAGCGCTGCGATTCTCATGCTTATGATTTGCTGACCACGATGTCATCGCCACGCGTGTTCACTTTGTATTCCTCCAGCGGTCGCGGCGGTGGTCCACTGATGTTCTTGCCATCCACGCTATAATGCCCATTGTGACAAGCGCACCAGATGTGCTTGATGTCAGGTCTGTACTGCACAATACATTCAAGGTGTGTGCAGACCGCTGAGCACGCCTTCAGCTCCCCTGATTCAGTGCGAACGATGATGCCGGGCTTGCTGCCGAACTTAAAGATCTTTCCTGAATTGGCGGGTACCTCGCTCAGCTTGGCAGCTACGACCGAGCTCTCGGTTGACTCGATCACTTGTGGCGGCGACATGAATTCGAATATGGGGTAAAGGATTGCACCAAGCGTCGCAACGACACTCGTGCCCAACAGGTAGTCCAGGAAATGTCGTCTACTTGGCGCCTCGGGACCAGGAGGCCCCGCACTGTGTTCGCCCTTATCCCAGGCGATGTTCTTCATGATTTACTCTCCCCGCTTGCAAATCTAGAGGACGCAGCTACGAATTCAGCTTTAACTCTGCCAGCAGCTCGCGTCCCCTCCGACTCTACATTGCTCTCATTTCCTGGTTCTTGAGAGTTAGCTATCAGCGGCCGGTGTTGGTCGCGCTCTCCCATCCGACCGCCAATAGCCTGCGCACACCCGCTAGCCCCATAGTCGGGTGTACGTGCCGCCAACCGCAGTTGAAACGAAAATTGCGAAGCGTAGCTTACAACCTGTGCGTTAGCGACAGGTCAAACTACATCGAACGCACTAAGTTGGTGAATGGGCGCGCTATCAGAACGGGGCAGGCAGCCTGACGCAACACGCGATCAGTATTCGAACCGAACAGCGATTGCATACCGTAACCTGCGCCGCGCGAACCCATGCAAATCAGATCTATACTGTAATCCTCGGCGTACGCCAGCACCTCGCGGAAAGGCATTCCCCAACTCACAATATCTTTTATGTCGCACCCGAGTCGTGCCTCTTTAGGCACTGCTGTTTCAAGCTTACGGACGGTTTCATCGAAAGTGGCATGCCGGCTGACGAATCGTCCCATGCTATCTACCTCAAATGATTCAAGCGTGTGCAAAACATGCAGCAGGTGCACCTCTCCCTTATATTGTTGAGCGAAGGAGAGTCCATATCGCATCGCCAGCTCCGATTCATCGGAGAAATCGTAAGGGACGAGAACGCGAGCGATTCTGACGTCGTCACGCTCAGTTACCCACTCACGCCGACCGGTCGGTATAACGAGAACGGGGCAAGGGGCGGTTCTGGATACGGATTCAACCGTCGAGCCGAGAAGCCCCGCGGGCTGGTTTTTCCCTCTTGAAAGAACGATCAAGTCAGATTTCTGTTCGGCGGCTTCGCGCCTGATCGTCTCACCGACGTTTTCTCCCCGCTTAACACCGCACCGCCAATCAAGATTGGCGCCAGATGATCCGCTACGCAGTACCAACTCCGCGACTCGCTTCTCGCACTCGCAGGTAACGGACGAATCACGATCATTATCCAGAGAAGGTTCATCAATGCAGTGGCAAATACCAAGTTCCGCGCCATAGGACTGGGATAAGGCGACCGCGTAAGGAAAACCCGGCGCGTGGCCCTGGGGGGCCGCATCGGTAGGATATAAAATCTGCCGAAACTGGTGCGTCTGTGCCATCACTTGCGCCTAAGAAGAGCCTCGGGCCAGGTTGGCCCGAATTGCCAAGCGCAATGTGTATGCCGTAAAGGAATACGGGCACTTTCGGCTCTGCGCGAAGTGCAGATGTGTGAAATGGCAGGGCAGACTTGTGAAAATTCGCGGTAATTACTACGCTTTCCTGCCAGCTCACCAATTGCCGAAAGTCAGCTATCACCGAACTCTCAACGAGATTTGATGAGCCGTTCATCATGACGACTCGGTAGCCGCGGCTTTGACCTTCTTCAAGCGATAGTTGAGTTGATCACGAGTTATCCCGAGCAGTCTGGCGGCGCGGGTTATGCTTCCGTCAGACTGATCCATGGCCTGCTGAATCAAGGCAGTTTCCAACTGATCCAGAGAGAACCCCTCAGGCAGAAATTGGAAGGGACTGCCTACCGGTCTCGAAACTTGTTCCTCTCTCGATAAAGGCGCTCGCAATGACGACACTTGCGTCAATGGCGGAGGCAAACACTTCATAGTGATTAGATCACCGTCTTCAAGAATTAGAGCGCGCTCGATCACGTTACGAAGTTCACGCACGTTCCCTGGCCATGCGTATTGCCGAAAGACTGCGCGCGCCTCAGGCGCGAGG
>DATENS010000087.1:0-7754 GCA_035274925.1 Pyrinomonadaceae bacterium | reverse complement strand
GTCTGGTCAATTCAAGGTAGATGCATCGCTTACATTGTGAGCATAAATTGTTAGCGGGCGGATGATAACAGCGATTATGTCCGGGCGCGCCTGGTCCTCCAGGCGCGAGCGTTTGGGAGGACATAATCTTCTGTTATCAGTTGACCGTCCTTAACGGAGGCGGAGGTTCTTCACGCCGCCGGAGTTCCTTAATGTTCGAGGATAGTCGCAGCGGTTTTTCTGCGGCATCCGAGAACCGATGGTTGAAAAAGTTCGATGATGTTCTGGATGATTTCGGCGTCGTGGGTGGCGTGGGAAGATGCCGATCTGGATAAGGAGCTGGGGAGCGCGACTGCGGGAGCATGTCCGCGCGTCCTTCGGTAGTTTCCAGTCAGGGGAACAAAAATGTCGCCCCTTTGTGGGCGGCATTTTTTCAAATTGAAGCTGTGTAGGCTTGGAAAGTCACGATGATTCTTTCATGCGGCGAGTTCGCATGCTTTGAGAGTGCATGGTCTAGAGTGACCGACATATGAGCGACTAGTTTCTTCGAGAAGTGCAAGGGGAACGCAGCATTTCTCAGGGATTCCGACGAAGAACTTGCCTTCGACTCTGATGTGAGCGCCACGGACTGGTAGGTCGCTATTCGTTTGGCAAAACAAGGTGCCGGTCTGGTCTTCGAGCATGAAGAACGGGAAGGGCTCTTCGTAAGTGGCGCGGACGACCCCCGCGACGCTTAGCTGCTTGTCTTGGTAGTGAAGGGGGTTGGTTGTGATTTTGGAGATAAGCATGGTTTCGTCCTTGGTCGAGCGTCTCGAATTCAGTGAAAGATCCGGTGAAATTGTCGAGCGTTTCGGCGTCGCATTCGTCTGGAATTCGCCTTAGAAAACGAAAGCGCCAGTGGCGTCGATTTGCTCAAACAGAGGCATTCGCATTTTCCAGCCGTAGGCCATTGAAAGGAGGCTGAGGTCACTGTCGTTGTCGAGCATTTCATGGTATGCGTTCCAGGCGATTGAGTATTGGATCTCGCGATCTTCAGGAATGCTTGCGGCCTCGTCGTAGGCTGCTTTGAGGTTGCGAGCGGTCCAGGATGGAAGATTCAGTTCGTCTGCAAGTCTTAGCAGGATTTCGAGAATCATGGTGTTCCTCCTCAGGGTGGAAAAATCACACGATTGCAGTCGGTCTAAATCCTGGTTTTGTCCCTGACGAGAGATTAAGGAAGGTCGTAAACGGTTACGTTTACGCCGTGGGAGCAAAGCTCGTCTTCGATGATCGCGGAGATGGTTTGCCAGTCGCCGCCTGCAAGACCGGCGCCCATTGGTTGCGTCGTGTTCGAGTGCAAGCAGGCGGACGCGCGCGAGACCTTCGCGGAGAGAATCGTACCGAATGGGCCCTGGATTTGAGGCAGATCGGATCCCCGACTGGCCAATGATGTTAGCGACGCAAAGGCCGGCTTGGACTCGCACAAATTGGACTTGGCCCAGACGGAATTGTACGGGCGCGAGGCCTCGGGCCCAGCGACGATAGTCGCGTTCCGGTTGGTGGAAACGCTCAGAGAGCACGCGCGCAAATCCGGCGTTCCAGAAGCCGGCGTCATTACAACAGTGGGCGATGATTCGCTTTCCCTGTGCTACTGGATTGGTGGCGTCACCCTTGACGTATTTGATCGTCATTTGAGTCAGCATTTGATCCCTCGAAGCTCGAGAGCTTGCTTTAGTTTGCCGGACTCGTAGCAACTAAAGCAGGTCGGGATTTTGGGATTTGATGGTTCGTGAAACGTGAGAGGAATTCTGACGAAGCCGATTTCACTTGTGGTGTTGCAGAGAATACAAGTTGTGTCATTTGGATTAATGGAAATGACTTTCGTTTTGACCCGCCCGATGTTCTTTGCGGTTCCGGGACTCGCGCCGTCCCAAATAGCCAGCCCGAAATTGGCCGTTCGTCCCATGTAAGCGTCTTTGTCGGTCTGGCGCGTTCCTGGAACTTGCATCGAGTTAAAGCCAAGGTTGTGGCGAGGACGCGCGTTGATGTGACAGACGGTGACTTGCGGATAGCCTTTGGCCGACAGGTAGCGCTGGATAAGCACGTCTACGCCCAAACAATCTCCAACAAGAATAGTGAATCCCTGGGCCATAATTCGATCAAGTGTATGCAGAGCACCGGGAGGCAGAAATTTGATCGAGCGAGATCCAGAAACAAAAATAGTCGTGTTAGACATAAAGAGTCTCCGCAAACAGAATCAGGTAGTTGCGGTCGGTCTAAAATCTTTGCTTTTGAGACCAGGATCTCAAGATGTTTTAGGCTCTTGGGTCAGTAATGTTGAAGTTCGTCCATTTCGCCGATGCGGGGCTGGAAGTCAATCTTCTCTCGCGTGTTTGTGCCGGAGTTAGTAAGTGGTCTTTGCTTACATGCGGGAAATTCAAGCGAGCGGAGAAGTCGCCGGTACGGTGACCGGAGGTGAGGGATGCGCTGATCTTTGGAGGTATTTTTTGAAGGAGGGGCTCGCATCCTCGTAGGTTGGAGGGACCGTCTAAGGTCTGATGATTGAAGATTCAGGGGAGAAGACTGACGGCAGGACCAGGCACGTGCTCTTTACTGGCGGCTACAACCTTCGTGAGGAGGTGAGTGGGAAGGTTTTTGTTGGTGGCGAGATTCCTTCCCTTTGATTTTTCAATGCTGGATTCGACCCTTTCTGCGGATCGGTGCGCGGCGGATTGGTGCGGAGAAGTTAGGTGTTCTGGTGGTTGCGTAGCTGGTCGGCTGGTGGAATACGCTTTTTGATGGGATCAGGCTTGAGGTGTCTTCGCGGAACGCGCATTGGACTTGACGTGCGAAGGCCATCGTTGCCGCAGCTGGTCCCATCTCCGTGATTGTCGGAGGGTCGCTGTGCCCGATAAAGTTCTGGGCTGTTCTGTGGCGGGCGCTTCTCGATAACGCTAGGCCGGCGGTGGCGAGGATGAGTACGGACATGCAGATGATGAGTGGCAGAATGTTTTTGAAGTTCATGGCGCTTCCTTTGCTTTGGGGTTGAAGTCGCTTGTCTGATTGCCGCTTCTGTTTTGACGCGCGTTACAGAATCGCTACGAGGGCCGGGCTGTAAATCGCGAGTTGGTTGGTGTAGCGACGGAGGAGTTTGCGCCCGGCTGCGATCTGCATCGGGTTCAAAGTCTCTTTGGCTGCCAGGCTGTGGCCGTACTCAGCGTCGAATTTATTGAAGCCGACGCCGTCTCGGTGACGTGCTCCGTCGCAGTGGCCAGCGAGGTATCGTAGACCCTGGAGGACGGCATCTCGGAGGGCCGGCGTGATAGTGTGTTTCAATCGTTGGACGGTTTCTGTCAGCATCAGCTCGGTGGCTTTGCCGAGTCGAGCGGTTGTTCGTGCGAGCTTGTCGGCCGCTTCCTGGTCTGGATCTCCGTCGTGACCGCGCACCCATTCGTAAGTGATTTCGTGTGTTGTTGCTGCCTCATCGAGGCGTTGCCAGCAATCGAGGTTGCTTCGCCGTTTGAAATTGCCGGTCATTGTTTCGACGACATAGCGAGAGTCCGTGCGGAGAATTACAGTGCATGGTTCTTTCAGGGACTCGAGTGCGAAGGCGGCCGCAGTGATTTCGGCGCGTTGGTTTGTTGACGGACCGATGTAACAGCCTATCGCGCGTTTGTGGCCTTGGTATTCGAGAATTGCAGCTGCGGCGGCGCGGGTTTCGTTCTGGCCATTTCCGAGGCAGGCACCGTCGGTTGTGATCGTTACTTGCTTTCTCTCTGCTTTAGTGGCTGACATGGTGTTACAGGCCTCCTCACAAAAAAATGTAGCTGCGCGCTGGGCGACTGTGGCCGTCCAGCGCGCGAGCGTTCTGTGGTCGTTCAGGCGTGGCTGGGCGTTTCAGAACGGAATGTCGTCGTCTGACAACTCGGCGCCCGTCTTAGCCTCGCCGGCTTCCGCTTCCGCGGCATCGCCACCGTTGCGGCGTCTCTTTCCGAGGAACTGGACGTCGCTGGTGTTGATGTTCATGGTCAGGCGGGTTTCGCCGTCGCGGCCTTTCCACAGTTCCGGCTTCAGGCGACCTTCGATATAAACTTGGTCGCCCTTTTGCAGGTGCTGCGAGACGGCTTCGGCGCTGTTGCCGTAGACGTTGGCGGTGAACCAGCTCTGGGTTTCGACGGGCTCGCCGGCGCCGTTTTTCCGGCGTTCGTTCGCGCAAACCGAGAACGAGGAGACGGGACGGCCGTCAGGCATGTAGCGGAGTTCGGGGTCTTTGCCGAGGTTGCCCACTACGATTACTTTCGAAAAGGACATGTTCAATTCTCCTTTGATTGGTGACTTTGCATTGAGTGATGAGCGAACTGCGTTTGAGGCGCGGCAAGCTCGGGTTAGTCGGTTCACCTGTCCGGTGACTGACTGTGACTTATCGTGTCGTCAGCTTCTTTCTATTTTTTCTTGTGTGGGCTGAAGACGCGGTTGGTAAGGTCTAAGAGGCTCGTTTACGCGGCCATGGGTTTGGCAAGTCCTGAAGCGTTTTTCAGGCTTTCCCAGATTGCCGCTTTGTCGGCTGCCGTGAGCAAATGAATCATATTGTGAGGCTCATTCGGAATGCCGGTTTTGCGATCTTCGTAAAAAGCGAATCGTAGGTACATGAGCTTCCTCGCCGATGCCTGATTGATCATTTGGAGCAGTCCTTCTTGAATCCGGACGTAAAGATCTTGTCTTTCCGTTCGAAGGATGTTCCTTACGCGTTCTCGTTCCTGGATGGGAAGCGTTTGGATCGCGGTCGCCAGAGTGCGTAGTTCTCGGGTTGGAAGTGTTCGCGCGAGTTTGATGACGGGTGTGGCGACGATGAAAGTACGGGCACGGCCGTCAACGTCTTTCGTTTCCCGCAAGGGGCTGGAATCAAGGTTTGCGCGCTTCACTTCGTAAGCGGTATTTAGCGCGGTGAACATCTTGATCGAGATGGTCCCTTTCAAGCGAGCTTGGTAGGCGTCTTGGATAGTGTCGATTAGTGCGCGTGTTTCCGTGGCGGCTTCAATTCTTCGAATGAAGCTGCGGAAGGCGACGGAACGATTCATGCTTCGGAGCATGAAGTCGCGGTGCATGTTGTCGAGGATCTGTTCGAGTACTTCGCGAACGTATTGTCTCTCTTCGCGGTTTGGGTAAACGGAGACACGATAGGTGTATTCGACAAGACCCTTTGGAGTCGAGGTCATTGCCCTTGTTGTTCTGAAGATCCGGAAGTCTTTGTCGGCCGGATCGCCGTAGATTTGGTTTAAGCGAAAGTCGATGTAGTTGCTGATCGTTTGCGTGTCTTCGCCATCGGTGAAAAGGTTGCGGATTTCCGCAACTAGATCGGCGGTCTCGTGGGGAAGGTACGTTTCGTCCACGTCTTCGTCTAGAGTTCCGTCGACGATGAATCTCTCTCCATCGCTCATGTGGAGCGAGACTACGCCGCCTTCGCTGTATTGCTCAGTGATGCGCTCGTGGCTGTCGACAAGCGCTTCGAGATTTTCCTCACGGGCGCCAGCGTCTGCTTGATCGCGGAGATATGATTGAAACTGGCTTTCTTCGTCGTAGATGTTGCCTGTCGAGTGGGCACGCGAGAGCTTGCTGCAAATCGAGCGCAGTTCGGCGGTGAATGGATCAGTAGTATCGCGTTTGTCGAGGATTTGCTCACATCGCAGCTCGAAGAGTTCGCGTCGTTGGTTTGGGTTCAGTTCGTCGCTGTAGTGAGGGGAGCCGAAGTATTCGTAGACTTCCGGTTCGTCGAGCAGACGGTCTTCTTTGGTGGCCGTGATG
The DNA here is from genome assembly GCA_035274925.1 of Pyrinomonadaceae bacterium. Classification (GTDB taxonomy): domain Bacteria; phylum Acidobacteriota; class Blastocatellia; order Pyrinomonadales; family Pyrinomonadaceae; genus UBA11740. The sequence goes on along the minus strand of DATENS010000087.1, from coordinate 1,994 downwards.
GCTGTGAGCTGCATCGCCATCTTGGCGATCTCGCTGAGGACGCTTGAGATGACCTGGGCTTTGTATTCGCTCACGGAGACGTCGTGGGTAGCAGAGTTGTACTCGGCCAATCGTCGTTTGATTTCGCCATAGGCCCACGAAGCGTAGATTTGGAGTGAGCGTGGATCGGGGTCCGCGCCGGCGGAGACAGCCTCCTTGATGACGCGAACGAATTCAACGGCGTCGGCGTTTGAGCCGAGTTGCTTTTCGGCGTAGGGAACAGTGAGGATTCGGTGTTGGAGTTCGGCTTCGTTGGCTGGCCCGAGGTCCTGTTCTACTCGTCCGATCACGCGATCGCCAATCAGTTGAGTGGATTCGATATCGATGCGGTGGGCCGAATGGCGAGATATATGCTCGCTCATGTCGTGGCTGGGGCTGCCAGTGTCGATGGGATGATAGAGCAGGTGGAGCGAGTTTGGAGCGTAAATACGAAGAAATTGAGTCTGCATGTGCTGCCTCCCAGATACAAGAAACGAGAAATGTCCAGACAAAACACCACGTGCAGTCGTATCTAAAACCCTGTTTGTTTCGGCTGGGTCCACCTTAAGCTGGTTCCTGGCTGGCCTCTTCATCTGAAACCCAAACCCACGCTTGAACAAAAGCGCCATCGTCGGGGTTGCCCTCAGCTCTGCTGAGTTTGGCGTTGTCGTCGATTTCGATTTCACCTTCTGATTGATACCGGCTTCGCGCCGCCGCAATGATTTGTTTTCTTGTTGGCAGTTTCATTTCGTCCTCGGAGTTAGTTGCTGAATTCGATGAGGTGACGAGAGATGCCGTACTCATCGGCGATGTCTCTTGCTGTTCGGCGGGCGAGTTTTTTGAGCTCGCTTAGGCTGAGGCATGAGGGATCGTTGAGTGGAACGACTTCAACGGAGTCGTGCGCGCAGTTTCCAGCGGTGTAGTTGTCGATGATATTTCTGCCCCGGTTGACGAAGATTTCATAGCCGTAGGGAGTGGCCGTACCCGTGATGAATGTTGGCCGACGTGTTGGCATGGCGGGTCAGGAGGTCTTGGCGATCTACCTCTTCCTTTCTTTTAGCTCCTCCGCAAAACTGAATCCTTGCCCATCGCTCTTTTCGAGTGTCCTTAACTTCCGTCGAAGTTCCTTGTGGTAAACGGAAAGGGTGCCTGCCTGTAATTACTTTGATTTACAGTCGTCACTTTCAATCATTTGGGTACAGGCGGGTTGGGCTTGCTCGGCCGCTAAGCTGGAGCTGGATTCAGTTTTCGGGGTGTTTGATCTTCGGGCGCAACGGCACTCAAGGTCGGTGCCGTAGCAAAAAACGCAATCGGTGAAAGCAAAGGCTGGCGCGTCAGGAGTGGCGAATGGTTCAGCCATTTCAAGGTAACGTTTGGTGAGATCGTCGTTTTGCCAGTTTGAGTCCTTGTCGCGATTGTCCTTAGTTACCGTGCTGATGTGCTGGGCTCCGCGATTTAGATCAACATAAGGTTCGCTTCGTGCGAGGTTGTAGTGAAGGGTGGCGCGGTAGATCGCGTAACGCGTGATTGTGCCATCTGTCATTGACAGGGAAGCGATGGTGACTCGTCTTGTGCTCATGGCCAATGCTTGTCTGGTCGATTTCTTCGATTGGATCTTCGTTACGGTTAGATCAAAGCTATGTCATGCTGCTGCGGGAATTGCATGTTCTGTTGAGACGACGGTGGCCGCGGTCAGGTCTTGTGTTCCGATTGGATGGTACGAAAGGGTGAGGGACTGATCGCGGAGCTGGAAGATTTGTTTTGGTGGGTGTTCCCGGTTTTTTGCGAGGTCAATTCGTAAAAAGTCCTCGCGATAGTAGGCATGGAGAGTTCCGTCTTCAGTTTGGACGAGAAATCTTGACGGACCTTGCATTGATGTTTTCCGTGTTAGACGTTGAAAGCAATCGGCAATGTCTTTAATGGTGATAAATTCTTCTTCCGCAGTGCTTCAGCGTTGTTAGCCGCCCTTTGTACTT
>DATENS010000086.1:0-5157 GCA_035274925.1 Pyrinomonadaceae bacterium | reverse complement strand
GGTGGTACTGACCTCATCTCCCCGACCTGACGGTCGGGGCTATTGCAGGTCGGCGCTTCGCGCCTTACCCACCCGCTACCGCAGGTGGTACTGACCTCATCTCCCCGACCTGACGGTCGGGGCTATTGCAGGTCGGCGCTTTGCGCCTTACCCACCCGCTACCGCAGGTGGTACTGACCTCATCAATGCACCGGTCACGGCTTGCTTGGCGGATTTACGTTGATGTCTTTGATTTCGGTCGAGAAGCGAATGTAGTTGCTGAAGATTGAAATTGTCTCGGTGTCGATTCCGTCGAAGAGCTTTGGGTAATCGGCGCCGTTAATGCGTATCACCCGCGGCAACCAAATGCCTTCGGGCAGACGCTGCATTTCGACGTGCACGGCCGGCGGTCTTTCGACAGGCGTCGCAGATGGAGGGGGAGATGGATTGGTTGCGCCTGAAACGCCTGCGACCAGCGTTGGCCAACCCGTGAGCCGCGTCACTATTCGATCCTGGACGTCGATCCAAATCTCGCCGGTTAGCTGGGCAATGTATTTCTCGTTATCGTTGAATTGAGCGTCGGGGCGCGGTGCAAAACTGAATACGAGTATCTCTCGGCCGTCAGACGATCCGCGACGCGTCAGAGTCAACTGACATGTCTTGAGAAAAGTATGAATTGCCAGGGCCGCGCTGCCTTTCTTAAAAAGGGTCGAACGGTTGCTGGTGGTGTGAGTGTACATACCGAGGGGCAGCATTCCCTTCACACTCGAGTCTGGCTTGGCCGTTGACGGACGCTCGCGTGCGTTCTTCGCCTCTGCTTTTTCCAGACGCTCGCCCGCTCTTGTCCGCGACTCTTCCAGTTCAGCCGGCGGGACGGGCACGCCATCACGAGCGGTAACTATCAGGATCCCACGGCCACGCGTCCCACTCTTCAAAGTCGGTATGAAAACTTCGTAGGTGGTGGACCCTTTTTTTGTCTGCCCCTTCTTATCAATCGAGCGCCCCAGGTTAGTCATTACATAGCTGTACTCGGCGATCATATCGCCGGCGCCTTTACAGTATGCTTCTTTCACCAAAGCGGGGATGTCGATAGGGTCTTCGATTGAAGCCGGGACTACTCCCTCGCAAACGGCGGGGATTCGGTTCACGTGTTTGCCGATACTGACCGAGGCATTTTGTGCGAAGACCGGCAAAGCCGCGAGCAACATAAGGACCGATAGATTGAACAGACTATTGGTGTTCCGCATACATTTTTCTCACGAGATCGGTGAAGTCTTCAGGAGAGAACGGGGAGTATAACAGTGCTTCCGTTATGCGGCTAGAGTGTGGTTTTGCCATCAGGCGCAAAGCACCTAACACCAGCTAACGCAGGGAGCACTCAAGCTTCAAAGCTCCTCAACAGCTCCCAAAAGCTTACAGAACCTCACCGCATCTTCAGTCATCTTGTAGTTATTGAAGAAGACGTAGGACTCTTTTCGTTTAGGCACCGCACGGGCCAACTCTTCGAGCTCGCCATCTTCATATTGATAACGCCAGCCGTTGCGTCCATGAAGCCGAAGGTAAAAGCGGTCTGGTGTCGTGGTTTTGTTTACGAACGGATCGACGACATGCCACAAGCGAAGTTCGTCACAGATGGATTTGACGACGTCACTGTCCCAATCTCCGCGTGGCTCCCAACCCAGATTCAGGCCCTCTCGATCAATGGACGTAACGAATCTCTTAAGGCTGGCAATGTGCTCTGTTGTTTGACTGAAGCTGGCCGGGCATTGAAAGAGTATGGTCCTCGCTTTCAGTGCTCTCGCTGATGCGAGCGTAGTTTCCCAGGCTTGCCGCACGATCACTGAATCACGAAAGTAACCCGCCTCTTCCTTTTCAATGTCTGACAGTCTTACTTTAAGCCGTCTGTAGGTCGGGCTCCTGGAGTCATGCGTGATCAATTGCCAGGCCTTGAGGACAAACTCAAAGTCAGGAGGCGCCAGAGTACGCCAGCGTTCCAGGGTACTGAGTTTAGGCGGTTGGTAGAAAGTATGTTGAACTTCGACACAAGAAAAAGTGCGCGCGTAATCGACCTGCGCCAAACCAAAACCACAAGTCCCGACTCGCGCGCCACCGCTTACCTCTCTACAGGTCATTGAGCATCAAGCCAATCAAAGGAAGCGTAATCACAGAATTGAGTTGTTGGATCCCGTCGCTAGCGGCTCCGGGTTCTGATACTTCGCGCGCATCGCGGGCCTTTTCAGAACTTAAGTCGCCCTACTTCGGTACAATCAAACCATCGCTGAATGTTTCCTTGTCAGCCATAAACTCGACGCCCGGTAACCACCTAGCGACCAGGAAGGCGTTCCGTTTCCTTGAATTTTTCCCACTGTTCCTTGGTTTCTCGACTCAGGTCACCGGGGAGGGTGTTCACATCGATTCCGTGATCGGCACAAAATTTCCGCCATAAAGTAAAGCGCGGGTCGAACTGGCCCGTCTCGTCCGACACTTCGTTTGTGACGACTCGTTTGTCTTCCCGAGAGTCCGCCAGTGTGTTGCCATGGGAGATCGACTCATCTTGAATCATTAATTAACACCTCTGCCTTGGGTAGTCGGGACATAAGTGCTGACCGTGGAGCAACCGCTATGCCGCAGGCCGCTTAAAACTAAGCCTCTCGGAAGTAGTTCGACTTCCGAGAGGCAAATGATTCTTCTCGTCCTTAGGGACGTAGTTCGTGAGGCCCTGTTCCTAAATTGTCTCGGCCACGGCGTCCGACAGATTCTGATTTGCCGGCACACCTCGCCTGGCGCGCGCTGACAAAGTCGCTCGCATTTCCATCCAGTTGTTGGCAAGATCGGCAAAGAGAATCGAAAGGGCGAGGCACGACCAAATGATCGCCTGCACGATTTCTATGCTTGTTTGTTCCCAACCGGTAACACCCATCACAAACCGCCCGGCAATGAAGACCAGCGCCACCGCATAACTGCGAGTCATCCACTGGCGATGCAACGCGATCTTACGTTTGTAGGCGAATACGAAAGCGACGGCCGTAGTGGTCATCAGCATCACGCCGTCAACGACGGCCAGGACGGTAAAGGATCGGGGCAGACCCATACGTTCCTGGAAATACTGAATATAGGCGCCCAACGGCGCGAGCCCAAAAACCCCAATCACGTACACACGTCCCAGGATGCGGTGCAGTCTGGTAAATCGTCGTCGCAAGCGTTCGGAGAATTGCAGTGGCGCCACCAGGAGCGTAGCCGCGCCAAATAACCCGTGCGGCAGTAGCCACCACGTGAAGGGCTGCAGGTGTTGCCAGAACGGGTTGGACGGCTCGATCAGAAATCTTTCATTGTGATAAAGCACATAAGCCATCATCACGCCGATTAAGCTAAAGACAACATACTTCGCCTTAGGTCTAATCATTATTGGGACTCCCTGATTGTCCCCGACGTGACGGTCGGGGCTATTACACGGACGGCGCTTCGCGCCTCATGACCCACCCGCTATGCTTCCTTCGCCGAGTTGAGAAGTAATGCGATAGTGCGAGATGGTTTGACCGATCACAACCGAACTCCTGGACAGGGGATGATGGAACTAGTGGGCCGCCATAGTATTACAGGCGGTCAAGCGCGGCAAGAAGTGTGTTCGCTTTTTAGAGGGCGCTCCCGAACCAGTCGAGCGAGATTGTGCCGTGAAGACCTCACCAGGCCAGAAGGGCCGTTATGAAATAGCCACGACCGTTAGGTCGGGGTTGGTGTGTTAGAAAAAAAGGCGAGGTCCGCAGGACCGGTGTTGAGCATGCCGGCCCTTCCGGCCTCGTTGTTTTTTAGGGGGCCGCGACCCCGACCTGACGGTCGGGGCTATTGCATGGCTGGCGCTTCGCGCCTCATAACCCACTCGCTATCGCAATAGAGATAACACTATTGCCAAATTCCCTTCACGGGTAATATAGCGATGCTCAACCAGCAATGTCGCTAAGTCCGGGCACAAAACTGGGTCGCTATGAAATTCGCTCGAAGATCGGCGCGGGCGGCATGGGCGACGTTTATCTGGCCCAGGACACGGAGTTGGATCGCACCGTCGCGGTCAAGATTCTTCCAGAAGACGTCGCGAAGGATCAGCAACGCCTTCAGCGGTTTATCCAGGAAGCGCGCGCCATCTCCGCTCTTAACCATCCACACATCCTCACCATCTATGAAATCGGTGTCAGCGGCGATGTAAATTTCATTGCCACCGAATTCATCGACGGCGAGACCCTGCGCCGCCGCATCGACGCGCGGATTAAGCTGATCGACATTCTCGAGATTGCCATTCAAGCGGGCAGCGCGCTGTCCGCGGCGCATCAGGCCGGCATCGTGCACCGCGATGTGAAACCCGACAACATCATGGGCTCGAGGTCAGCGCCGAAATGTCAGGCACGCTGCCCGAAATCCTTGTCTCGAAATCAAAAGGCCCGCGCCCCATCGGACCGTTAACGGCAACTGGTGAAGCGCCGCCGACCGGAACGCCCCCTGCCCTTTCCAGCGCCGAATACATTGTCACCGGAATCAGGCAACACAAAGGCGTTGCGATCATTTCGTTGCTGGTTTTGGTGGCGGGAATTGTGGCGCTTGCGCTCTTTCTTCGTTCGCGGAACAAGGAGGTAGCGATTCAATCGATCGCGGTGCTGCCGTTTGAGAATCAAAGTCAGGATCCCGAGACTGAGTATCTTTCAGACGGAGTTACTGAAAGCATCATCAACAGCCTGGCCCAGCTTCCCAACGTCAAGGTGATCGCGCGCAGCTCAGTCTTTCGCTACAAAAACCAAAAAATCGATCCGCTCAAAGCGGGCCAGGAACTGGGCGTGCAAGCGGTGCTCACCGGGCGTTTGGTGCAGCGTGGTGACGATCTGACCATCAGCACTGAGCTCCTCGATGTAAGCGAGTACAAACAACTGTGGGGCGAAAAGTACACCCAGAAAGTTTCGGACCTGATGTCCATGCAGCGCACGATCGCCGCTCAGATCAGTAACAACCTGCGCGTCAAACTTTCCGGCGCCGATCAGAACCGCGTCACGCGGGACTACACGGTTAGCCCTGAGGCTTATCAGCTCTATCTCAAAGGCCGCTTTCTTTGGAATAAGCGCACCAACGAATCCCTGACAAAATCACTCGACTACTTCAACCAGGCAATTGAAAAAGATCCAAACTACGCATTGG
>DATENS010000085.1:0-5948 GCA_035274925.1 Pyrinomonadaceae bacterium | reverse complement strand
TCGCCAGGTCGAGTTTGCTTCTGGCCCTTTCGATCATGCCCTTTGAAAAATCGACGGCGGTTACGCGCGTGCCGATCGCCGCCAACAAAGCCGTATTCTTTCCAGTGCCGCAACCCATCTCGAGAATAGATTCGTATCGTGAGAGTCCGAGTGTTTCCTGAGTCACCGCACCATCGAGATCGCGGGTCAGGTTTCGGTCCGTGTCATAGGTAGCGGACCACTCGGAATAGGCTTCTTTGATTTTCACGATTGAATTAACGAAGGGCAGACAGGTGTGCGCCTGCCCTCAGCCGCACAAAGCCTATTTCTTTCGCGGGTCGTCGGCGGGGTTTACATAATTGATTGCGAACGGGCCCGTGCCGTAAATATCCAGGAGCGATTCTTCCTTAGCCAGAGCGAAATGATGCATTCGCCTCGGCATCAACCCGTAGGATCCCGCGGGCATCACCTTCATCTTAGATTCATCGAAAGTATCACCCGCTCCGATCATCATCGTGCCCTGCATCACCACCACGTTTTCATCAGTCGGGTGCCAGTGTGGCGACACTTTGTAACCTGCCGGAAATTTCACGCGCATGTGAAAGCTGGATCCGGCCTTGGATGGATCGCCGCGCAAAACGGCCAATTCGGCCCCGGCAGGAAGTCCCGGCGGCGCCGGTCCCCACTTCAGATCATCGGGTGTTACCACGACGTGCGCCATTTTCTGGGGCGCCTGCGGCGGCGTGCGACGTGATTGCGCGACCGACCAGGTAAAGGCCGCCAAAAGAACAAAACTCAAAGCCGACAAAGTGACTCTTCTCATATCCCGCTCCTCTCTTTGAATCGTATCTGCGAAAGTGGAGACCTTTTATGACAAAGCCCAAAGCCCGGTCAACTGTGTGATTGATGCAAAAATCTTCTAATTGTTAAGCGCCGAGAAAAGCGGTTCTCAAGCGGATCAGCAAACGCTCAAAACACTTCCGCCGATCACGCGCGCTGAGCGACGACTTCATAGACTGCGTTTTTGAAGAAGACGCGTTTTAGTCGATCTCCCCAATGCCTGGGCCGTGACTGACGCGCTTTGGCCTTCGCTAACGCCAGGTTGTTGCTCTCTTTGAGAAGTTTTAGCGGCTGGCGCGCCAGCAGCGCTCGTGCACGAGAGAGAGTGAGGTGCACCGTGTGGTCGGCGAAAGGGCCTACCTCGTACTTCAATCCCAGGCCTTGCCACGCGGCGTGCACTCCCGAGGCCAAGGCATAAACCGGGTGATGAACATTTACGGTGAAATAAAGCAGACCTGAAGGCGACAGCACCCGCAAAATTTCAGAGATGATCAGCGCGGGCGACTGCGCGTGATCGACTACGTTGTCGCAGAGAACAATATCAAACGAGGCGTCAGCAAATGGAAGCGACTCGCCAAAAGCCGCGATCGTCGTAGCCCGGCTTTGCCAAGCGGGAAATAATGAAGAATAAGAATGGGCCAGTGGATCCACACCGACCCGGACCTCTGTGCCAAAGAAAAAGATCAGTCCGTGCGCGCCGCTGCCGACTTCGAGCACGCGCGTGTTTGGCTGGACCGGCCGCACTTCTTGCAGAATGCCGCGGACCTTTGCCGACGCCTGCTTCATTCCCACCATTACGTTAGCTTCGTGCCCGTGTAATCGGCTGGCCTTCTTCTTCTGATAATGCAATTGACGGTCGAGAGCACGCTGCGCCCGGCGGCCCAGATGAAAAACTTTTTCGTCAGCTGCTTTGCCCATCTCCGTCAAAGATCATCATCAAGCTCCTGAATCCTGCGCACATGGCGGCCACCTTCAAAATCAGTGTCGAGCCAAACACGCACGATTTCCAGGGCTTCTTCTTCGGAGATCATGCGCTGGCCCAGGGAAATCATATTCGCGTCATTGTGCTGGCGCGCCAGCCGTGCTGATTCCTTATTCCAGCAGAGAGCGCAACGAATCTTTTTTAAGCGATTAGCAGCCATCGCTTCGCCGTTACCCGAGCCGCCGAGCACCACGCCGCGCTCGTGGTCGCCGCGCGCCACGGCTGCCGCGACGGGACGAATGAAGAGCGGATAGTCCACCGAGTCGTCGGAGTCGGTGCCAAAGTCTGTGACTTCATGACCGAGATCGCGCAAGAGCTGCTTGATCTTTTCCTTGTACTTAAAGCCGGCGTGGTCTGAACCGATCGCGATTTTCATATGGCTAATGATTTCCTTCCCGATGAACGCCAAACGATATGTCCTGATTTGTCTATGTAGCCTCTTCCGGCGTGCAATTCAACCGAAGCATGCCGGACTTAACTGAAATTAACTGTCACGACGAAACCAAAGTCCCAGGACGACGAAGGCAATCGCAGAGAGAATGTGCATTGATAATGCCATCGTGCTGCGTTCCGTCGCCGTCAGTGAAATTATGATCGCGTCGCCCACCGGTATGAGAGCCAGAATGATTAAAGACATGCCCAGAATCCTGCGCGCGGCGCCCAGCAAGGCCAGCGCGGCAAGCAAACAGCCGATCACAACATCGCGCAATCCGGTGGCATATACATAAACCAACCCTCTACTGTCCTCGACCGTCACACCAAACATCGTCGAGGCAAACTTAGGGGCGACGAGCGCAGCCACTCCGACCAGGACCAGTCCCAACCCAAGTAGTATCGTCACGGCGAAGCTAACTGAATCTTTTCTCATACACTTCAGATCGACTGGTTGTCCGGAAGTCAGCGGGCCTGCCAGAGGACGCCGTTGGCGTAGAGGATGCGGACAATGACAACGTGCTCGACGACTCCGTCATGCTCTTTTTTGCCGAGCGTATTAGCGCTGATTCTCTTAGTCGGTGGTGACGAGATGAAGACCGAGAGGTCCTTGCGTTTGCCCGGGCCGATTTTGTCGACGCTGGTGAATTCGCGCCTGCCCAACTCTTCACCGGTCGCCGCGTCCGTGAAGATATAGTCCCAGTCAATCTCTTTAATTGCTCGCAGCCCGTCGTTTTGGACGGTGAGTTTGTAATTAAAGACATAGCGCGCCGGTGCGGTAGGCTTCTCTTTGTCGGCCTTTTGCTCACGGGCCTGCCGCTCTTCCAGGGCCGTAGTCCTGCGCCGCTCAGAAGTGACGCGGTCGCGAATGCTAGGGGCACTCTCGTTCCTGGCGAAAGGGTCTCCTTCCCAGTTGATACGGTCCTTGCTCCAGCTGTAGTTGACGATCTGGAGGTCAGTCGACTGTTGAGAGGCGGCCGGTAGGTGGCCGCAAACCAGAATGGTCACGAACAAAAGCGTAATCAGCGCAACTACTGCTTTCAAAATGTATCCTCCTGTCGCACCTTCGCTCCGAACGCGTGCCGCTGCCCTTTCTGGAGCTCACTACGTGACCTAACTCTGTTATGCCGCGTATTATACGCTGCGTCTCACTAATTCAAGATGAAATCAATTATCGTCGGCACGGCGGGTCACATTGATCACGGAAAGACGGCGTTGGTGCGCGCCTTAACCGGAATCGACGCGGACCGGTTGCCGGAAGAAAAGCGACGCGGGATCACAATCGACATCGGTTTTGCCGACCTTGATCTGGGCGATGTGCGCGTCGGATTTGTCGACGTCCCCGGGCACGAGCGTTTCGTGAAGAACATGCTGGCCGGCGCGCACGGCATCGACGTCGTCGCGTTGGTTATTGCTGCAGACGAAGGTGTCATGCCGCAAACCCGCGAACACTTTGAGATTTGCCGGCTGCTGGACGTGCGTGCCGGCCTCGTCGTGCTTACCAAGAAAGATTTGGTGGAAAAAGAGTTACTTGATCTAGTGCGAGCAGAGGCAAGCGAGTTGGTGGCGGGATCGTTTTTGGAAGAGGCCCCCATGGTCGCGGTGAGCTCGCGCACCGGAGCGGGTATCGAAGATTTGAAAACGACGCTGCGCGAAGTCTGCGCGCAGGTCCCGTCACGCTCGCACGAACAGGCGACGCGACTGCCCATCGATCGAGTTTTCACCATGAGTGGATTTGGCGCCGTGGTCACAGGCACTTTGATTGCCGGACAAATCGACGAAGGCGACGAATTGGAGTTGATACCGGGCACACGCGTTCGAGTGCGCGGGTTACAAGTGCATGGCGCGAAGGTGCCACGTGCCTCTGCGGGACAACGCACTGCCGTCAACCTGGGCGGCGTTGAAGCCTCGACCATGGAACGCGGCATGGTGCTCGCGCCGGTAAACAAACTTCGGCCGACGCAAATTATTGACGCTGAAGTTCAGATACTTGCCGAAGCCCCACGGCCTTTACGCTCGCGGCAACGCGTGCGCGTGCACGTCGGCGCGGCCGAAGTGCTGGCGCGAGTGAAAGTGCTCGATCGTGGCACCGCCCTCCCGCCCGTGAACCAGGCGCAGGAAGCGCGTGCCACTATCGCGCCGGGTGATCGCGGATTTGCGCAGCTTCGATTTGAAACGCCGGTCGTGGGCGTGATTGGCGACCGCTTCATAATTCGCTCGTACTCGCCCCAACGCACTATCGGCGGCGGCCGGATCGCGGATCCGTTTGCCGCGAAGCACCGCGCTAAAGACTTTGCCGCGACGCGCGACCGAATCACGGCGCTGCTCTCCGGCAATCACCAGCAAATGGTCGAGCTGTTAACCGCGGCCACAGAAGAACGTGGCTTGAAGCGATCGGATCTGATCGCGCGTACGGGATGGCGGGAAGAAATAGCTGAGGCTGCTATTGACGCAGCTCGTAACGGCGGCTCAGTGATCGATGTGGGCGGAGAATTGTTGAGCCCCTCAGTCTTCACCAAGTTGAAGTCCACGGTCTTAAACGAGGTCACCGCGCACCACAAGTCAGAACCACTGTCGCGTGGGCTGGCGAAAGAAATTTTGCGCGGGCGTCACTTCGGAAATGCGCCTCCGGATTTGTTTCGGGCGGTGCTGGCACAACTGGAATCAGAGTCCGCGCTGACGGTGGAAAAGGACGTGGTGCGCCGTCGCGAACACACGCGCGCAGGATCGGGCGCCGATGCCGAGTTGCGGGATCGGCTCGAAAAGATCTACCGCGACGCTAAACTCGCGCCGCCCGGCATCGCGGAAGCCTTTGCGCAGGCCGGTGTGGCCGCTTCGGCCCAAGCGCACGCCCGCAAGCTACTGCAAGTCCTGATCGATTCGGGCATTCTGGTGCGGGTGGACGGCGAAATGTTCTTTCATCGCGAGGCCCTCGATGAACTGATCGCCCGGCTTCGCGCTCGGGCCCAGAAACAACGAGCGATTGACGTACCTGCGTTCAAGGACCTGGCAGGCATCTCGCGCAAGTATGCGATACCGCTGCTCGAGTTTCTTGATCGGGAACGAGTGACGCGGCGCGAGGGTGATAAGAGAGTAATCCTCTAGTACCGGTCTCATTCACACCTCGCTTCAGCGAGGTGGTGCGCGGGCTACGGCCTATGTTTGAGTCGTTTCAACGACTTCTTTTGAAACCGTTGAAACGGTTGCAGGGTTTACGTGGCATTCCTGTCACCTCGCTGAAGCGAGGTGTGAATGAGAGACCTCGCCGTAATCCGACGCCGCTCGCTTTCCATCCCGCACTCAAAGTTGTAAATTAATCGCAGCCCTTTTGATCCAAAGTCTGGAGATTTCGCATGCGGTTTATTAGTTCACTTGTTTTGTTGGCCGCGCTGATGTTGTTGGTCGCCTGCAATTCAGCCGAACACCTGGTTACGCAGTCGCCAAACCCTACTCCTAAGACCGCCAAACCGGCGGCGCCAACGCCTATCGTCGCCACGAATCCCGCCGACAGCGCACGACGTATCACGGCGGAAGAACTGCACGCCCTCTGGGAGAAGAACGAAGTTCTGGTGGTCGACACGCGCAACGAACCTTCCTTCAAACAGTCGCACATTAAGGGCGCGGTCCTGATTCCTGCGAACGAATTCGCCAGCCGCAGCAGCGAACTTCCGCGCAATAAAATGATCGTCACGTACTGTACTTGACCCGCCGAACA
>DATENS010000084.1:0-3447 GCA_035274925.1 Pyrinomonadaceae bacterium | reverse complement strand
GTAGCAACCATGAGAGAGGACCCGCTTGTGGTGAGCCATGTCGCTTGGAGAAATCCGAGCCTCGTTGCTGGGGACGTAACCAGCGGTGGAGGACAGCCACCCAAAAAACTACCTACAGGCACCACGTTCCGCAAGGGATGTGAGATTTGTGGAAACAGGTTTTGTGGCCCGCAAGGGTTGCGAGATTAACTGAAACAAGTCGCGTGCTGACCGGGAGGCATCGACCGCCGATTGCTTGTCGGAATACAAACTGGCAGCTTGTTCTTGACGAAGTCAGGCTGCCAATCTTACGAATCGCTTCGGTGGTTCATAAGACTTCGGGATTGCGCTGCTAGCGAGCTTCGGCTTGAGAGCAGCGCGATTTCGTTTTTGGGGTTAAGCAACCAAAGCGCTGACAAGTCAGCGCACTCCAAAGACGTGTCACAACTGTAACTAGTCAGCCACACTTCTGTTTCAAACCGCGTCTAGAATTCCAGCCAAATGCGCAGGCCGGGGATTTCCATACTTCTAATCTGTATTTTGGCTTTGCTGGCGGTGCTCGTAGCCGGCACTCACGGTCAATAGCCGAGCGAATGCGAGCATCCTTGCCTCGCGTTTGGCGGTAGACCTTCAGACATCATCGTCCGCGGAAACGCGAGAGGATCAGAACGCGCAAAGCAAAAAAGGTCACTCCCCAGATTTCACAACTTTTTACATACTCTCCGGCCGTGCGGACTAGAAATTTCCTATCCTCGCTGATAAAGTCTCAGCCCTAAAATCAACACAGGACTATCTTAGTAGAGGAGAGAACTGCAATGAGTGATACGGCAACGCAAACCCGCATGGAGCATGCTCCCGGCAGTTTTTGTTGGATCGAATTGGCCACCACTGACGGCGAGGCCGCGAAGAAGTTCTATGGCGAATTGTTCGGATGGGGAGCCCAGGACAATCCGATGGGACCGGATTCGGTCTACACCATGCTCAAACTGAACGGCAAAGATGTGGGCGCCCTTTATAAGAAGGGCGAAGAGATGAAACAGGTGCCGACGCACTGGGCCTCGTACATCTCCGTCACCAGTGCTGATGAAATCGCCGCCAAAGCAAAATCGCTGGGCGGCAATGTGATGATGGAACCCTTCGACGTCATGGAGCACGGTCGGATGGCGGTCATCGCGGATCCTACCGGCGCGGTATTCAGCATCTGGCAGCCGAAGCAGCATACCGGAGTAGGTGTCAAAGGCGAGACCAACTCCCTCTGCTGGAATGAGTTGTTGACCAACGATACGGCCAAAGCCGGAGAGTTCTACACCAAATTATTCGGCTGGAAAACCAAGAGCGACAGTGGCGCCATGCCGTATACGGAATTTATCAACGGCGATGACCATATTGGAGGCATGATGCAGATCCAACCTCAGATGGGGCCGGTGCCGCCGAACTGGGGAATCTACATCGCTGTCGATGACTGTGATGCGACGGTGGCGAAGGCGGAGTCAATGGGAGCGAAGACGTATGTTCCGCCGACAGACATTCCGAATGTCGGGCGCTTTGCCGTGTTGAGCGATCCGCAAGGCGGAGTGTTCAATGTGATTAAGCTGGATATGCGCCATCACGAGAACAAACAGTAGTCTAATGGGTTTAGGTTTTGCGTCTTTGCTTGCGGTGGGGCAGTAGCCCGACCGTTAGGGAGGGCTCACCAGAAACTCTGGAGCCCTCCTTTACAGTCGGGCTAGTGCCCCGTCTTACTTTGACCAACGCAAATCCCTCACGTACAAATCAATAAATGAAAGCGCGCATCGTCTGGTTGATCCTGTGCGGAATCTGGGGATCGACCTGGCTGTTTATTAAGCTGGGTTTGGCCGATCTGCCCCCATTCACCTTCGCCGGCATCAGGTTCGTCCTCGCATCTTTCATCCTCACTCTGTTGATCCTTGCGCGTGGTGTGCGCTGGCCGCGCTCCCGGCATGACTGGCTTTTGATTGCCGCCTCAGGCGCGCTGCAGTTTTCGCTCAACTATGGCCTGGTGTTTTGGGGAGAACAGTACATCTCGTCGGGGCTGGCGGCAGTACTCCAATCGACTTTTCCAGTATTCGGATTCCTGATTGCTCACGTGTACCTGCCATACGAACGGATCACCACCTCGAGGATTATCGGCGTGCTGCTCGGTGTTTTCGGAGTGGTCGTGATCTTCTCAGATCAACTCACCATCGCGGGCCGGATGGCCTTGCTCGGCAGCGTAGCCCTCGTCGCCAGCGCATTCTTCGGTTCCTACAGCAACGTTCTGGTTAAGGCTTACGGCCAGAAGATCGACCCACAAGTGCTCGCCGCGGGGCAGATGATCTTTGGGTTTCCTCCACTGCTGATCCTGGGAATCGTCAGGGAAGGCAACCCGCTCAACTTTCATTGGACACCGATGGCCGTTTTGTCTCTTGCCTACCTGGTGGTCGTTGGTTCAGTGATCGCTTTTGCGCTCTATTACTGGCTGGTGCGTAATATGGATGTCACGAATACGATGTTGATTGCGCTCGTGACGCCGGTGGTGGCGGTCGTGCTGGGAATGATTGTGCTGGACGAGAAGTTGAACTGGCGCCTGTTTGCTGGAGGCGCTTGCATTATCTCCGGTATAGGTCTGATCATTTTGAAAAGACAAAGCCAGGCGCGGGCAAGAGCAGCGAAAGCCGGGGCTTCTTAAATCATGCCGATCGCATCAATCAATCCCGCCACGAGCGAGGTATTACAGACGTTCTACGCGCTTACCGATTCGGAACTCGACGAGAGGTTGGGCCGGGCGGCGCAGACTTTTCGCACACAGCGCCACACGTCGTTCGCTGAGCGCGCCGCCTGGATGAATCGGGCCGTCGAGATTCTGGAAGCGGAGAAGAAAGACTTCGCGCGCGTCATGACGCTCGAAATGGGAAAGCCAATTAACTCGGCGGTCCAGGAAGTGGAAAAGTGCGCCTCGGTCTGTCGTTATCATGCTGAGAGCGCCGCAAAGCATCTCGCTGATGAGGTGATCGAGACGAATGCGAGCCGGAGCTACGTGCGGTATCAGCCGTTAGGCGTGATCCTGGCCGTCATGCCGTGGAACTTTCCCTTCTGGCAAGTCTTTCGGTTTGCGGCGCCCGCCTTGATGGCCGGCAACGTTGGCTTGCTAAAGCATTCTTCTAACGTTCCGCAATGTGCCCTCGCAATCGAAGACATTTTTCGTCGCGCGGGATTTCCTGACGGCGCATTTCAAACGTTGCTGATTGGTTCGGACGTGGTGCAAACGGTGATCGAAGACTCGCGCGTTGCCGCAGTTACGTTGACCGGCAGTGAGCCCGCGGGCCGGAGTGTCGCCGGCATCGCCGGAAAACAGATTAAGAAAACGGTGCTGGAACTTGGCGGCAGCGATCCCTTCATCGTGATGCCCTCGGCGAATTTTGAAGAAGCGGTCACCACTGCGGTGAAAGCACGCACAATTAATAACGG
>DATENS010000083.1:0-8322 GCA_035274925.1 Pyrinomonadaceae bacterium | reverse complement strand
CGCCAAGCACGCGCACAAGAAAGGCATTTCCCTGCGCGAGTCAGCGGTTGACCTTGGCTTATTGACCCGCGAGAAGTTTGATGAGCTGGTTAAGCCGGAAGAGATGACCCACCCGTAATGAAGTCAGAACCCGGAGCGGTAGCGACGGGGTTATCCTTCAATTAATCTCAACTTCAACTGAACTTAAACCCGGTCGCTCTGACCTAGCTCCTCAGCAGCCGAAACGGCCGCAGCAGGTAGTAAATAAAATGCATCGGCCTCGATAACCTCACGGATTCCAAATCACTGTCAGTGGGCGCCAGCATGTGGCGGCAGTAACGTACGCGGCTGCGCCAATCGGCCCGGATGCGATAGTTGTAGC
This sequence comes from Pyrinomonadaceae bacterium, assembly GCA_035274925.1. Classification (GTDB taxonomy): domain Bacteria; phylum Acidobacteriota; class Blastocatellia; order Pyrinomonadales; family Pyrinomonadaceae; genus UBA11740. Next base: position 7,961 of record DATENS010000083.1, on the reverse strand, counting down.
GGAAGATTGTCCCCAGACTCGCGGGTTGCTGCTCTGTGCCATCAAACAACTGCGCGCGGATTTCAGCCGCTATCCCTTCGATGTTTTGATCACGCGTGATCGCTTCTGTCACAGTCTCAGGCAAACGCGTGCCGAGCAGATGAGCCGCGAGCGCCGGCCCGAGCAGAAACATTCGCTCAGCCCTGGCCTGCCTCGCACGATTCAGAAGACTGGTCCAATCAAGTTGCGGGCGAGTCGCGATGATGCGATCGATGTCGCAAATCCACGCGAGGCGTTGCCACAAATGCCTCGAACCGTGCACGCACAGCGAGAACAAGAGATCTTCAGTCGCCAGCGTCTTTACGTTTGCGTTGTGCACTTCGACTGTCTCGACGTTCTGCCACAGCTCTTCGGCGGTAACCGAGGACGCAAACAGATGTGAAGAGACTTGCCAGTGCAGCTCAACTATCAAACGCCCGCGTGTAAATTGCAGACTGTGCTGCGTCTTGATGAGCAATTCCTGCTGTTCTGAACTGAGCGGCTTCGGGGTTTGATAACCTCTGGCTGCCAGCACTTCGATCGCGCGCACCACATCCGCACGCCGCACCATCACATCAAGATCAATAAAACGACGTAGCGCGAGGTTTCCGTAAGCCGAGACAGCCAGCGCCGGGCCTTTGAATACAATCGTTTCAATCCCGGCTTCAGAAAGTGCGTGTGTCAGCGACGTGAGCTCGTCCGCGAAAATCAGATTGCGCGCCGCATTCTCGTGATAATCCTTTCGAAAGCGTTGTAGGACGTCAGGAGGCACGGCATCTTTGACGGAATGTTCGAGTTGAGAAAAGACCAGCGGAACAAGTGAATGCCGCCGCGCGAGCTTGTAAAAATAATCCAAGTCCAAATCCCCGCTGGCGAGCGCACGCAACCGAGCAACTTGATCCGGCGCCAGCTCGCGTCGCGCGCAAAGAAGAAGGGCTTCGTTTTCGGGGCGATCTCGCGGACTAGTCATAGGATAAGAATTTGCCGCCGGGTAGTCGTCACTGTTTCAGGTTTTAGCACGAATCAAGTGTCAACTCGAATGCTGTCCCAGCAGAATGCTCGACCTCGACGAATTTCAGAGATTTTGTTGACGGAATTCTGGCTCTGGAGTATAAGCCAGTCAGCCACTCATGATGACGACAAAGGTCCGCGCCCTGCGCGAATGGGTTCCCGCGCCCACAACCTAACAAACCATTTCACGTTTCTCGATTCAGGATTTTGCAACTGGCTTAGAGAACAGTCATCTACAAGAGTGCAGGAGGAAACCTCATGACATTCTGGGAACGATCCGGAAAGACCATCATCATTGCTGCGCTGTCTCTGCTGGTGGCATTAATAACTTTTGGAGTCCTCGGTTCCACGGGCGCCTTTAAGAACAGTGTTTATGACCTTGGGGGCTCAATCGTCGGATTTCTCGCCACCGCCTATTTGTTGAAGAGAATTTTCGAAGCGACACCTCCCTCGGAGAAGTCTGACACCGACGAGTCTGAAGGAATGTCATATTCTTCGGACGATACGGTACAGATCCTCGACATGCGCAACCAAAGGCCTGTTCGTAAAACGAATGAGCCTAATCCAACAAAGAACCGCGTCGTCCTCACCGAACACTACCGGCTCAGAAAACATGCCGAAGTGTCAGAGATCGTATTTACTTACTCGACGAACGGAGAAGGCATGGAAGGGGCATGCGTCTCGCCAGGCTTCGAACAGGAATTGAGGGAAACCACCATGGATCCCCGTGCTGCGGACGAACGCAAGCACCTGGAAAAGGATTATGAGATTCGTTTGGACGTCCAGAGCGTCCCTCTGGGCCAACCCATCAACCTTCACATCGTGGTTACCTATATTGGCGCCTTCGACGGACCGGATAACGACTGGTTTCACACGCACGTGAATTTTACAACCAGGTCGAAAATTCTGATTTTGTTGTTTCCGCCCGGACAACCGTGCCTTAGAGTCAAGGCCCGGGAGAAGATTGGCTCGGAGCCGGAGCGCGATGTCGATCCGAAGAAAGGCTTGCCGTTAGTACTGAGTGACCGGAGAATTGTCTACTGGAGAGTTGACAGCCCGCAGCCAGGGCAAAAGTACAAGCTGAACTGGTTTTGGAATAACACGGACACGTCCGCTACCTAGGCGACGTGGCCTGACTCAATCGCGCGTTGATCCAAAACTCCATTTGCCAGTACAAACTCACTCATTCACTTTCAACACGGCCAGAAACGCTTCCTGCGGAATCTCAACGCGGCCGACTTTCTTCATGCGCTTCTTGCCCTCTTTCTGTTTCTCGAGCAGCTTGCGCTTGCGCGAGATATCGCCGCCATAGCATTTCGCGATCACGTTCTTGCCCATGGCCTTCACGGTTTCGCGCGCGATTATTTTCGCACCTATGGCCGCCTGAATTGGGACTTCAAAGAGTTGGCGTGGGATCAGTTCCTTCATCTTCGTAGCCAGCGCCCGGCCTTTGGCGGCCGCAGTTTCGCGATGAAGCACCAGCGAGAGGGCATCGACGGGTTCACCAGATACGAGGATGTCGAGTTTAACCAGATCGCTTTCCCAATAACCCGCCAGGTGATAGTCGAGCGAAGCATATCCTCGCGAAGTTGACTTCAAGCGATCATAAAAATCGAGCACGATCTCGTTCAGCGGTAGTTCGTAGGTCAGCATCACCCGATTCGAGGTGATGTATTCAAAGCCTTTCTGCTGCCCGCGCTTTTCTTCCAGCAGCGCGAGAATTCCGCCCAAATGTTCTTCCGGGGTCAGGATCGTCGCGCGGATGGCGGGTTCTTCAATCTTTACCAGCCGGCCGGGATCGGGCATTTTTGCCGGCGAATCGATTTCCGTGACCTTGCCGTCAGTCGTTGTCACCACATAGCGCACGCCCGGCGCCGTGGTGATCAGATCGAGATCGAATTCGCGTTCCAGACGCTCTTGCACGATCTCCATGTGCAGCAATCCCAGAAAGCCGCAGCGAAAACCAAAACCAAGCGCAGTTGATGACTCGGGTTCATAAAAGAACGACGCGTCATTCAAACGCAGTTTGTCCATCGCATCGCGCAGCTCTTCGTATTGGTTTGTGTCCACGGGATAGAGTCCCGCAAAAACCATCGGCTTGATTTCCTGATAGCCGGGAAAAGGCTCAGTCGTGGGTCGCGCAGTTTCGGTGATTGTATCGCCGATCTGCACGTCGGCGACTGTCTTTATCGAGGCCGTCAGGAAACCCACTTCGCCGACGCCAAGTTGATCGATCGGCGTCGGACGCGGGCGATTCACTCCGATCGTATCCACCTGATAGTCGCGACCCGCGCTCATAAAGCGAATCTTCATTCCCGGACGAATGACGCCGTCGATCACGCGAAACAAAACAATCACGCCGCGATACGAGTCGTACCATGAATCGAAGATCAAGGCCTTCAAAGGCGCGCTCGATTCGCCTTTGGGCGGCGGCACATCCCGCACAATCGCTTCCAAAACGTCGGCGACACCCTGGCCGGTCTTGGCGCTGGTAAGAATCGCGTTGTGAGTTTCCAGGCCAATGAAGTGCTTTATCTCTTCGATTGCCCGCTCAGGCTCGGCGCCGGGCAGATCGATCTTGTTGATGACGGGTATCAGTTCGAGATTGTTTTCGATCGCCAGATAAGTATTGGCGAGCGTCTGCGCCTCGACGCCCTGCGAAGCGTCGACGATTAACAGTGCGCCTTCGCAGGCTGATAACGAACGCGAGACTTCGTAAGAAAAATCGACGTGACCGGGAGTATCGATCAAATTAAGAACATACTGTTGCCCGTCGCGGGCTTTGTAATCGAGCCGCACCGCATGAGCTTTGATCGTAATCCCACGCTCGCGCTCGAGATCCATGTCGTCGAGCACCTGTGCTTCCATCTCGCGGCCAGTCACGGCTCCGGTCAATTCGAGCAAACGATCAGCCAGAGTGGATTTGCCGTGATCGATGTGCGCGATGATCGAGAAATTACGAATGCGGTCAGTGGTCATTGATCGGAGTTAGTCGTCAGCTGTTCGTTGTCAGTCGTTATCGATTGCAGACGAAACCTGATTGTGCAACTGACAACGGACAACTGACAACTGACGAAACCAGGAATGTGATTTGAAGCCAGAAAGCTTAGTAAACCTGAAAGCGGTACACCAACTCGACCCAGGAGGAAACAGGCTTGCCGTCTTTGATAGCCGGTTTGAACTTTACCTGCTTTGCGGCCTCGATCGCCTTGTCGGAAAGTCCGTCCGGCAGTCCGGTGAGGACCTCGATATGCTTGACGGTTTTATCGGCGGCGAGAATGGCCCGCAAAATAACATAGCCGCGGGTATTGTTCCTTCGGGCTTCGCGGGTGAAATCGGGAGTTGGTTTCTTCAGGATTTGCAGGCGCTCGTCGACATCCCGGGAAGTGTAGATGCGCTCGCCGTCGACGATCTTCGGCAAAGAAGGTTTGGACGACGCCGGTGTTGGTTCGGGTGAAGGACTCGCGGCCGGTGGCGGCGAAGGAACGGGCCAGGATCCGGTTGAACCTTTGGCGCGGCCGGATTGGGCAGAGGCCATGGCGGAAAGCAAAAGGAGAGTAGCAATGGTCAGGAACAGCCTACTCATCTTATTGATTATCGATCTGCGCCCGCTGTAGCTTGCCGCTGTAATCGACGTACACGGATTTCCATTCGGAAAAAATGTCGAGCACCTGCGTGCCGGCCTCGCGATGGCCGTTGCCAGTCGCCTTTGTGCCGCCAAACGGCAGGTGAACTTCAGCACCGATGGTGGAAGCGTTGACATAGAAAATGCCGGTATATGTTTCGTGCATCGCCTGGAACGCGCGATTAACGTCCTGGGTGTAAATCGCCGCGGACAACCCGTAACGCACGCCGTTCGCAATTTCGATCGCTTCTTCCAGTGACCCGGTGGGAATCACGGACGTCACCGGCCCAAAGATTTCTTCCTGTGCGATGCGCATATTAGGAGCCACGTCGGTGAACACGGTCGGCTGAATGAAATAGCCGTGACTGTGATCGCCTTTATCCAGCCGCTTCCCTCCGCAGGCAAGCGTGGCGCCGTCTTCGTGCTGGCCAATATCGATGTAGCTCAGAATTTTGTGCGCCGCGTCTTCATTGATCACCGGGCCGACTTCAGTTTTCGGGTCAGCACCGTTGCCGACACGCAGAGCTTTTGCCTGATCAGTCAGCTTCTTTGCGAACTCGCGGTAAATTTTCTTGTGCACAATCAGCCGCGAGGAAGCCGTACAACGTTGTCCCGAAGTGCCAAACGCTCCCCAGAGAGCGCCTTCGATCGCGTTATCAACATCGGCATCGTCCATCACGATGATCGCGTTCTTGCCACCCATCTCGAGCGAGCAAATCGCGTTGCGTTCGGCACACGCATACGCCACCGTCCGCCCGGTCTCAGTCGAGCCGGTAAAAGAGATCAGACGCAGATCGGGGTGGCCGGAAATCGCCGCGCCCACAGTCTCGCCATAACCAGTGACAAGGTTTACCACGCCCGGCGGCACGCCTGCTTCTTCACAGGCTTTCACCAGATTGTAAGTTGAGAGCGGCGTGTCTTCCGCCGGCTTGATGACTACGGTGTTGCCGCAGATCAATGCCGGCATGAGCTTCCATGACGGAATCGCCATGGGAAAATTCCACGGAGTGATCAGGCCGCAAAGGCCGACCGGCTGGCGCATGCAGGCGGCGAACTTGTTCGGCATCTCCGCCGGGGTGGTGAAGCCGTGCAAACGCCGGCCTTCACCCGCGGTGTAATAGGTGCAATCGATCGCTTCCTGTACGTCACCGCCGGCTTCCTTGAGCACCTTGCCCATTTCGCGAGTCATGTCGGCGGTGTATTTCTGTTTGTCGCGAATCAGGATTTCGCCGACACGAAAGAGGATCTCAGCGCGGCGCGGCGCCGGCGTGTGGCGCCAGCCATCGAACGCGGCCCTGGCCGCCGCGACTGCCTCGTCCACATCAGTTTCAGTCGAGCGCGGAAAGCGGCCGATCACATCGCGTGTGTCGGCCGGATTCTTGTTCTCGATCCATTCGCCACTGCGGCTCGGCCGCCACTGCCCGTTGATGAAGTTCTGAAACGTATTCGCGCGTGCGCGCTTTACGGCTTTGCGCGTTTTTGACTTTGAGCCCTGCCTCACGCTCGGGCTACTGCCTTTTCTTTTAGCCAGTGCTTTTTTTGCTTGAACCATTTGTTTTTAAGAGATCAGAGGCCGGAAGTCAGAGATCAGAAAGTCAGCATGCAACGTCCACTGACATCCGATCTCTGACCTCCGACCTCTGCTTTCCTGCCTATTCGTAAGTAAACTGAACTATCCTTTGCACGACCCGCTCAAACCGGCGGTCATACCGCGAAAGGTTCAGCACGATCGCGTCGCCGGGCTTCAGCGAATCAATCACGCGTTGAAAGTCTGCCAGCGTATTTACCGGCACCCGATTGATGCGCGTAATCACCTCGCCGGCCACCACTTCATTCGGCCGCACGTCCGCGGCCAGGCCGTTCGGATCGACTTCCTTTACGTACAGTCCTTTGACGCCGTTCAGGTGCTTGTCGGTAATCAGCTGAGGCGTTAATTCGCCGAGCGTGAGGCCGAGCCGCGCACTATTCGTTTTTGGCGGTTCAGGTTTCTTGTCTGTAGTGACTACCGTTTCATCTCGCGAAAACTCCGGCCGTTCCGCCAGCGCTACGCTCACCGACTGTTTCACGAGTTTTCCATCGACGTCGCGCAGGAAAGTAAGACTCACCGTCTGGCCCACGGCGGTGCCGGCTACGCGGGCAATCAGATCCTGCGCGTCCTGCACTTGCTGGCCATTGAACTCGACGATGATGTCGTTCACGCGCAATCCGGCTTTCGCCGCCGGCGTCGGCTGGCCATCACGCTCGCTCTGCACGTCGGCAACGATGGCGCCTTTTGCGTCGGGCAACGAATAAACGCGCGCAAATGCGCTCTTCACTGAATCAAGCGTCACGCCGAGATAGCCGCGTTTCACTTTTCCATTTGCCAGCAACTGTTCGCAGACGAACTTCGCTTCGTTTGAAGGCAGCGCAAAGCCGATGCCGTTGTAATCTCCGTTCAAAGTGGCGATTTGAGAATTAACGCCGATGGCTTCTCCGCGCATGTTGACCAGCGGCCCGCCGCTGTTGCCGCGATTGATCGCCGCGTCCGTTTGCAGAAAGCGTTGAAAGCTGGAGAAGGCCTGCGAGTCGCGTTCCTTCTTCGAAATGATCCCGGCGGTCACCGTTTGTTCAAGTCCGAAAGGCGAGCCAATCGCCAGCACCCAATCCCCGACCTGGACCGAATTCGAATCTCCAAATCTCATCACCGGCAGATCGTGATCGGCGTCGACTTTGATCAGCGCCAGATCCGTTTCGCGATCGACGCCAATGACTTTGCCGCGGAAGCGCTCGCCGCTGAGCAGCCCGATCGTGATGCGCGACGCGCCATCGATCACGTGATTGTTGGTAATGATGTAGCCCTTGGCGTCGATGATGAAGCCGCTACCCACGCCGCGCATCGGCCGCGGTGGCTGGCGGCGGAACATGTCGTACAGCGGGTTGTTCGGAGTGCGATCAGATTTGTCTTCGCTGTCGCTCTCAGCAATGTCCGAAGCGGTTTGCAAAGTGTCGATGTTCACCACCGCCGGTTCGACGTGACGCGCAATCTCGACGAACGATGCGGAAAGCGCTTCCGGCCCGCGCGCCGCAGCCTGAATTTGATCCTGCGCACCGGCCGGGCGGCCGGCGAGAATGGCGCCGATGCCGGCGCCCGTCAACACGCAAACCGCTACCAGGGCGAGGATCCATATGCGCAGTTTGCGCAGAATCGTGGCCTCGGCGTCTGTCGTAGGCTTAAAAGATTCGAACATGATTCACCGCCTTGGAAAAATCCGGAAAATGTTTCGGTTGAGCGAGCAGGCCATCGCACCCTCAGTCTGGGGCCAGTGCG
>DATENS010000082.1:0-7904 GCA_035274925.1 Pyrinomonadaceae bacterium | reverse complement strand
CCTTTTCTGAACGCCCGATGACCGATTTGAAAGTTGTGCAGGACTGGCTCGAGTCAGGTTCACAAGTCCAGTCAGCATTATCGCCTTTCACGCTTGAACGTGACGGCCACCTCTCGGCGATGCTGGGTTCGTATGCCACAGTCGAGCTCGATCGCAATGCTTTGCTGGGCGTGATCGCAATCCAGGACGAATCTGCAGCGCTGGCGTCGGTCGGCGACATGCGCAACCAGGTTTTCTTTGTCAGTCTAGTGGCAGCTACGCTGGCGCTGCTGGCCGGATTCTACTTTGCGGACAAATTGACGCGGCCTGTGCGCGAGCTGGCGGCAGGTGCTCGCCGTATCGCCGGTGGAGATTTTTCACAACGCGTCAAAGTCGTGGGTCGCACCGAATTGGGCGAGCTGGGATCATCGTTCAATCAAATGACCGATCAGATCGAGAATTACGTGCAGGACCTGCAACGATCCGCGGAAGCGAACCACGAACTGTTTATTGGCACCGTGAAGGCCCTGGCCGCAGCCATCGACGGAAAAGATCCGTACACGCGAGGTCACTCAGAACGCGTCTCTCGCTTTTCCATCGCCACGGCTGAAGGTCTCGGCCTGCCTGCTGATGAGGTCGAAAAAATTCGCATCAGTGCTTTGCTGCACGATGTGGGCAAAATTGGAATCGACGATCGAATTCTGAAGAAGCCGGCGGCGTTGGACGATCAGGAATTTGAGATCATGAAGACCCACCCGCAAAAGGGCTATAAGATCATGTCGCAGATCCCGGCCATGCGCGAGTTCCTGCCGGGCATGTACATGCACCATGAGATGGTCAATGGCCAGGGCTACCCGCAGGGTTTGAAAGGCGACGCCATTCCAATGCAAGCGCGCATAGTATCCGTCGCGGACACATTCGACGCGATGACGACCGAACGTCCTTATCAGGCGGCGATGGATCTCGAAGCCGCGCTCACGCGCCTCAAGAGCTTCATCGGCACTCGCTACGATGCGCGCGTAGTGGCCGCGTTTATCGCCGCATGTGAAGCGGGAAGAATTCGTCCGGGTGTCACACGCGTGAAGAGAAACTTGAGTGACTGGTCGGTCAACGCGCCGCAGCCAATCACCTCGACCACACAGGATTCAGTCTTAGCAGTAAGCTAGTGAGCGGTTTTTCCTGAGCGGCACTTTGCGTCTTGGCGCCTTTGCGTCTTTGCGTGAGATTGCATTCGTACTCTGAGTCCCCTGCGACGGCCTCGGTTACCTCGGCGGTTAAATACCTGGAGGTTAGATTCAACCGCAGAGGACCCGGAGGATTCCGCAGAGGACACCGAGACAAAGAGGCACTACCCAGGACTTTGCCCGCTTGCTACGTCACGCCATTCTGTACGTATAATCGAAAAAACTTTATTCAGGCGAAAAGATAAATCGATGGCCTTTTGGCGCAGAAAAAAAGATGAGTTTGTGTCCCTTGGACTGAATCAGCCGGCGCAGGCCGAACCCGCAGTCTCGAAAGATGACCCGCTGCCTGCACTGCCGCCACCGCCTCCGGCGCCTGCGTCATCACCCGAAAAACAACCTGAGCCGCCAGCGCAAACGACACCGTGGCAGACTTCCGTGCTGGGACTCGATCTGTCGATCGAACAGTTACAGGCGCGCGAAGCGGCCCTCGAGCAGGAGTTCTCGGCGCGTTTTCGCCGCGCGGTAGCGGCGACACGCGAATCGCTCTCTGATCGAATCGACGCCGTCTTTGCGGGGGCCAAACAAATTGATGCAAGCCTGCTCGACGAACTGGAAGAAGCGTTAATCGCCGCCGACATCGGCGTGTCCACGACCATGCACGTGCTGGAAACAGTGCGGCGTGGCATCAGTCGAAAAGAGATCGATGACATTGAAAAGCTGAAGTCAGCCATCAAGTCCGAACTGCTTTCGATTCTGCACGGCGCCGAGCAGAACGGCGTGGCTTCGGAAACCAGCGTGCCGGAAAGCATCGCGCCTTACGTGATGATGATTGTCGGGGTTAACGGCGTCGGCAAAACGACCACCATCGGCAAGTTGGCCCAGCGAATCAAAGCCGAAGGCAACGACGTGTTGATTTGCGCGGCGGATACGTTTCGCGCCGCGGCCAGCGACCAGTTGGCGATCTGGGCTGAGCGCACCGGCGTGCCTCTGATTCAGCAAAAGCAGGGAACTGATCCGGCGGCCGTACTTTTCGATTCGATGAAAGCCGCCAAGGCGCGCGGCTCAGACGTGCTGATCGTCGATACCGCCGGCCGGCTGCACAACAAATCGAATTTGATGGCCGAGTTGGAAAAGATGAAACGCGTCGCCGGCCGTGAAGTCGACGGCGCGCCGCACGAGACTCTCTTAGTGGTCGATGCGGTGACGGGACAGAACGGGTTGGAACAGGCACGTCAGTTTTTGAAAATCGCGGGCGTGACCGGAATTGTTCTCACCAAGCTGGATGGCACTGCCAAGGGCGGCATCGCGGTAGCCATCGCGAAAGAGCTTGGCCTGCCGATTCGCTATGCCGGCATAGGCGAGAAGGTTGACGATCTAGTCGTGTTCGATCCGGAACAGTACGTGAACAGTTTGTTCAATTGAAGTCGATGAACCCGCTCCTGCCCGCTTCCGAAAAACGGAAACACTACGAGTTGCGCGCCCTGGGCTTGCGTGATTTCGCCGGCGTCGAGGGTGATCAGCCCCTTGATCCTTTTGCGCTCGCCGAGTTCGCCAAACTTCTGGTCGTTGACTTCGATCAAATCAAGGGCCTTTCGGACGAGTCACGACAACACCTGCTCGGTGAAGCGGCAGATGAATGGTCCGGCGGCGCGTGCTCGCGTCCACTGCCGAACGGATGGAAGATCGTGATCCTGAATCCCGCGCATGGAACTCATCGCAACCGTGCGACTTTGATGGAAGAGATCTCGCATGTCTTTCTCGGACATCAGGCCAATCGACTAGCGGTGGTGAAGTCAGAACCGCCTGCGGTAGCGGGCGGGCCCACAACTTCCCCCAAAGTCCTTGCCCGCGACTACAACAAATCCGACGAGGAAGAGGCTTATGCGGTGGGAGCCGCCGCCCTCGTGCCTTTTGCTGCGTTACGCCGCGCCGTGCTCGCCGGGCACACGTCGGAGCAGATTGCCCGTCGCTTTGGGGTGAGCCGGCAATTGGTTGAATACCGCATCAAAGTCACTCATCTTTGGGCCGAATACAAAGATACTTCTACCTCGCGCGCTCACCACGTATAATCAAACTCGGAGGGCCGCGACCGACTCGGCCCACATCTTAATGCTCGAAACTAAACAAAGATCGCTTGCCGGTTTGTCAGTCGTCGACAAGCTGCGCATGCTGCTGGACATCACCAAAACCATCAGCCGCTCCCTCGATCTGGACGAGGTGTTGAATCTGGTGATGGACACGCTTGATTCCCTGATTCCTTACGACGCGGCGGGCATTTACCTGGTCAAGTGCGAGCGCCCATTGATCGAGTTGGAAGGCGGCCCGGACGAAACCTGTGTGTTTCATACCCAGGCTGTGCGAGGCTATGACATCGCGGACCTGCAGGAGCTGCGGCTGAAGATGGGCGAAGGACTCATCGGTCACGTGGCGTTAAGCGGTAAGCCTTATGTCTCACCAGACGTGCGTAACGATCCACGCTATATCAACGCGCGCGCCCGCACACGTTCCGAACTGGTGGCGCCGATTATTTCCAATGAAGAAGTTATCGGCGTGTTCGATCTGGAGAGCGACGAGCTCAATGCCTACTCAAATGACGACGTCGAGGTCCTGCTGCTGCTGGCATCGCAGGTCGCCATCATTATTGAGAAGGTAATGCTGCACGATCAGTTGATCGAAAAGCAGCGACTCCAGGCGCAGTTGGAAATCGCCCGCCAGGTGCAGCTCGAACTGCTGCCTGCCAGAGATCCTCAGCTCGAAGGTTTCGATATCAGTGCTTACAACTTTCCCACCGAAGAGGTTTCCGGCGACTACTACGACTGGGTGCGCATCTACGAAGACCAAATCGGCTTAGTGATCGCGGATGTGTCGGGCAAAGGCGTACCGGCTGCATTGCTGATGGCCTTTCTGCGCGCGAGCCTGCGCGCCGCGACTCACATCGGCTATTCACCGCACATTTCGATGTCCAAGGTTAACTATCTCTTGTGGGAATCGATCGAGCGGAACCAGTTTGTCACGGCGTTCTATGGCGTGTTGGACGCAACCAACCGTACGCTGGCTTATTCGAACGCCGGCCACAATCCACCGATCCTGATGAGCGCTGACGGCGAAGTGCGCTTTGAAGAGCGCGGCGGCGTACCGCTGGGGATGTTTCGTGACTCGCGTTACTACGAGTACTACGAAACTATTCATCCGGGACAGATTCTGGTGCTGTACACTGATGGTGTGACTGAAGCGACGAATCATGACGGCGAAGAGTACGGTCGTGACCGTCTGGTCGAGGCGGTGCGGGGCTCTCGCACGTTGCCCGCGCGCGAGATGATCGACTTTCTTCATCGCGACCTAATGGAATGGACCGAAGGCGTGGGCGCCACCGATGATGTAACGTTCTTTATAGTTAAGGCGCTGTAGTGAACGAAGGCTTCGACATAAACAATTCTTAAGGACTCCAAACCCAACATGAGTGCTCAATCACCCACGGAACAGACCGGTCAGACTTCGCTGAACCTCGCCACCGTGCTACAGCGAATGCTCTCGGTTTCCGACAAGGTCAGCGATTTGATTTTTTCTCCCGGCCGCCCGCCGCAGATCGAACTGGTAGGCAAGCTGCAGCCGGTGGAGATTCCTGGTGTTGAGAAATTATCGCCCGCGCAAACTTCCGGGATCGCCAAACTGATCATCGGCAATCATGAGGGCGCGGCCGAAAGCCTGGAGAAGTATGGCTCGGCTGACCTTTCATTCAGTGTCCCGGCGCTTTGCCGTTTTCGCGTCAACATTTTCAAGCAGCGCGGAACGCACGCGATTGTGATGCGCGTGATCCCGGGCCGTCCGCCGCGCTTTGAAGATTTTAATCTGCCGCCCCAGTTGCGCGACATCGTCGAGATCAAAAACGGCATTGTGTTGGTTACCGGCCCGACCGGCAGCGGCAAGAGCTCAACGCTGGCCGCGGTCATCGATCTAATCAACGAGACCAAGTACTACCACATTGTCACTATTGAAGATCCGATCGAGTTCCTGCACACCCACAAGAATTCGACTATTCACCAACGCGAGCTGCACTCAGATACGCCGAATTTTGCCCTGGCGTTGCGGGCCGCGTTACGACAGGCGCCGAAAGTGATTCTCGTAGGTGAGATGCGCGATCGCGAAACGATCGAAGTCGCGCTGGAGGCTGCCGAAACCGGCCACCTGGTGCTTTCGACTTTGCACACCATCGATGCGGCCAAAACTGTCGAGCGCATTATCGGCGTGTTTCCGAAAAACGAAGAACAATCTATTCGCACACGGTTGGCCCAGACGTTTCGCTTCATAATCTCGCAACGGCTGATGCCGCGGGCCGACGGCGGCGGGCGCGTGGCCGCCATCGAAATCCTGAAAGCAACGTCCCGTACCCGGGAATACATCGAACGCGGCGAGTCCGAAGGGAAATCCCTGATGGATGCGATGGAGCAGGGCGAGGTCGAAGGCATGCAAACCTTTGACGGCGTGATTGAACAGATGATTCGCGACGGAGTGGTTACCAGGGAAGATGGCCTGGCTTACGCCACGAATTATGGAAACCTGCTTCTGCGGTTGGGCGACTTTGGGGGCGGAAGCGACGTGGCGAAACCTCCTGCCGAATCGAAAGTCGACTCAATGCTGGACATGATCGAATAGTTGCCCCAATCTCATGCGGCCAATACCACGGCGTCGTTCTCCCGCTTTCGTTTTCGGAGCGATCTTCGTTGCGATCCTGCTTGTCTGTTCCGGCTTCTCTACTAAATCTGTTGCTTCTCTTTCCGCGCCTCAATCCGAGCAAAGCCTGAGATTTGAGCTGCCGGCCAACGGTAACCTGCGCGTTGAGAACGCGCGAGGCGGGGTCATCGCCCGCGTCTGGGACGAGAAATACCTTTTGCTTGCCGCGGTGACAGACAGCGGCTCGGCGATTCGTTCGCCCGCCGTGATTCAAACGTCAGATAGTTTGTTGTCTGTCCGCGTGCCTCGCGGCGCAGCGAACTTGCCGCGGGTAAATCTTGAACTGCGAATTCCGGCGCGCACTCATGCGGCAATCTACACGACCAGCGGATCAGTTGAAGTTCGGGGTTTGCCGGCCGCGCTGCTGGTGCAAACCGGGTCGGGCGAGATTCGCGCGGAAGTGCCGGCGACGGCGAACGCAAATATTTTTGTGGATTCGCAAACCGGTAATATCACTTCTTCTTTGGGATCGCAGCGCCCTCAACTGCGCACCGCGCGCGGTCCAAACGCCAGCAATGTCCGGCTCCTCTCTGCCGCCGGCAACATTCACGTCACGGGCATCTCGGCTAATTCGTCGGCTGAAGTTATCGACAGCGCGAACCGTCCGAACAATCCGATAACCAACCCGAGGCGCGATCCGGCCGCGAGCCAGCCGCCGGAACTAATGGGGCCCGATCCGAAAAATCCGCCGGTGGGGACTCCGGCCCGCCCCGGACCGGAAGAGGTTTCAGAAGATGACGTCATACGGGTCGATACCCGATTAGTAAGCGTGAACGTGAGCGTGGTGGATCGCGGAACCAGCCGCGTCATGAACGACCTCAATAAGAATGACTTCCGTCTTTACGAAGACAATACGCAGCAGGAGATTAGAACGTTTGAAGCGGCGTCGGCCCCTTTTAATCTGGTCCTGCTAATCGATTTGTCCGGCTCAACGACGAAGGTAATCGATCTCATCAAGGCGGCGGCCATTCATTTCGTGGAAGCTGCCCGCCCCTTCGATCGTATCGGCGTGATTACCTTTTCTGATCGGCAGGTTGTCGTTTCTCAACTGACCACTGATCGGCAATTGCTTCGCCAGCGCATCAACGCCATTCAGCGCCCGGAGGGCAGCACCAGGCTTTACGATTCGCTGTCCTTTGCGATGGATGAAGTTTTCCGTGAGGCGAAGGATTCGCGGCGCAACGCGATCGTGGCGATTAGCGACGGCCTGGACAGCGTGATGCCAAACGTGACCGGTGAAGGCTCGAGCCGTACTTACGAAGAGATGATGCGGCAGGCACGCGAATTCGACGGCATAATTTATTCGATTTGGACGGACACGCAGAGCTACGAGCCCCTCAGCCCGCTGGACATTCAGCAGGAGACTTTCGATCTGGCCCATGACCGCATGAAAGAGCTGGCGGACACTGGCGGCGGCGCGTTTTATGAATGCGAGAAACTGGAAGACCTCGCGGGCGCCTACGACCGGGTCGTGGCCGATCTGGGCACGCTCTACACCCTCTCGTACGATCCAACCAATAAGATCCGCGATGGTTCATGGCGTACTATTCGGGTGAACGTAAACCGGCCCAACTCAACCGCGCGGTCAAAACGCGGATATTTTGCCAAATGAGCTCCCGGCCCGGGATTATTGATCTTTAACCCTTCCCAACTTTGCCCGATCGGTGTAATCATAAAGCCCCAAACAACCTGGTTCGATGTGGGCTTTTCTGCACATCTCGTTAACTCCTAAGCTTCGTCCGGCGCTGACGGGCGCGCTCGTCATGCTTGTCGCTTGTTTCCTGCCGGTAAACGCCGGTGCGCAATCGTCTGATTCAATTGAAACGGTTCGCATCGACACGGATTTGGTTAATCTGAATGTGAGCGTGTTCAGCCGGGATTTGGCGCGCAATCCGCCGGCACTGGAGCAAAAGGACTTCGCGATTTTCGAGAACGGAACACCACAGGAGATTTCATTCTTTGCGTCGGCCGAGACTCCATTTGATTTGGTGCTGTTGCTGGATCTCTCCG
>DATENS010000081.1:0-13803 GCA_035274925.1 Pyrinomonadaceae bacterium | reverse complement strand
GACCTGCTCGTAAGGCTTTCCCGTGACCTTTTCAATGATTGCTCCCAGAAGAAAATAGCCTGAGTTGTTGTAAGTGTATTTCGTGCCCGGCTCGAATTCGAGATCGCCGCTCGCGTATTTCCTGACGAATTCCTCAACCGTGAAAGAATTGCGGCTGACGTCCTTAAAAAAGTTCGGCAGCGAGGTGTAGCTCTTAATGCCGGATGTATGGCTCAGCAAATGATGGATCGTGACTTTCGATCCGGTGTCGTTACGATAATCGGGTAGGTAATCAATGATCTTGCCATCCAGCTTGATCTTGCCCTGTTCGACCAACTGAAGAATCACGGTCGAGGTAAACTGCTTAGTAATCGAGCCCAGGCGAAATTTCGTGTCCGGGGCATTGGGAATGTTCCATTCCATATTGGCGAGGCCAAACCCCTTTTTGTAAATGACGTTGCCGTTGTCGGCCACCAATGCCGTACCGTTAAATTGGCCATACTTGCTGTAAAGAGACAGCAACTGATCTATTTTCGCTGCTTTGTCCTGAGCCAAAGCCGTGGCTTGAAACGCGAGGGTGAACAGAATAAGCGCCAGGGCGCTCAGTGAGGTTCGTATTGCGATCTTCATTGATAATTCTCCTAAGTGAGTGATGACGAGTTGGTTAGCCCGAGAGATTTGCAAGCAAAAAGCAGGCTTGGGACCAGCCAAAGGACTTGATACGTGCTGAGAGTTGAACTTGTTCCTTTGTTGCTGCTCGGTTAGACTCCGCAGTCGAACAGGTTTCCTTAAGCCCAATGTCCATTCTCGATCAAATTCGCCAACGCGCGGCCTCGAATCCTCAGCACATCGTGCTGCCGGAGGGAGAAGATCCGCGCACTGCCGTCGCCGCCGAAGCCGCGGCCCGCCAACGCATGGCGCGCATAACCATTCTTGGCGATGAAGAAAAAGTCCGGGCCGCCGCGCGTCAGGCGGGCGCTGAACTGGGGGGCGTGGATCTCATCGATCACACGCGCGCGAATGACTTCGACAAGATGGTCACGCTGCTCCTCGAAGCGCGTCGCGCCAAAGGCATGACCGTTGACGAAGCGCGTACTGCTTTGCGTGATCCGCTTTACTACGGAAATCTGATGGTGCGGGCCGGGCGCGCCGACGGCTCAGTGGCCGGCGCCACCAACACCACTTCGCACACCGTGCGCGTGGCCCTGCACTGCATCGGCGTGCGTTCCGGGTTCAAACTGGTCTCGAGTTTTTTCCTGATGGCCTTACGCGACCAGAGCATGGGCGAGAATGGCGCGCTTATTTACGCCGACTGTGGTGTGGTCATCGAACCGGGCGCCGCCGAGCTAGCCGAGATCGCGATCGCTTCGGCAGATTCATGCCGGGCCCTCCTCGGTGCTGAGCCGCGCGTCGCGATGCTTTCCTTCTCGACGAAGGGCAGCGCCAAGCACAAGCTAATCGATAAAGTAGTGGAAGCCACGCGCACCGTGCGTGCGCGCATGCCTCAACTCGAGATCGACGGCGAGCTTCAGGCGGACGCCGCCCTCGTACCGGCTATCGCGCAGTCGAAGGCTCCGGGGTCAGACGTGGCCGGGCGCGCGAACGTGCTCATCTTTCCCGATCTCCAGGCGGGCAACATCGCTTACAAATTGACGGAGCGTCTGGCCGGCGCTACCGCGATTGGTCCGATCCTCCAGGGCCTGGATCGGCCGGCTAATGACTTGTCCCGCGGTTGCAAACCCGAAGACATCGTGGACGCGATTGCGATCACCGCGGTTCAGGCCCAGGCGCGAAAATCCAGCGTTTAGTGGCGCGCCCGGGTTATTAACCGGGTCTGAGGCAACTGATACGCATAACCTCAGGCATCAAAGGCGCACCCCACAAATTGTCACCGCCGAGGTAAAAGTGACCTATCGACAAAAATCTCTTCTGCCCGCTCTGCTCTTTGTTCTGTTATCAGCGGTTTGTTCACAAGCTCAGGTAAGTCCGACTCCCTCCCCAACTCCCAAGCCCGATGACCAGGAGCCGGTGCGGGTTTTTACCGAAGAAGTAAGGCTCGCAGTGGCGGCAACCGATGCCGGAGGGCATTACGATGCGCTGGAAGTCGATGACGTGATGGTGATCGAAGACGGCGAGCCCCAGCAGATTCGCAGCGTGCAGCGTCTACCGACGAACGTGCTCGTCCTGGTCGATGTCGGCAATCAGTTGGGCTTGAAAGACACTAACACCACGCGCGCCGTGGCGATGCGAGTGGTGACGAGGCTGGCTGAGGGCACTCAAATTTCACTGATGCAATTCGCGACGAGGCCGGAACTCTTACAGAACTGGACGACTGACAAAGTTGCGATCGCCAAAGTCATGAAGTCCAAATTAATCTCCGGCAAGACCAGCAGGCTTTCTGATGCGCTGGCGGCCGCCGCCCTGCAGTTCAAGGACACTCCCGCAGGCACACGACATCTTGTTTTAATCACTGACGGAGTTCAGGAATCCGGAGGAAAGACCACGAACGTAAAGGCTTTGCGCGAATTGAACTCGGCACAAATAAGCGTGCACATCCTGAGTTACACCGTGCTGGCACGGCTCGCGCTGAAAGACCGCAACAAGATGGTGCGGGGAGGTGACGGAAAGCAACGTGATGCCAATCCGGCGACTAACCCAGTGGCCAATGGCGATCCGACGCTGCCGCCGGGCGCTACCAGAACACCTTCGTTTACGCTTGGCAGGATTGACACCGATTTGGCGATGCGGCGGAAGCGAAAAGAATACGAGCGCGCGACGCAGGACAGCGAAACGATGCTGAGCGAGATCGCCAAGGAAAGCGGCGGGCAGATCTTTCTGCCGGACTCAGCTGAGACTCTTTTTAGCCAGGCGGACAACATCTCTCGCGATATTGGCTCGCAATACGTAGTCACCTATCGACCAAAGAAACCTCTGGCCGAAGCCCGGCCCGGTGAATACCGCAAAGTAGAAGTGGCCTCGCGACGCGTCGGCTTATATCTGCGCAGCCGGCGCGGATACGTCGTACCTGAAACTAAATAAGAAACTGTAAGGAGTGAATCACACGCAAGATGCGCGTGTCACGCGGTGCTCAGCTGATCGGTGCGTTTAGCTGTGACTCGATGCCGGCGCCGACTGGCTGCCATTCAGATTCGTTGGGTTTGCGCATCAGCGATCGCCGGCGCAACTCGTCCCAATCCTCTCTCGGCACGCGATGAAAAGCTTCCACAACTTTCGGATCGAACTGGCGATTGACCCACTCGTCTAACTCCTGGGCCGCAGCTTCGTACGGCCGGCCCTTGCGATAGACTCGATCGCTGGTGATCGCGTCAAACGCATCGGCGACCGAGAATATGCGGGCACAAATATCGATCTCTTCGGCTTTGAGGCCGAGCGGATAACCTGAGCCATCCCACTTTTCGTGATGCTGCGCGACCACGCGCGCGGCGCCTTCGAGAAACTTGATGTTGCGCAAAATCTGTTGACCGTGGAGCGGATGTTCGCGCATGCGCACCCACTCTTCGTCGGTGAGCTTCGCCGGTTTTCTCAAGATAGCGTCGGGCACGCCGATCTTGCCGATATCGTGTAGCAGCGAGCCAAACTCGAGTGCCTTCATTTCGGCAGGGCCTAATCCGTACTCGCGTCCCAAACGCAAACTAAAAGTCACCACGCGTTCCGAATGACCATGGGTTTCCGCGTCGCGAGTTTCCAGCGCCGCGGTCAAGGCCTGCAAAGTTGAGCGATACGCGTTCTCGAGCGAACCCAGCGCCTTGTCCAATTCCGCGGTGCGCTGATCGACCAGCTCTTCCAAATGGTTTTCGTAACGCTGCTTGGCCACGATCAGCTCATGATGTTCATAAGCGCGCGCGATCGCCGCTTCCACCTGGCGCAGATCGAATGGCTTCATCAAATAATCAAAAGCGCCAAGACGCAGTGCGTTGATAGCGCTTTCAATCGTTTGCATTCCGCTGATCATCACTATCACGGTCTCGGGAGAAATGTTCTTAACATGCGGAATCATTTCCAGCCCGCTCATGCCGCTCATGGTGATGTCGCTGATGATTAGCTGATAGGCGCTTTCGCTTAGTTGGCGCAGCGCGTCTTCGGCCGAGGATGCCTCGCCGCAGGTATAGTTCTCGCATAACAGGTCGTGCAACACACCGCGCACTGCCTGTTCATCATCAACGATTAGGAGTCGAGATTGAGTTCGAGGTTCTTCCATGTTTGTGTGACCTTAGGACAACGAGTGCACGGCCTGGACAATTCCCGGAGCCCGACTCGTGGGTGGGGGTCCTTCCAAAGCTGAAGGGTCGCGCCAGCTTTTGGCTGGCCTCGCAATTGTACAACAAAGCAAATGGCGTGGTAAACATCTTTTTACGCTGACTATTTGGCCAAATAATGGCGGATTTGTGCGTATTTTGTAAGGTTGGGACATCTTGACAGGCTTCGGGGGCGGGAAAGTTGACGCCTGAACGCGCTATCTCTAATATGGCGGGACACGTCGAGAGCAATTCTCGGGAAAGAGCCGGAGTGGCGAAATTGGTATACGCACCAGACTCAAAATCTGGCGAGGTTCACTCCTCATGAGAGTTCGAGTCTCTCCTCCGGCACCAACATCCTGCGGACTGCCCTTGCCGCAATTCCTGCAAATAAACACTACTCCCGCGGTATAAACAGGTTAAGAGCCTTCGACGGCGAAGATTTAAGTTGACACAGGATATCGTTCATGTATCCTGCAACCCCAAATTCACCCATAACAAGGTAGCCTCTCCGCTCCTAGGAAGCTACCGAGCGAGCCAGCAATACATGTGAACGGGCACATGGTGGCCGGATTCCCAGCACAAGCTCGCTCCAACCACGTCACTGAAACGAAAGGAAACTCCTATGTCGAACCCACCAACTCAAGTGATTCGCGCGTCAACAAAAACCGGTGATCAGGCCAAGGGTGAGCCCACTCTTCTGATAAGCACCACCAGCAACTACCTTTGGCTTTATAACGATCAAGGTACCGGAGCGCATATGGACGTCTCGCTCTATCGACCTAATCCCACGGATACCACTTATCGCATTATCGGTGACTATGCTCAGGGCAATTACTCAGGCCCAACTGGATCGTCGCTCATTGTTAAAGCACTCAACGACGATCCGAATAATCCTCTGCTAAAAGCCCCCAGCGGTTATCAGGAGGTCTGGAACGATCACGGGTCGGGCGGCAAGAACGATGGATCAATCTGGTATCCGACGGCCCCGGATGGTTACCGAACCATCGGCTACGTGTGTCAGCCAGGATACGATCAGCCTTCGATATCAAATTACGTGTGCCTGCGGAAGGACTTGACGGTGGAAGCGCAAGCCGGAGCTTTGATCTGGAATGATCAGCACTCAGGCGCGAAGATGGATGTTTCGCTGTATCAAATCGTCGGGGTTGGATCGGCTTTTGTAGCGCAAGGCAACTACAACCCATTCAGCGGGACGTGCTACAAGTTGGCCACGAGCTGAGCACCACTGACTTTTCCAGAAACGCCCCGTCGAACACACGGCGCGATCCCCTGATAACCCACTGAGCCCCTGGCCCTCGCCAGGGGCTGATACCCCCGGAGGTTTGTCCATGTCCCCCAGTAAGGCCTCAACGAAATCAATAGGATCTTCAACCGGCGCTAATTCGTCCACACCTGCGGTGGGACTTAAACAAGGAAAGTTCGATGTCGATGTAAATGGCCAGGCGACGTTTCGAATTCCCATAGAAGTCCCTCCGGGCATGGCAGGCTGTCAGCCTCATCTGGAGCTTGTGTATGTCCATCGCCAACCCAATGGCTTGCTGGGTGTGGGCTGGAACGTTGCGGGCTTGTCAACGATCTCACGCATCAAAGCGACCTACGCCGTGGATGGATTTGATGCCCCGGTGGCCTACGATCGCCGAGACCGTTACTCGTTGGATGGTCAGCGGCTGATCAATGTTGAGGGCGATTACGGCCAACCGGGGACGCTCTATTACACTGAGATTCAAACCTGGCAGCATGTTCGCGCCGAAGCATCGGAGGCCGAAGGCTTTACCGTAGTTGCGAAGAATGGAGAAGTGTCAAAATTCGGCGGCGCCACTGACAGCGTCGTGCTCGCGGCGGGATCAGAAGACGTACGCTTGTGGGCTTTGAGTTCGGTAACTGATCGCAACGGTAATAGCGTCCAATACAGCTACACGCAAACTCCGCTGCTGGCGGATGGGAGCCGCGGAGCGGCGGATCAAGGCTCGAACTACATCGATCGCATCAGTTATGGTTCGCATAACGGAACCGCGGCTAATCGTTTTGTGCAATTCGTCTATGAGCGCCGGCCTGATCCGATTACGTCGTACGTGGCGGGTTATCCGGTGATCATGTCGTACCGGCTAAAGCAGATCACAATCTCCCTGACCGGAGGCAACGTCGTCCGCTCGTATGTGATGGAGTATGAAGCCGGAAATTCCACTCGGCGCAGCCGCCTGGTTACCCTGACAGAGATCGGGGCCGGTTCGGACAACGCCCCCTCCTTGCCCCCCACCCGCATGGTTTGGCAGGACACCGACTCGCCGGGCTTTTCCATTGGGCCGCAATCACAACTCGATCAGCACCTGAATCAACTCGGAGTGCAACAGATGGACGTCAACGGCGACGGTTGCACCGACGTGGTCCAGTTTTGGCTTGATCAAAACGGCGCAATGAACGCCACGACCTACCTGGCAACGGCGAGTGCTGATGGCCCGACCTTTGTCAAAGCTTCCAACAGCCTGCTAGGGAGCTTTCCGCAGTCGCGGGAGGTTTTCCCGGTAGATCTTAACGGAGGCGGCCGCACCGATCTGCTCATTGCTTACAAGGGCAGCAATGGGAACTTGAAACTGGCGGCCTTCCTGTCGAACGGCGCCGGTTTTGATCAAGCCTCCGGAAGCCCCTTCGATACCGGTGATCCCTGGTATGACTCAAACCACTTGAAATTCTTCGCGATGGATGCCAACGGTGACGGGCGCACCGACCTGGTCGAAGCCTACGATCATCACGATCCAAATTTGGGGGACTTGCTCTACTTTCGCACCTACCTCTCGAAATTTGGCGATGGCCCGGATGAGATGTTCGCCGACGCAATCATCAGTTCGACCGAAGATCCGGCCAATCCAACGACGCCTCTGGCCTTCTGGGCAATGGATGTTAACGGCGACGGCATGATGGATTTGGTTCGTATCTGGCAACGCGGTTCGAATCAAAACATCATCGCCACAGCCTACATTTCAGTATGTCTCTCGATCGATCAGGTTTCGTTTGCCGCGCAAGTTGAAAGCGACCTCGGTAGTTTCAACCTGGCTGACCAGAAGGCATTCCTGCCCGTGGATGTGAACGGCAACGGAGTTATGGACCTCCTACAGGTTTGGCAGGAGCCCAATCCGAACGGCACGACGCTGCACCTCACGACTTTCTTGTGCAACGCCGCCGGTGGTTTTGTCGCTGGACCCGACACTGCTCTTGAGAATCGCACCCTCGGAGATTTCTATCCGATGGGATTCAACGGAGGAGGGCTAACTGCACTCGTTAACAAATGGATATCCGGCAGCGAAGACCTGATGTTTACTGTCTATATGGCCTCGCCTTCAGGCCGGTTTTGGGAACAAACCACTTTCAATGCAGGCCTGGCGGGCTCCGCGGTTAAGCTGGCAAAGTTCTTTCCCGGCGATTTCAATGGAGACGGTAAGGCCGATCTGTTACGGATGGCTCCTGATGCCAATCAACAGGTAAGCCTGGTTCCCTATGTCTCGTCGGGTCCATACCCGGACCTGGTTACGAGCATCACAAACCCGCTCGGCGATCTGGTGAAAATTCAATATCTGCCCATGACCGACTCGCGAGTTTACAGCCAGTCGAGCGAAGCCGAATTTCCGAAAGTCACCGGACTGCGCTACTGCAATCCGTTAACGCCGACTCAGTTTCCGGTCCAGGCCGTGCTGGGCCAGGCCACCTATGTGGTCTCGGAATATTCTCAGAGCAACGACCCGAGTCTTAACCGGTTTAGCTATTCGTGCGATTACTCAATGAGTTATTCCGGCGCGCGAATCGATCTGCTGGGCCGCGGTTGGGAGGGGTTTAATACTTTCGGCAAGCTCGACCGGACGTCCGGGCGTAACACCGTCCGGACCTTTAATCAGGAC
Source organism: Pyrinomonadaceae bacterium (assembly GCA_035274925.1). Lineage (GTDB taxonomy): Bacteria > Acidobacteriota > Blastocatellia > Pyrinomonadales > Pyrinomonadaceae > UBA11740. The sequence continues at coordinate 5,657 of DATENS010000081.1, read as the reverse complement.
TATCCCTTTACCGGCACGCAGGCCTCCAACCGGATCGAGGCCAATGGGAATTACGCGACCGATCCGCGCGTTGCAAAGAGTCAAGACGCGATACTCCTGATCTTCGAGACTTCTCAGTTCCGGTCATACACGCGGGCCGCGGGCGCGAGTGGTCTCAAAACTCCGGTGGTCGAAGTTCTCGAAGTTGCTTCACGTCAGGAGCACTACGACTATGGCGCCGATCACTTTGATTATGCGCTTGGCCAGACCTTTGACTACGACGACTACGGCAACCAGAAGACGCATGTGCAATTGGGCTATGTCGATCAGAATGGCCGGCCGCTCGATCCGTCAGCAGAAGTCTATCGCTACAATTTGTATGAAAACAATGTTTCGACGGACGGATGGCGATTGGGGTTCTTGCGCTACGCCAAGGTGTCGGCCAACGCGACCGATGCGGACATCACACAATTCCTGCCAGGAGACTATCGACTCGAGCAAAACACCTACACAGCCTCGACCCTCAACCTGGAATCCAAGAGCCAATGGGACAACGTTCACAACGGCTATCTCACCACCAGTTATCAATATGACGCCTTCGGCAACCGGATAACCGAAACCGCGCCGGGCGGCGCTTTAACAAGATCCGACTACGAACCCGACTACCACACTTTTCGCATGCGCATGACGTCTCCGGCTGATGAGCAAGGCCTTTCGCTGGTCACCGAATATGGATTCGATCCGCGGTTTGGGATCGAAGTAGCGCAGCGCCAGCCGAACCAGGCAATCTCGATTAAGGGATTGGATCCGTTTGGCCGGAAGATGCTCGCACAGGGACCGGTTCCGACGTTACCGGGAGCAGTCGGAGATGCGAACGCGTTGACCTCACTGGTGACCGGCACGCCGGATTTGCGTCAGGCATTTTTGGCGGCCAAGGTAGTAACTCTCGAAGCCACCAATTATCTGGACGATGGCCGGCAGGGTATCTATAGCGAAGTATTATCGCTGCAAGTGTTTCCGGTCGACTCGGCACGCAACTTTATCTGGACGCAGACTTACGTTGACGGGCTCGCGCGTAACCGCGAGACCTTCGCGCAAACCGGCCAAAGCGCCGGCAACGTCGCTACATTGACCGACTACGATGCGGACGGAAAGATAGTCCTGCAAAGTGTGCCCTTCTTTTCAACTTCTTCAATCGTCGCTCAAGCGCCGCACGCAACCAAGACAGCTTATGATGTGCTGGAGCGGCCGATAACGCGCCAGGAGCCATGCGGGCCAAACGGAAACGATATTTCCACCACCACCTGGGAATATCAGACTCAGGGACAGGTGACGATGACATCCGCGGCCGGTTCCGACACGGCCTATACTCAGGTTTTCCAGCATCGCTTTTATGACGGGGCGGACAAGGTACAACAAGTTGTCGTCCCTGCCGATGGCAACGCCACGACCAGCTTCGGCTACGATCCGATTGCGCGGATGAAGAGCGCCACCGATCCGGCCACTGCCACCAGTCCCCACGGAATCAGCAATAATATTACTTACGACTCGCTCGATCGCCGTCTGACTTTTGATAATCCGGATCAGAACTCCACCAACGATCCAAACGTGAAAGCGATGACTTACGACTATGACCCGGTCACGGGCCAGCTTGAGCGACAAACCGATGCGGCCGGAAAATCCATAGTCTTCGAATACGACAATCTCAATAGAGTTAAGACGAAAACCCTCAGTGACGGCCGTGTGTTCCTTTACACCTATGATGATCCGTCAGTAAAAGGGCAGGGGCGTTTGATCAGGGTCAAAGTAGAGGCGACCGATAAGTCCACCGAATCTCAATTTGATTTCAGTTATGACGATTACGGCAACGCCAGCGAGACCACCTTAACGATTGCCGGCGAACCCACGCCTTTCGTCACTACTTCGATTTTTGATCCCCAACAACGCGTGGTCGAACAAACGATGCCCGATGCCACCACGCTGGTTCGCGATTATTCTTTCGGCAAGCTCGTCAGCCAGTCACTGGACGGCGCAAGAGCCGACTATCCTTTGGAGCAGTACAACGCGACAGGTAAAACTGGGAGATTGATCTATGGGCAGGGCATACTGCCTGGCCCCGGGGTCGTAACCAACTACACATTTAATCCAACCGGTCAGGTCTACGGCGAGGTTGTGAGCGGCAGCGCCGGCGCGGTCCTTAATCTTGCCTATTATTATGATCTGCTGAAACAGCTACTTGGAATTGCCGACCAGAGTGGATCGGGCAATGGTCAGACCTTCACGTATCTCAACAAGCGTCTCCAAACATCGATTATCCCGGGTTTCGATCCGGCCAATTATGAGTACGATGCCTCAGGCAATCTCACTTCGAAGGAAGGCGTCAGCTATACCTACCAGGCGCACTTTCCGCTAACCGGACAGGCGAATGGGAATGTCGTGTATTCGGCCACGGTCGATCCCTGTGGCCGGACAAGCACCCGCACAGCCGCGGGCCAGGAGCTGACGTTTGAATACGACGGTCTTGGTTGTCTTCGGCGGGTATCGCAAACGGCGACCAATACAACTGTGCGCGAGATGCTGTCCGACTATCTGGGGAATCGCCTGCGCCAGATTGATCCGGACGGCACCGAAGTGCTTTACATCAACCCGGCCTATCAGGTTACGCGTCTGGCGAATGGCCCGGCTTCGATTACGAAATTCCTACTCGACAATCGGGGGGCCGCTGCCTCGATCACCACCGGATCCGCGAGCGGCATTCTGTACTTCAGACGAGATTACAAGGGCAGCACGACCGAGACTTTCGGCTCAGACGGAACGTTGGCGAGTCGCGTCTCTTACAACGGTTATGGTCAATACCGAATAATGACCGGAGCTAACGACTTTCAGCTCAAGTACGAACAGAAGGAATGGGATGGCGCTATCGGGCTTTACTATTTCGGCGCTCGTTGCTATGACCCCATGACCGGCCGGTTCCTGACGCCGGACAGTCAATTGGGCGCACCCAACTATCTGTTGGCGGACGTGCTGAATCGTTACGCCTTTGAATTGAACAACCCGATTAACAACATCGATCCCACAGGACACGGGTTACGAGACGTTCTAATTGGTATCGGGATTGGCCTGCTGCTAATTGGAATTGGCGCCGCCATCATTCTTTCGGGTGGGGCGGCCGCGCCTGTGGGCGCCATCGTGGCCGGCGCCTTCCTGGGGGCGGGACTAAATGGCGTGATCTATGCGAGTACGCACCGGGACCAGAGCGCCGGTACATTTTATAAGGGGTTCCTGGCAGACGCCGCAGTGGGCGCTTTAATCGGAGGCATTACCGGCGGAGTTTCATTCGGAGTCGGCAACATCGCCGAAGCTTACAGTGCGGCCGCCGTAAGAGGAATGGCTGAGGGTTTCGAAATGAGGATGACATCTTTCATCGCCCGTTCTTTTGTTTATGTGCCCACCGGAATGGCGCTGGGTGCATCGGGCGACGCTTTCAACCAGTTTATGTCCAACGTAATCGACCGAAACATCGGTGGAGAAAACGTTAGTCTGGATGAAGGCGTGGGGCGGGCGGCGCTAACCGGATTTATCTTTGGCACGGTCGCCGGCTTGGGCCAGGCAGCGGCCGAAGCGCGCTTACTGAAGACTTCGTATCGAATGGGCGATGACGTTCTGAATTCGGAACCGATACAGCTGGAAATTCTCGGTCCGAACGAAGGCACTGCGCTGGTGCCGAACGGCCCGCCGCCCTACACGCGTATAATCAAGTCAATGGCGGCCGAGACTGTTAAGGCCCGGGCCCTTCTCTTTGGGATTAGCGAATCGTCGGCGATCGCGGATGCGAGTTTGGAAGCCGCCGGGTTCTGAGGGACATTGAATGGGGTTTTGACGCCTGGTATTTCGCGCTGATATCGTCCGAAGCATCATGCCAAAGTCAGATAGCCGCGCCGGCAAACGCGTTCTCAATTCGGGTTCCGCGCAATTGAGTCCTCCGTTGAAGTGGGCAGGCGGCAAACGCTGGCTGTTGCCACATGTCGTGCCTCTTTGGCTTCGCCACCAGCGCCGCCGGTTTGTCGAGCCGTTTTGCGGTGGACTTGCCGTGGCGCTTGGTTTACAGCCGGCGCGCGCGCTTCTGAATGATGTCAATCCACACCTGATCAATTTTTATCAGCAGGTCCGGCGCGGGCTCTCGCTCACGATCAAGGCTCGTTACGACCGCGAACTTTTCTATCAGCACCGCGATCGTTTCAATCAGCTCGTAAGAGATGGTGGCGCGGGAACCAAAGAAGCGGCCCAGCTTTTTTATTATTTGAATCGCACCGGCTTTAACGGACTGTGCCGCTTCAATCTCAGCGGCGAATTCAATGTTCCGTTCGGCAGATACAAGAGCGTTAACTACAGGTCGGACTTTGATTCCTATCGTGAACTTTTTCGGAGATGGTCGTTCACTCATAACGACCTGGAGCAACTCCCAATCGAACCGGATGATTTTGTTTACGCCGATCCGCCTTACGACGTTGAGTTCACCAGCTACAGTGCCGGCGGATTCACCTGGGACGATCAGAAACGCACGGCGGAGTTACTCGCACGGCACCGTGGCCCTGTGCTGCTTTCAAATCAGGCAACGAAACGCATCGTCAAACTCTACAAGCAGCTCGGATTTGACCTGCAGTTCTTTCAAGCGCCGAGAAGAATTAGCAGCGACGGGAATCGCGACGATGCACGGGAAGTGCTGGCGACTCGGGGCCTGTGACGGGATGACGAGACTGCGTGAAAGAAATCTCTCATTCACACCTCGCTTCAGCGAGGTGACTCGCGCCCACCTTCATTCCGCAAACCGTTGAAACGGTTAACAATGAAAATGCGTGCAGCCAACACCTCGCTGAAGCGGGGTGTGAATGAGACTTTCAAATCGTTCTTTGTTACTCGCCGAGGTAGGCTTCTTTAATCCGCGGATCGTTGGCGAGGTCTTTTGAGGGGCCTTCCATTGTGATCGATCCCGTCTCAAGCACATAAGCGCGATCAGAATGGTGGAGGGCGGCGTGGGCGTTCTGCTCGACTAACAAAATCGTCGTGCCTTTGCTTCTGATTTCTTCAATCGCTTCAAAGATGGTGTGGACTACAAGCGGCGCCAGGCCCAGCGAAGGCTCATCAAGCAAAAGCAGGCGCGGGCGCGACATGAGCGCACGGCCCATCGCCAGCATCTGCTGCTCGCCGCCGGAAAGCGTGCCCGCCTTCTGATGCTCGCGCTCCTTCAATCGCGGAAACATCTCAAATACCTTTTGCATGTCTCCGGCAATCTGCCCGCGGTTCTTCTGGAGATACGCGCCCATGTTCAGGTTCTCGCGGACTGAGAGGTTGGCGAAAACGCCGCGGCCTTCCGGCGACATCGAGATGCCGCGCGCCACCAGTTTGTGCGTGGCCGTGCCGCCGATCTCGTCGCCTTCAAACGTGATGCGGCCTTCCTTGGGTTCGAGCAGCCCAGTGATTGTTCTTAAGGTGGTCGTCTTGCCGGCGCCGTTGGCGCCGATGAGTGTCACGACCTCGCCCTGCTCGACACGCATCGAGATGCCGCGCAGCGCTTCAATAGCGCCGTAATTGACTGAGACATTGTCGAGAATCAACATCGGAAGAAACAGTTTAGCGTCGGGCTACTGCCCGACGGGCGGGCGGTAGCCCGCCTCTAA
>DATENS010000080.1:0-9753 GCA_035274925.1 Pyrinomonadaceae bacterium | reverse complement strand
CAGCCAAAACAACCTTACCCCGTTGCCGGTTGAGGAAGCTCGCAGTCCCATAAACACCAACAAAATTGCGAAAAGTTCGAAGACCAGCTACCTGGAAGTGAAGGGCGAACGCGCCGCGGTTGCACTCGACCCTAATCCCAGGCTCTTTCTGTTTGCCTCGACCCGGCAGGGTTCTCATCCGCCATTTGTGGTTTGGCTAAGTACGGGCAAAGGAGTGAGGCGAGCGACCGCGGTTTCCCAGGCAGGCCTCGCCGGGCTCGCAATTTCTTCCGATCAAATCGTCAAACCTATAGTCCGGGTGCTGGCGACTGTCGGCGACAAAGCGTTTATGGAATTGCGACCCCGCACTTCGCTTGTACCGGGTGAATATGCGATTATTGGCGACGATCTAACGCGCGTCGCGACGTTTCGCGTCGCAACCGAAAAGATGCGCTGAGTCGACTGGAGATGTTTAGCTGATGCCGTCAATGGATTTCCGACAGCCCGCCCGTGCGGTCAAAATAGTTTTAGGCTGCGTGGTTCTGGCACTCATTGCCCTTGTCATCGCGGGTTGTAGCTCGGGCGAACAAGGCCGTCAAGGGACCAATAGCGCGACGCCTGCGGTGGCGTCGAGTCCGGCCGCGGCGACACGACCCGCCCCCGTCACGGGACCGGTGGCGTTGCCGTCGGAGATACGCGACGCACAGGTGAAGACGCTGGATGGGAGCTCGCTAAAACTCTCTGACTATGACAAGAAGGTTGTGGTTCTGAATATCTGGGCCACGTGGTGTGGGCCGTGCCGGCTCGAGATGCCCGACCTCGTGAAGTTGAATAACGAATACAAGTCCCGCGGTTTAGTAGTTCTGGGGTTGGCCACTACCTATAACGAGCGAAACGATCAGGCGCACGTGAAAGAGTTCATAAAGACTCAGAAGGTTGATTACCGAATTCTTTGGGACGATGGAACATTGGCGGCGCCGCTAGTGCAGATTATGGGTGGCCGCAGTGTCATCCCGCAGAGCTTTGTAATCTCGCGCGATGGCCGAGTCGTGAAACACTTTCAGGGCTTTAACCAGCTGTCCACGCCGGCCCTGATGCGACAGGCAGTTGAAGAAGCCCTGAGCGACAAGGGCAAAGCGTAAGCATCCCGGCAGGCAGTTTCGACCACCTGCGCGAGCGGGTGGTTTTGTTTTTCTAAAGAGTATGAGCATCGAAGTAAAGCAAAAACTCCAGAACGAATTGGACGAGCTGGAATCAGAGTTGCGCGTGCACCTGCCGAAGGAGATCAAGCGCGCGCGCGAGTTTGGCGATCTGCGCGAGAATTCCGAGTATCAGACCGCGCTTCAGCGCCAGACGATGGTCAAGGCGCGCATTCGTGAACTACGCCAGCGGATGAGTGAAGTGTCGTCGATTGACCTGTCTAAAATCCCGCGCGGCAAGGTGGGCTATGGTTCGACGGTGGTCCTGTACGACGGCGAACGGGAAGAGGAAGTGACTTACCGGCTGGTCACGCCGGAAGAAACCGATCCTCCCGCCGGTTTGATTTCGACGGTTTCGCCTGTCGGGCGCAGTCTGATGGGCAAAGAGGAAGGCGACGAAGTGACGGTTACCACACCGGCCGGTTCACGAAGATTTGAAATCAAACGGCTCACCACCTTGCACGACCAGCCAGGTCAATAATTGGGGATTTTGCTGGCAATTTTCCCGATTCGCCTGGGCCAGGAATCCGACCTCAGCCATTGGCCTAATTTTTAGCTAATCTTTTAAGAGGATTTGGTCAAAAACCATTGTACGGCCGGGCAAAAAGATACTAGAATGTCCGTCCTCGCCTATGTGAGATATCAACCCGACGCCTCCGCAGCCGGGTCGCTGTGAGGATAAAGACCCGATGTCGATTTCGCGAAGATTATTCATAAAGTCCGGCACGCTCGCCGCTCTTGTCGCCGGAATTTCTTTCCAGCCCAGTTTGCGCGCCCTGGCCCAGGGCCAGATTGCGCCCGTTGAGGATCCGCTATCAAACTACACGCTGGCGACTTTTCAGCAATACGTAAATTCAGTTTTTACTCTCCGTCGAGCAGGGCTGGTCGAGGTCGTTTTGGAAAAAGTGGAAGATACCTTGTCGCCGAAGATTTCGCGCGAAGGAGGCCGGGAGTCTTTTACGCTTCACTTCCGTGGTGGCAGTCGCGAGCTGACGCAGGATACTTACCTGGTCGAACATCCCGCGTTGGGAGCGTTCTATTTGTTCCTGGTGCCGAGCGGTGCTGACCAGAACGGCGCGCAGGGCTACATTGCGGTAATTAATCGTTTGTCCTACACCGGGCGCCAGACTGCGCCGGCAGGCAATCGAAAACCTTTGGTGCGAAAGCCATCGACGACGACCGCCGCACCGGTAGAAGTCAAACCTGCCCAGAGGCCAGGCGACGCGCCATCATCAAAGCCGACGCGAAAAGGAAACAAAGACTACTAGGCGTTGGCTGAGAGTTGATACAAAACTGCAGGTGAAGAAGTAGTTGTCTTGACACTCCTGCTCCGCGTTCCTATGATTCTTTTCTGAAGTTCCCTCCGATTGACGGCTGATCAGAGCAACTTGTAGCGGAGAAACGACTAAGGGAAAAGAATGTTTGGAGCCAGTATCGGGCGCGCTGGACAGCGCATTATCGACGCCATGGTGCGTTGGTTGGCGTATGGGCACATCAACCCGAACATTCTCACGCTGGTCGGCGTAAGCATTAACGTCGGTTCGGGTTTGCTCTTTGGATTTGGGAAGTTCTTCTGGGCCGGCATTGTTCTGATTATCGCGAACCTGTTCGATATGCTCGACGGGCAAGTGGCGCGCCTGTCAGGACGGGTAACGCGTTTCGGCGGATTTTTGGACTCGTCGCTGGATCGTCTTTCCGATATGGTTGTTTTTGTCGGGTTGATGGTCTTTTATGCTCGCGATACTGAGTTTCACTCAACGCTCAATGTGTTTCTGGCGGGCGCGGGTATGATGGGTTCGATAATGGTCAGTTACGCGAGCGCTCGCGCCGAAAGCATCATCCCGAAATGCGACGTAGGATTTCTTCGTCGTCCCGAACGTGTGGTGCTGTTTATTATCGGAGCGCTGTCGACAAGGCCGGGTTCGCAAAATTTTCTGTTGAACCGAATGCCGGCGGTGTTGTGGGTGCTGGCGATTGGATCCTATTGGACTTTTGCGCACCGTATGTTCCACACGTGGTGGGAATTGAATCGAGTTAAGGCCGGCGAGGCCCAGTCGGGCGCTGCTTCGACGACGCAATCGCAGGCAACTGAGCGAAGGCCGGAACCAACTTTTGCGGCGAAAACCAGCTAGTAAATGAACGGGACTGGTTCGTCGACAGATTACTCTTGACGAACACCGAGTCTCAGTCTAATTTAGTCCGCGCATTTTATTTCGAGGTATTAAGTCTTGATTATCTGCCCCGCTTGTGGCTCCAGTGTCGAAGGTCAACTTTGTGTCGGCTGCCCCTCTTGTGGCGCCCGAGCTGTCGGCCCGCCTTTAGCCAAACCTGACCATCAACTTTTGTCTTACGGTCCGGCCGTCATCGCGGCGGCCAGTGGCCTGGTGATGCTGATCGCGTTTCTCGGCTCGACGGTAGCCGGATGGATCATCAAAGGCGCAGCCCTGCAGTTTGGGGCGATTGTTAACGCCGGCCAGGTAGCCGCCTGGCAAGCGAAGTGGGTGGCGCTGCCCATGGCCGTGGCCACGATTTGGACCGGCGCACGTTTGACCCGCAACATCAGTCGCAACCCGGAACGCTTTGCCGGCCTGCGTCTGGCGCGCACGGGCTTCTCTGCGGCGATCGTCGCGACCTTGTTAGTGGGCACCTTGATCGGAGTTACAGTTCCCGAGCGGCTGCGGCGCCGGCAATGGGCGTTTGACGCGGCCGAACAGGCGCGCGGCTACACGTTACATCGGGCGCTCCTGCAATATCGGGATTTGCATGGCACCCTGCCACCGCAGGATGATTTGGTAAACCAGTTAAAGACGCTGCCGGATCCGGATGGCTCGATCGCTGAAGCGCTTCAAGTTGTCGATTCGAACGACTATCAGCCCGGCGCCGTGGTGGCGGCGGCGGCGCCCAAGAACAAGAGGCTTCAGCGAGGGGGAGCGATTCGCACGGCTTCGCTGACTACAACCATTGACCAGCCCGCAGTTTCATTCACAAATTACGACCTGCGTCTGCCTGGGCCTGACAAGAAGCGAAACACGGATGACGACCTGGTAATCCGCGATGGGCTCATCATGACGCTGCCCGACTTTCGTGATTATGTGAGCGCAGGCACCAACACCCCTTAGCCGCCCATGTCCTTCCTGGCTCGCCTTCGTCGAAAAAAAGAAGATCCAGAAGTTGCCCGCCGTAGACTGCTCTTGCAAACCGGCCGCATAGGTGAAGCGACCATTCTCAGCACCGACACAGATGCTGATGGAAACACGATGCTCTCGTACAGTTACGAGATCGGTGGCGTCGAGTACGAAACCTGTCAATGCCAGGACAAGCAGCAGCTTCTGCGCGAGTACGACTATCTTCCCGGGGCCCGAGTACCGCTCAGATATGATCCCCGGCGGCCCGCCAATTCATTCGTAGTCTAATCGTCTCTGTCATTGGTCAGTCGTCAGTTGCTTGTGGTACACATCTAGGTCGAAGTGCGTGCGACAACTGACCACGGACCCGTTGAATGTTTCAAAAAATCCTGATCGCAAACCGGGGAGAGATCGCGGTGCGCGTAATACGCGCTTGCCGGGATCTGCAAATCTCGCCCATGGCAGTTTTCTCTGAACCTGACGCCGGGGCGCTGCACGTGCGCATGGCCGACGAAGCGTACTGCATCGGGCCGGCGGCTTCCGCCGAAAGTTACCTCAACATCCCCGCGATTATTGACGCCGCCCAACATGCGGGCGCCGAGGCCATTCATCCGGGCTACGGCTTCCTGGCTGAGAACGCGGAGTTTGCGCGCGCGGTCAGCGACGCCGGTCTGACTTTTATCGGTCCCACGGCTGAAGCAATGGAAGTCATGGGGTCCAAAACCAGCGCCCGGCGCGCCGCCTTGGCGGCCGGGGCGCCCGTCGTGCCGGGCACCACGGAAGCTCTCAAAGACTTTGCGGAAGCGCGCGAGCTGGCGACTAAGTTCGGCTATCCAGTCATGCTGAAAGCAGCGGCCGGCGGTGGTGGCAAAGGAATGCGGCAGGTCGCGGCAGAGGACGAACTGCAATCGGCTTTTGAAGCGGCGCAGTCTGAAGCAGCCTCGGCATTCGGCGATTCGGAAATCTATCTCGAGAAGGTGGTGGAGAAACCACGCCACATTGAAATTCAGATATTTGCGGATACGCAAGGCAATTGTGTCCACCTCTGCGAGCGCGAATGTTCGATTCAACGCCGCCACCAAAAAGTAATCGAGGAATGTCCGTCGCCGATTAACGATCCAAAGTTGCGTGAAAAAATGGGCGAGGCGGCCGTCAAGATCGCGCGCGCCGTAAATTATGTAGGCGCCGGGACAGTTGAGTTTCTTTTTTCGGATACCACGCGCGATTTTTTCTTTCTCGAGATGAATACGCGTTTACAGGTTGAGCATCCTGTGACCGAGCTGGTCACCGGAATCGATCTGGTTCGCGAGCAGATCGCCGTCGCCGCCGGCTCAAAATTGTCTTTCCGGCAAGACGACGTCCGCTGGCAAGGCCATGCAATTGAATGCCGCGTCTACGCCGAAGATCCGGAGAATAATTTCTTTCCGTCGCCGGGCCGCATTACGTTTCTGCGTGTGCCTGCGGGGCCGGGAATTCGCGACGATGGCGGGGTCAGCGAAGGAGACGAAGTTTCTATTCATTATGATCCGATGATTTCCAAGCTGGCCGCCTGGGCTCCAACACGTCCCCAGGCAATCGATCGCCTGCGCCGGGCATTGGACGAATACGCCGTCGGCGGAATCAAGACTACGTTGCCATTCTTTCGCGAGATCGTGCGTGATGAGGAATTCAAAGCCGCGCATCTCGACACCGGATTCATTTCGCGTTTCAACGAGCGTCGAGAAGAACGCACCATTAGTGAGTCCCGCACTGAGCGAGACCTTGCCATCATTACGGCTAGCCTGGCTTATGTTCGTTCGCAAAATCGTTTGGCGGACACTGGTAAGGTGGTCGAACAGAGCCAATGGAAAGTGAAAGGACGCGCTGCGGGACTGGATCGCGAGCCGCGTAGACGAGCTTTTGAGCGCCGCTAGGCACAATTATTCGCTCCTTCAGCGACACCAAATGAAACTTGACGCTACCATCGGGGAAATCCAAACGGCCATTCAGATTCGTGATGAAGGCAGCCAGGTTTTTGCCGACGTCGACGGGCGCAGTTATCGGCTGGACGTGCGGCCAAAGGCCCCCGGCCGGTTCACCGTGATCTGCGAAGGACAGGTGTTCGATTGCCGGGTGCAGGGAAGTGTTGAATCAGACGAGAGCGTCGCGGTCGTTGTGGGCACTAAAGAATTCTCGGTTGGGATTGTGGACCCAAAGCGGCTGGGCATCGCGGCGAGCGCCAGTGCTCATGGGGGCGAAGCCCGCATCATCGCGCCGATGCCCGGCAAGGTCGTGCGCGTAATGGTCGAAGTTGGCACTGAGGTGGATGCCGGCGCCGGTATCGTCGTCGTCGAAGCGATGAAGATGCAGAACGAAATGAAATCCCCAAAAGCAGGAAAAGTTTCAGAACTTAACGTACAGCCCGGAGTGACAGTTAACGCGGGCGATGTGCTGGCGATTGTAGAGTGAATTGATTCATTGATCTGTTGACTCATTGAATCAATGAAAGAATGAATAAATGAATCAATCTTTACGCATCCTCCTCTGGGATCTCGACGGCACGCTGGTGCGCGGCCGGCGTTTTGGAACGTTCAAGGATTACACGATTCCCATGTTGGAGTCGGTGTTCGGTACGGCGGGAGCGCTGCACGGCATGACCGTGTCCGGAATGACGGACTTGCAGATTGTCGAAGAGGCACTGCGCTGTGAAGGCATAACCCGCGAGCACATAAGCGCGCGCAAGGACCAGCTGCGGACCTGCTACATCGCAGAAATGAAGCGAGCGGTGGGAAATGGCGCTCACGTGATCGAAGCCATTCCCGGCTCTTTTGAGACACTCGAGGCGCTCGACACTCATCCTCGCTATCAATCGGCATTGCTGACTGGAAACATCGAACCTGCCGCCTATTTGAAAGTCGAGGCCACCGGGCTGGCCAGGTTTTTCAAATTACCCGGCGCATTCGGCGACGAATCTTTTGATCGACGCGACTTACCGGCGCTGGCCGCTGAGCGAATCAACCGGCAGCTTGGCGTCGAGCTGGAGCCGGAGCAGTTTATCGTGATCGGCGACACTCCGAATGACATTGCCTGCGCTCGTCATTTCGGCGCGCGCGTGGTTGCCGTGGCGACTGGCCGGATTCACTCGGCTGATGATCTCCGGCAGCATGAACCCGATGCGTTGTTGCCGGATCTCCAGGACCCGGAGCTCGTCATAGCGACCTTGGATCAACTGTAGGTGGCACGTGCATCTTGCACGTCTTCAAATTAGATGTTTCGCCCTACGTGAGCCATAATGGTCACGCAACACCCCTGCCAAATACTAGTCGTCTCGAAAGGCAAGTACGCTTTTCAAGAAGGAAGGTGACCTATGCTCGTTAATTGGCTCACAGACGCGGATGCGGCACTCGCTGATGCTAAGACCCAGAACAAACCGCTCTTGATAGATTTTTCAGCCGCGCCCGCTTGAGGTGCATGCGCTCGGCTGGAAGCCGAGTCCTACAGCGACGAAAAAATCGCCAGCTTCATCAATCAAACCTTCGTCCCGCTCGAAGCTCATATCAAAGAACATCCTGCCTGGTTCAAGCGTTTTAATGCGCTTTGGACGCCGACCATTCTGGTCATGGATTCCGCGGGCATTGAGTGCTACCGGATCGAAGGCTACCTGCCGAAGGATTGGTTTCACGCGCGGCTCGACATGGGGTTGGCGCGGGTCGCGTTCATGCACAAGAAGTTCGCGGACGCTGAAAAGGCTTACGCAGAGTCCATCGAAAAACATGCCGGCACAGGCGTAGTGGCGGAAGCGCTCTATTGGCGCGGCGTATGTCACTATAAAGCCACCAACGATCACACGGTTTTGGGCGAGGTCGCGACAGAATTAGCCGAAAAGTTTCCGGACGATGAGTGGCAATTAAAGAGTCTGCCGTGGGCGCATTAGTGTGTCGGAACCCGACCGTCAGGGAGGGCAACTCGCATTTTACGTTTGTATAGCGATTCAGCTTGCCCGCCCTTACGGTCGGGCTTCTGACATTAAATCCGGTGGAAGCCCTTCAAGATGTCCTGGGTCGCCAGACGCAAAATCACCGGGCGCCCGTGCGGGCATGTGGTAGGCGAAGAAGTCAGCAACAAACGATCGATTAGCCAACGCATCTTCTCGGGCGCCAGCGGCATGTTCACTTTGATGGCTGCGTGACATGCCAGCGACGCCGCGATCTCGTCGCGCAAGGTGGCGCGCGCCGCGCCGCGTTTCTCAGCATCAACCGTATCAAAAACCTCAGACAGAACGTTTCGCGCTTCACTGGCCGGCAAGTCGGCAGGCGTCGATTTGATGGCGACCGTGCGGCCGGACAGCCGCATCAATGAAAAGCCGTACGCCTCCAGTTCCTCTGCCGCCGCGTCGAAGGCTGCGGCTTGCGCGGGAGTGAGATCAAAGGTTTCAGGAATCAACATCTGCTGTGACTCGGCCCGGCGCGACGCCTCTAACGCACGATACTTGTCAAACAAAACCCGTTCGTGGGCGACGTGCTGATCGATAAGCAGCAGGCCTTCTTCGTCAGTAGCAATGATGAAGCTTTCGTCGAGTTGTCCGAGGGGACGAATGTTGGCTGAGACAGACTCGACCGGAACTTCGCGCACGAACTTGATCGCAGAATCGAGCGGCGGCAGGTCGGGAAAAGCTTTGATGTCGCCTGCCGCGCGCGAGAAGTCGACTTCGGTAAATGTCTCTTCAGCCTGAACTCTGGCTGGAGTTGCAGCCGTCGTGGCCGCACCGGCGGACGCTGGGGACGAAAAATCACTCGCAACCGGGGGCGCCTCCGCGCGCGCAGTCGCAAAGGCGATCCGCTCTTGTTGAGGTTGGGGTTGTAATTCAAAGGTGCGGGCTGGCGCCGTGCTGGCGTCAGAAGTTTCGCTCGTCTCGCTTGACCGAACATCTGATTCAACGCCGCCTTGATCAGGAGAGGGTGCTGTGTCCCGAATATCCGCTGCGGGCGCATATCCGGCGCTCGCCAGACCTGAACGCACCGCCTCGCGGACTGAGTCAGCAACCGCCGCAGCGCGCCGAAACCGAACTTCCGTTTTCGCCGGATGAACGTTGACGTCGACTTCCTCAAGCGGAACGTCGATGAACAGCAGGGCGATCGGATAAACGCCGTGCGGCAAAATTGAGCGGTAACCTTCCGACAGCGCGCGGCCAATCAAACGATCGCGGACAAAACGCCCGTTCACGAAAAGAAATTGCCCGTCGCGCGAAGTACGCCGTTCGCGTGGCGCCGAAACAAAACCCTGAACTTTGGCAATTTGCGGCAGTGAAAAACTGGTTTCGGTGGGCTCGCTGATGGCGTTGTTAACCTCCAGCAGGCTGTCCAGAAACTGAGCGCCAAATATCTGGTAAGCGCGGTCGCGCAAGTCTTTTGCCGGCGCGACGCGCAACGTCTCGCGGCCGTTGTTCGTCAGCGTGAACGCGATTTCCGGAT
>DATENS010000079.1:0-6005 GCA_035274925.1 Pyrinomonadaceae bacterium | reverse complement strand
AGACTGACACTTCCGATGTCGGCGCTACCGTGGCGCAGATCGAGGAAATGGTCAGCGCCGGTTGCGAGATCGTGCGCCTGGCCGTGCCCGACAATGACGCCGCGATTGCCTTGAAGGAAATTCGCAAACGCGTTCCTGAAGTACCGATCGTCGCGGACATTCACTTTCATTACAAACTGGCTTTGATGGCGCTCGAGGCAGGTATCGATAAGTTGCGGCTGAATCCAGGGAACATCGGCAAGCACGAACGGATTGTTGAAGTTGTGCGCGCCGCGCAGACACAGAAAGTGCCCATTCGTATCGGCGTTAATGGTGGGTCACTCGAAAAAGATCTTTTGAAAAAGTACGGCACAGCCACGCCTGACGCGATGGTCGAGTCGGCAATGCGCCACATCAAGATTCTCGAAGATCTCGATTTCACCGACATTGTGATTTCGCTGAAGGCATCGGACGTTCAACGCACCGTGGCTGCTTATCGATTGCTGGCTGAGAAGGTTGATTATCCGTTTCACCTTGGCGTCACCGAAGCAGGCACCGCGTTCACTGGCACGGTCAAGTCATCAATCGGACTCGGCATTCTTCTCCACGAGGGCATAGGGGACACGATTCGCGTGTCACTGGCCGCGGAACCTCAGGAAGAAGTGCGCGTTGCCTGGGAGATTGTGAAGTCGCTTGGACTACGCACGCGCGGCGTGACCGTGGTCGCATGTCCCACGTGCGGACGGCTTGATGTCGATAACTTCGTCGAGATAGTGACCGAGATCGAACGTCGGCTTGCGCACGTCGAAGAGCCTCTGCATCTTTCCATCATGGGTTGCGCAGTCAATGGTCCCGGTGAGGCCCACGATTCGCAACTTGGCATCACCTTCGGCCGCGGCGTCGGCATGATCTTCAAAGACGGCGTGCCCATGCGCAAAGTGGCCGGCGAAAATATTGTCGATGCCTTTGTCGCCGAAACCGAAAAGCTCCTCGCTGAAGGCAAGACCGCCAAACCGGAATCAGGATTAACCCGCTTCGTCCCCGAACTTGTGACACTCTCTTAAACGCCCGGCAGGGCGGCTCGTCAAACACAGGCAATTCAGACTTTTGGATCGCTTAGCAAGTTTTTTGCAAAAGCTCTCACTTTTTCCTACCCGTGAGACTGGGGTACAGTTCGCAGTACTTCCCATGCCCGTATCTCAGCCCACAAACAAGCCGCGTTTGCTCGAAGAGGTTCGCACGATCTCTCGCATGCGTCATTTCAGCATTCGCACAGAACAGGCTTACGTAAACTGGATACGCCGGTTCGTTCTGTTTCATAAGAAGAGACACCCGCTTGACATGGGCGAGGCAGAGATTCGTGCCTTCATCTCTCACCTCGCGGTCGAGGGAGGAATTTCGGCGTCCACCTAAACCGTTGCTCTTAGCGCGCTGCTCTTCCTCTACCGCGATGTGCTGAAGAAAGAACTTCCCTACGTTTCCAATATCGAACGCGCGCGGAAGCCAAAGCGGCTGCCGGTCGTGCTCACCCGGGACGAGACGAAACGCATCCTGGCGAATCTTGAAGGTGCTTACCGGCTTGTTGCTGCCTTGCTGTATGGCTCAGGATTGCGTCTGATGGAAAGTTTGCGGCTGCGGGTGAAAGATATCGATTTCACCTACGGGCAAATAACGGTTCGTGATGGCAAAGGAGAGAAAGATCGAGTCACGATGTTGCCTGAGGTTATTAAGCATCCGCTGGTTCGTCATCTTGTAAGAGTAAGAACCCTGCACCATGACGACACGGCCGCCAGTGGTGGAGAGGGCTATTTGCCGTACGCTTTGGCCCGCAAATACCCGAACGCTCCCAAACAATGGGGCTGGCAATATGTTTTCCCTGCCGCGACACTCTCCACCGATCCTCGCACCGGCTGCAGGCGCCGGCATCATTTATCGGAGAGTTCAGTTCAGAAATCAGTGAAGAGCGCGATGCGCCGGGCGGGCATTGCCAAGAACGCCAGTTGCCATACATTCAGGCATAGTTTCGCCACCCATTTGTTGGAAGCGGGATACGATATTCGAACGGTCCAGGAGCTGCCTGGGCACAGGGATGTGAGGACGACTATGATCTATACTCACGTCCTGAATCGGGGTGGTCGGGGCGTGCAGAGTCCGATGGATTCGCAGTGAGAGCAATCGGTCCCGCATCCTTGGCATGACGGATAAGACGGGCTATGAGACGGTTAGACGGAATCATTCCGTATAATACTTAGTTCGGTGGCTTTCAGTTTATGAATGGCTCGCTCAAACAGAATGTTACGTTGCTGCTGGTCGTTGTTACTGCGCTCCTGTGCTCGTCCTGTTCTTTCATCAACAGCTTTATTGTCGTAAACGCATCCCGCGCGTCGCTGACAGTTTCATATCGCGTGAAACCGCCGAACTTGCCAGGTGCGCCCACCGCTCTTTCGAATCGCGCACCCGAAACGTTGCCGGTTGCGCAGCTCGACAACGAGGTTCCGTGGCAACCACTGCCGTCATCGCGCTACAAGATTGACGCTGACAATCGCTTCGTTACTCTTACGTTGAATCCCGATGAGGCTCTGCTGCTTGCGCGTTGTAGGCCGGCACACAACGCATCAACGGGCGACTGTGAATCCGATGCTTTTGACGTCGCGGAAATCGGACTCATTGGCGCGAACGGCGAAATCAAACTTGCGGGCGAACAGGCGCACAAGACTTTCGTGCGAAACAAAAACACTTATATCCTGACGTACTATTGAATATGCGGCGCCACCGAACAAATCGTTGGACGCGAGCGGCGGGAGCGTGTTTCGTATCATAATTGATCCGGCGATGCTTGGATGAAATCGCGCCGCCGCGTCAACTCAACCGTTGGATTGCTTTTAAAACTGTCGCAGTCGCATTGACATTGCAATCCGTGAGTCTTACATATCCCGCATGAATTACAACGCGGAGAAAGTTGACGCTTTGGTGCTGGCTCTTCTGCATCTGACGTCTTCGTCGGAACGGGGAGTGGTTCGCGCTTGGAAGGGGCATGATTGGGACGCGTTGGATCGCTTACATCAAAAGGGCTTGATCAGCGACCCAAAGAGCAAAGCCAAATCGTTGTGCTTAGCGACGAAGGTGCGCGGCGAGCGAAGGAACTCTTCCAGACGCTCTGCGGGTGATCGTCGTGGCGCTTTGGCAACTTCTGTCGCCCGCTTCGCGGGCTTGGGATTCTTAGGGGACGTGATCCCCGGGTTACGCTCGCTGCGCTCGCTCACCCGGGGCTAATATCTGTCGTCGCTCCGCGACTCGTTGACGCAGACATCCGACTTGAGCATATGCTTGCGCCGAATCGCTCTCCTGTTCGGGCGCCGCCCAACAAATCGTTGGACGCGAGCGGCGGCGGCGTGAAGTGCAAAGGATGAAGGCGGAAGGATGAATTAACGCGCCGCCACGCCAACTTTGACATTGGACGGCTTAAGTTAAGAGGGGACGATCCATGCATCCTAAACATATCCACATGAGAGTTGCCGTGGCGACAATCGCGATCCTCCTAAGTGGTGTTTTCTCGCACGCGGCCGGCCCGCCGCCGGGAGTCGAAGTCTTGGAACTTGCGCACAAAGTCTTGTCGGGCCCAGATTCTGATGGCGACCTCAAGATCTCCATCAAGGTCATGCTAAAGAACACGACCAAATCGGACGCCAAGGTTGACATCACTGTTCAGGCTATCGATAGCGACAATTACGAAGTGTTCGATGTCAACCTTAAGGGCATCATCAAGACAAAGCAAACAGGAG
Organism: Pyrinomonadaceae bacterium; assembly: GCA_035274925.1. GTDB lineage: Bacteria > Acidobacteriota > Blastocatellia > Pyrinomonadales > Pyrinomonadaceae > UBA11740. The sequence goes on along the minus strand of DATENS010000079.1, from coordinate 2,244 downwards.
CGTTGACCGATACGCAGTACATTTCGGAAAAACTCTACAAGTCGATTGTTAAGTGGCAAGTCGAAGAGTAGCTCAGAGCCGGGGCGAAACCCAACAACTCGTTGGGCGCGAGCGGCAGCCAAAGAACAGTGACAAGTGACGGGTGACAGGTGACAGGATATTGGGCGCCGCCGCGTCAACTCAAACGTTGGGGGACGCTTTGTGTCAGAACCGCATCTATGAAGCAGGCGTCGCGGTCAAGGAAAAATGAGCAAGCTTCGCCCTCGCGCCAAGCCAGGCGAAGCCTGCCGACGGCCTGCGCGTTTCCAAGTTGGTTGATTGACAATCTGAGTTAGCATTTCAAGATGAACTAGCTTTTTTGGTTACTAAAGTTTTTCGCTTTGCAGCGAAGCAGTTCCTCACGTTACGAGTAGCGATGACGCGGTCAATCATCTTTCCGGGCACTTAGGCCTCATGAGGATCGATTGGCGCTTTCTCAGTTGCCCGAGAAAGGCTGGTCTCCCAATCAAGCGACAAGCATTAAGGCTTACGCGGTTCACCGGGAAGACCGAGCTGCGACGCCTCGTCGTTGGAACTCGGCATAATCGATTTCATCCCGCAGCATGATGAAAGCACGTACCAGGAGCCGGCGGCCGACCGCCACTTTGGCCTTGGCATGACCCCGACGCACCAGCACTCGACGATAGACCCGCGCTAAGTCCTGGTCTCGGCGGATCGCTATTTGGCCAGCCTCCACCAGAAAGAATCGCAGCAGCCGTGAACCCTGTTTGCTAATCGAGCCGATCCGGCGCCGCTCCCCCGAACTGTCTTCCACCGGATCAAATCCGACATAGGCGGTGACCTTGCGAGCATTGGCAAAGCGCTCCACGCATTCCAGCGTGTGCGTCAAACAGAGACCCGTCATAGGGCCAATGCCGTAGTGCGTCCGCAACCGTTGTACCTCCGCTGAAGCTTCCGCTTTGGCTGCCAACCAGTTCTCCACACGGTCGATCTTCGTCTTCAGCTCCTGCAGCAGTTGGCACATCTCATTTCGTTGCTCAATCAACGGCTGAGGCAGGGCTATCTGACGTAAGCGCTCAATCCCTCGTCGACTCTTCAGTTGGGTGCGTAAGCTCACCCCGCGGCTCGAGGCCATGAACACCAGGCTGTTGACCACCATCGTCCGCATTTTCACCAGCCGCTGGCGATAGCGCAGTTGCTGTATCACTTCCCGGCTCGGGCGCGTAACGATGAATCCGGGGAAAGTCTCCTCGCCACAGAAGGTCCAGAATCAAATCAGCATCGCGCCGATCGTTCTTCTGTCGCCGCCGCGCAAACAGGCGAATCGCCGTGGCGTGTCCAATCCAGATTTCGTATCCCAGTTCTTCCAACAACTCCTCGAACCAGGCTGCATACCCACTGCTCTCAAACCCCACCACCACATGCTGGCCAGCAAACTGCTGATAGAAGCTCCGCACTTCATCCAGCTTCCCGTGGTCTAGTTGTGCTCGTTGAATCTCTCCCTCTTCAGTTGTCAAATAACTGATCGTTTGTGCGCGCGCGTGAAAGTCGACTCCGATATATAATGTCATGGGCGTCTCCTTCTGCTAACGCAGATTGTTCAACCGTCAGTCTAACAACTAACGGCAGGAGACGCCTGCTTCATACCATCAAGCGGTAGCGACCGGATCATAGAGTCGACTTGGAATGTGAGGTCAGTACCGTCCGCGGCGACTCGCTCTGTCGCCCGCTTCTCGGGCTCTGGCAATTTAGCGGACCGGATTCCCGGGTTATCCCGATGTATCGGGACTCGCTCACCCGGGGCTAAACTCTGTCGTCGCTCCGCGACTCGTTGACGCAGACATCCGCGTTGACACTGTGCTGAGTTCGCGTTAATCACCGGAGCGCAACCCAACAAGTCGTTGGACGCTCGAGCGGACTGGAGCGTAACTGCAAGGATGAAGGATGAAGGCGGAACTTGATTAAACGCGCCGCCGCGTCAACTCCGCCGTTGGATGGCTGCCGTTAACTTAAAGTCAACTGCTCAAAGAGCCACGAAAACATGGAGTACCTATGAGACGTTATTTAATAGCGTCAGTTTTAGTCATCCTTGTCCTTGTCGGCGTTCAAACACTCTCTAAACAATGGCCCCGGCCAGCGGTAAGCGAAAAGGACGGCGGCATGGCCAGCATTAAAACGCACCTTAAACAATGGCAGCCCTCAAGGGGACTTGCACAAGTTCCTATCTGGCCTGGCACGCCACCA
>DATENS010000078.1:0-10520 GCA_035274925.1 Pyrinomonadaceae bacterium | reverse complement strand
TCGCCAAAGACTGAATAACCCAGGCCCTGATAGAACGGCGGCGCTTGAAAGCTGGTGGTTTCCAAATACACCAAGGGATACCCATGTTCCTGCGCGTAAAGTTCCAGCGCTGTCATGAGTTCTGAACCGTGTCTTTGTCCCCGGTAGCGGTCGTCCACCCAAAGCGCATCGATATGCATTGATTTGCCCCAGAGATTGCCCTGCACGCCCCCTACGATGTTTTCATTTTCGTCGCGGATGTAACAGGCGACGGGATGCGGACGTTCATTACCGGTTTGGTCGCGATTAAATCCGCGAACGCCGTCCAGAATCACGCGGAAATCGTCAGCCGTTGGCTTTTCGTCTAATTCGAGTCTCACTTTGCTCATTAGCGTCCGCGACCGTAGCTGTAGTTTACGTAATCAATTGATTGATTCAAGCTGCGGGCAGTTTCCTACTTTGCGGGTTTCTTTGCGACTTGGCGTCTTTGCGTGAATAAAACACCATCCACTTCACGCAAAGGCGCAAAGGCGCAAAGGACGCAAAGTCGAATTAGGGCACTACCACTCTCCGCCTTTACCTTGTTCTTTCGTTTCGCTAGTGATAGAAGTCGCGGTGCCAAATCCATTCGGAGAGAGAGTGTACGACGATGGCAAACTCGACAACAGAATTCGACGACCTCCTATCAGCCTATCCGGACACAGTCCAGGAAACAGCGCGCGCGGCGCGCAAATTCATTCTGGAGACCGTCCCTCAGGCGTTGGAAATGGTGGACGCTCCGGCGAGAGTGATTGGCTACGGCCAAAGCGCAAACTATAAGGATTTGATTTGCACCATCATTCTCAGCAAGAGCGGTGTAAAGCTGGGCATCGTCGGCGGCGCGGCTTTGCCCGATCCGAACGGATTAATGGAAGGCGCCGGCAAAAAGCACCGTTACGTAGTGTTGGATACTGCTGCCGATCTAAAAAGACCCGGCCTCAAACAGCTAATCAAAGGTGTCGTCGGAAAGCTCAAGTAATAAGGCCAGCCTGAGTGGTTTGCTATCGGTTCTCGCCGATCTCCCGTCTTTTCCAATAAAAGCCTTGACGCTACTTTCGCGCGGATGCTAGGTTCAGAATCAGGCGTGAGCTGTCATGCCTGGGGAAACCGAACGCGCGAAGGGGCCATCTTGATAGCTGGACGAAAGTTGCTACTCGCCGACGACTCGATAGCGATCCAAAAAGTTATCGATCTCACTTTCACTGACGAAGGCATGGAAGTGACCACTGTCGGCGATGGCCAGGATGCCCTGGACAAGTTGGATCAGATTACGCCCGACGTAGTGCTCGCCGATATTTTCATGCCGGGCGTCGATGGCTACGAGCTCTGCAAGTTTATCAAGCAGAGCGAGCGGTTTTCCGGTGTTCCTGTTATGCTTTTGGTCGGCACGTTCGAACCGTTCGACGAAGCCGAAGCAAGACTCGCCGGTGCTGATGACGTTGTGACCAAGCCCTTTCAATCGATTCGACAATTGGTCAGCCGCGTGGGCTCGTTGCTTGGCAACGAATCCGCGGAAAAGGATGATATGGGACAGCCGCAGTCCACATTAGGTTTAAGAACTCAGCCCATCGAGGCTCCCGAGGCTGCTGATCAGGACGAACAAGCTAATGTCAGAGTGTTTGTCGAAGCGCCCATAATGTCTGAGGCAGAACCAGAATCGCCGGGCGCGGATGAACAGTACGCTCCTCCAAATGTCGAATTGCAAACCGCAGACACACGCAAGCTGGAACGAATCGACGCGGCCATGGAATTAGCAACGGACGACACACTCGAGATGGAAGCGGTGTCAGTGAAAAGCGAACGCGAAGTTCCATTTCAGCAAGTCGCGTCCGCCCCCGAAGCGCACATGAATTATCAATCCGAACAAACTGAAGTTAATCAGGGTTTTGACGAGAGCGTTCTCGATCTCGGCGATGTGGATAGCTTTGCCACGGCCCAGGCCGAAGATGACTTCGTTCTTGATCTGGATTCTGAGCCCGTAGCCGGCGAGCGCTTTGCTGTAGCCGAAGCTGCTGCGCCTTCCGCACCCGTCGGATCAACCGATGCGCCTGAAGCGATTTCCGCGGCGCCTCCCAAAGCACCGGCCGAAGCTTCTTTAGCGGACACCCACGAATGGGCAATCGTGACTCCGGCTGTCGAACCACAGAATTGGGAAGTTAAAACCGACGAGCCCGCGGCCGACACCCAGGTCAGTGGCCATGAGTTGTCCGCCGAAGCTATCGAGGCCATCTCACGCCGCGTGGTTGAACACCTTTCGGATAAAGTCGTACGCGAGATTGCCTGGGAAGTCGTGCCTGAGCTGTCGGAACTCTTGATTAAGAAGCGCCTCGAAGAACAGAAATAGATTCAGCAAATCGGTGTTCCGAGGCGGGCCACGGCCCGCCTTTTGTTCTTGTAGTGCGCTTACTTGTCATCGTTTTACTCGGCGACCAGTCGCAGTATTTAAGATCAGCGGGTAGCTCAGGATGAAAACACGCCGCGCATGCTTTACAATTCAGAGTCTATCGAAAAGCGCAGACTCGACTGTTAGAAGATGATCGAAATTCCCAAGACTTACGACCCTAAAGAGGGCGAGCGGCAACATTACGAGCGCTGGGAGGCGCGCGGATATTTCGCGCCTGAGATCAATCAAGATCCCAATGCGCCGATGTTCTCGATCGTCATACCGCCTCCCAATGTCACGGGGTCGCTTCACATGGGCCACGCGCTGCAGCACACAATGATGGACGTGCTGGCGCGCTACAAACGCATGTCGGGATATCGCACCTTGTGGCTCCCCGGAATGGATCACGCAGGCATTTCCACCCAACTGATGGTCACGCGCGATCTCAAGAAAGAGGGATTGACTCGCCATGATCTGGGCCGTGACAAGTTTGTCGAGCGCGTGTGGAAATGGAAAGAACAGTATGGCGGGCAAATCCTGAATCAAATGCGGCAGGAAGGTGTCTCAGTCGACTGGTCGCGATTTAAGTTCACGATGGATGAAGACCTTTCGCGGGCGGTGCGCGAAGTCTTCGTGCGTCTCTACGACGAAGGTCTGATCTACCGGGGCAACCGGATAGTGAATTGGTGTCCAAACGATCAGACGGTGCTCTCCGACCTCGAGGTGCAGCGTGATCCACAGAAGGGCAAGCTCTACTACTTGCGCTATCCCTTCAAGAACCGGGACGGCGCGGTCACAGTGGCGACCACGCGGCCGGAAACCATGCTGGGCGACACGGCAGTAGCGGTGAATCCCAACGACGAGCGTTACGCATCGCTAATCGGCGAGGTCCTGGTTCTCCCAATAGTCAATCGAGAGATTCCGATCGTCGCCGACGAATTCGTCGAATCAGAATTTGGCACTGGCGCCGTAAAGGTCACACCGGCGCACGATCCCAACGACTACGAAATGGGAAAACGCCACAACCTCGCGGAGGTTGCCGTCATTGATCGATTCGCGCGCATGACCGAAGAAGCAGGAGCGGATTTCGCCGGGCTCGATCGTTACAAAGCGCGCGAGCTGGTGATCGAAAAGCTCGAAGCGCTAAACCTGCTCGAGAAGACGGACGACTACGAATTCTCGATTTCAAAATGCGAACGCTGCAAGACTGTGATCGAACCGCTGATTTCTACCCAGTGGTTCTGTCGCATGGACCAGCTTCGCGATTTGGCGCTCGCAAAGTTGCGCGACGAAGGCAAGCCGCGTTTCGTGCCCCGCGTTCCTTATGAAAAGGTTTACGCAGACTGGCTCGAAAATCTGCGCGACTGGACCATCTCGCGGCAGCTCTGGTGGGGACATCAAATTCCCGCCTGGTACACGAAGGATGGCGATGTAATCGTGGCGCGCTCAGTTGAAGAAGCGCGGCAGAAAGCGGGCACTGACGATCTCACGCAGGATGAGGATGTGCTCGATACCTGGTTTTCTTCGGCGCTTTGGCCCTTCTCAACCATGGGCTGGCCTGATGAGACCGAGGATTTGCGAACGTTCTATCCGACTTCGGTTTTGATAACCGGACGCGACATTATCTTTCTCTGGGTGTCGCGAATGATGATGACCGGCTTGAAGTTTATGGGCGCGGAGGCGTTCGACGATGTCTACGTGCACGGCACCATTACCGACAAGCACGGGCAGCGCATGTCGAAAACGAAAGCGAACGGCGTCGATCCGCTCGATGTTTTCGAAAAGTACGGAGTAGATGCCACCCGGCTGACGCTGGCCTCAGCCGGCGCCACCGACATGCGTTGGAACGACAAGCACGTCGAGTCCTACCGGAACTTCGCCAATAAGATTTGGAATGCAGCTCGTTTTTGCCTGATGAATGCCGAAGGAGGCGACAGCGGCGACGCGCCTTTTGCGAATCGCGAACAGCTTCCGTTACATGACCGCTGGATCTTATCGCGTCTAAACAGAACTGCAGGCGCGGTCAAACAACAACTCGATACTTACGATTTCCATGGCGTTGTGCAGACGCTTTACCACTTCTTCTGGGACGACTTTTGCGATTGGTATATCGAACTTTCCAAAGCGAGTGTGACGGCTGACACGCCCTCGCCGGACCGCAGCCTTGCCCGTGCGCGTTTGTTCTCGATTCTCGAGCAGGCTTTGCGGCTGCTGCACCCTTTCATGCCGTATTTGACTGAGGAGCTCTGGCAAAAACTTCCGGTCAAGCATGCCATGTTCCTGCATCCCGCTTACCGCGGAGCTGAACCGACGATCATGCTCGCGGCATTTCCGGAAGAAGACGCGGCCCTAATCGACGAGCGCGCTGAAACCGAAATGCAGGCCATCATCGATCTGATTTCGCGCGTGCGAAACATTCGCTCCGAGATGAATATCAAACCGGGCGATCGCATTCAGTTGATGATTGCGGCGAAAGCCGATTTGCAACCGGTGTTTGCGGCCAGCACAGATCAAATTGCCAGGCTGACTCGCGCTAAGGAAGTGTCCGTGGACGGCCATACGGACATGCCCAAAGCGTCGGCGCGCGCGGTGCTTGCCGGCGGCGCCGAAGTTGCCGTTCCGCTTGAAGGCTTGATCGATTTTGCCCAGGAGCGAGCGCGGCTTGTGCGGGAAAAGGAAAAACTGCAAAAGGAAGCTGGAAAACTTGAGGCGCAGCTGGGCAACGCCGATTTCGTGGCCCGTGCGCCCGCCGAGAAAGTGGAAGAACTGCGAGCGCGGGTGACGGACATTGGGCAGCGAACTACGGCCCTGGATCAGATGCTGGAGGCACTCTCGTGAACTGGCTAGACGAAGGCGCACTCTATTCCAGCATTGGTCTGTTTCTTCGTGAAGACCTGGGCCGTGGTGACATCACTACCCAGACTGTGCTGATGCGCAATACGCGCGCGCGCGGACGATTCGTGGCCGGCGAGAATATGGTGGTTGCAGGGCTCGAGGCGGCCGAGGAAGTTTTCATCACTCTCGATCCGCAGCAGCAGATTGAAGCTTTCGTTGCCGACGGTGAAGAAGTCGAAGCAGGGAAGGTGATTGCGCGCACCAGCGGATTTGCCGACGTGTTGCTGGCCGGCGAGCGGGTTGCGCTCAATTTGCTTCAACATCTTTCGGGTGTGGCGACCAAAACGCGCGAGTTTGTCCGCGCAGTCGAAGGCACGAACGCCAAGATCGGCGACACACGAAAGACCACTCCCGGTTTGCGCATGTTGGAAAAATACGCGGTGCTCCTGGGCGGCGGAGTTAATCATCGTTACGGGTTGGATGATGGTGTGTTCATCAAAGCCAACCACGCCGCGTTGGCCGGCGGGCTCGGCACTGCCGTGAAGTCCACGCGCGAAAAGATTGGCCATCTGCACAGGATCGAAGTTGAGGTAACAAACGAGCAGGACCTCGCCGAAGCCATCGAGAATGGCGCCGATGCGGTGGCCATTGAAGTGAACGAACCCGCGGCCGCCGCGGAGCTGGTTGCCAAAGCGCGCCAACTCTCAACCCGTATTGCCATTGTCATATCCGGCTCAGTGACACCCGAGAATGTGGGCGAGTATGCTAAGGCAGGCGCGGATTTGATTCGGGTTGATGCCCTGACCCAGTCGATTAGGGCCATGGAAATCAATTTCCAAATTCAGGCCGGTTGAGCCTGTTTACCGCCTCTTGGGCGTCATTGCAGCACGCCGGCAACTGTTTGATTGCTGGGGCGTGAAACATTCGGTGCATCGCGAAAGCGCACCGGAGCATCATTCTTTTCAAGCGAGGGAGATCAGGATGCGAAGTAAATGGATTCGTTGGGTGGCTTTAATCGTTCTTTCATTCTTTCTGATTGGACTGTTTCTGATCGATTCGAATGCGCAACGCCGCCGTCGCAAGTCGCGAGCTCGCCGAAGTTCTACGCCGCGGATTACGAATCCCACGATTTATCAGCCGGCCACGGCTGATGAGATGAACGGGAACACAAACTCGGACACTTCAACGCAGGAGTCGAATACTAATTCGTCATCCGAAGATCCGGATACGATGAAAAAGACGATCCGGACTCTTTCCAACCAGGTTGATACGCTCACCAACAAGATTAGCCAGATGGAACAGTTGCAACGTGTGCTGGTCGATCTCGAGCGCCTGTCGCGGGCCGAGCAGCGTTCGGCAGCGCTTTGGAAGGAATTGCGCGACGTCGAGGCGCAGCAGTCTGATCTGCAGGCGCGCGCGGAGGAAGTCACTTACGCGTTGAAGCCCGAAAATATCGAACGCTCGGTCGCCGGATACGGAACTACACGGCCTGAGGACCTTCGCGAGCAACGCCGCAAGCAACTCGAGAGTGAAAAGACACGCGTCGAGAAACAACTGGATCAGCTTTCAGCAAACCACGCCCGGCTGCAACAGGCCATTGCCAGCGCCGACGCAGAAGCCGAGCGGCTGCGCAAACGGCTGGACGCCGCCGATCAGGCAGCGCTAGAGAACGCGAAAACCAAGACAGACGCGGAAGGCGCGGCGCCGGTGCCGTCGCCTACTCCTGAACCCTAAGTCGCCAATCAAAATGGGAACGATTCCGCAACGCGACTTGTATCAACTCATTGGCGAGGCCAACGCGCGCGGCGAACGCGTGGTGGTCGCCACCGTGGCGGACACGCGTGGTTCGACTCCGCAACGGCGCGGCGCCAAGATGCTTTTCTTTGAAAACGGCCAAACCGCGGGCACCGTCGGCGGTGGCTGTGTCGAAGCCGAGGTTTGGGCCGAAGCTAAGGAAGCGATGCGATCAGGGGAATCCGAACTTCATCACTTCGCGTTGACCGCCGACGAAGCGAGCGAGGAAGGCATGGTTTGCGGCGGCACGATGGATATCTTCATCGATGTCTGGCAGAGCTAATGAATGGTAAATGTAACTGGTAAATAGATTTTGGTTTTCTATTTACGATTTACAATTTACGATTCACTCTCCTTATGGCCGACTCGTTTATCGAAAACTACAAAGCCCAGCATCAGCATCCCGCGAATAAGTTCTGCCACATCGTCGGGATTCCGATGATTACCTTTGCGTTTCCGTTGTTCTTTTTCAATTGGCGCTGGGCGCTCGGTATCTTCGTTGCCGGCTGGATCCTGCAGTTCGCCGGGCATGCCATCGAGGGTAACCAACCGGCCTTTTTCAAAAATCCTGTCTACGTCCTGATCGGGCCGCTATGGTTGGCGCGGCGCATTGCCGAAGCCGTTGGTCTTCTCAAGCCTTCCACGTCAAAATAACGCAGGCATTAGCCCGACCGTCAGGGAGGGCTCAAGAACAAAGGTCTAAAGACCCGGTCCTTACGCGCGACTAGCGACGAGTAATGAAAACCTCTCAACTGACAGACGCGATCAATCGTGCGCTCGATGAGGGTGCGCGAGCGGTGCTCGCGACTCTGGTGAGCTCAGACTCGGCAACGGTCTCTGTTGGCGAGAAACTTATCGTTCCAGATTCCGGAGAACGCGTTGGCACTTTTGGAGACGAAGCGTTAGACGAGGCAGTGGCCCGTCATGCGGCTAAGTTTCTTCAATCACGCGACGAAGCGAAGAGCTTTCGTACGGACGAGTTGGCGCCGGAACTCACCGCGTTCGCCGGCACCGCAGTGCTTTTTGAACGTCTTGAGTCTGAACCAAGTTTGGTGATTGCCGGTGCGGGACACGTCGGCGCATCGCTGGCGCGCCTGGCAGCGCTGACAGGTTACCGAGTCACTCTCATCGACGACCGGGCGGAATTCGTCGATCGAAAATTGTTTGCCGAGCCCAGCGCCCACGCGATTGAATTAGTTGCTGCTGAAGATTGGCAGGCAGCGCTGCGGCGCGCCATCGGGAACGGCCGCGGAGTGTCCGTGGCCATCGTCACACGCGGGCACAAACAGGATGAAGACTGCTTGCGCGCCGCGATCGAAACCAGTCCGGACTATATCGGGATGATCGGCAGTAAACGCAGAACTAACATCGTGCTCGATAAACTGCGTGAAGAAGGAGCTAACGACGCCCAGCTCAAAAAGGTGCGAGCGCCGATTGGCCTGGACATCGCCGCGGTCTCGCCCGAGGAAGTTGCGCTCGCCATTCTCGCGGAGATTGTCGCCGAACGTCGCGGTGGAACGGGCGGGTCGCTTTCGAAGTGGCGACGCGCTTAGTTTCGAGTTCGCAGATATTCCGCCGGCAGAGGATTTTTCTCGTCCTCGCCGAACCAGAAAATCGTCACAACCCACCAGCGCTTCCCGTCGTTCATTAGCTGGATACTGTTGATGCCGCGCGCAAAAGGCTTTTCGTCGTCTGCCTTGTGCCTTGAATCATAGGTGCTGAAGATGTGCGCAATATTTCCAAACCGTTCGGTGCGCCGGGAAATCTCGCGTTCGAAAAACCCGTTCTGCTCGAGCAGTGGACTTGATCGCTGAATGTATTCCTCGGGCGTAATCACGCGCGCGCCTACCTCACCCGTGGGTCGCCGTCCGGTTGGAATAAGACGGGCGCCAGGTGCGAACAGCGAACGAAAGCGGTCCCAATTTCGTTTCTGACCAGCGGGCCCTGAAATCACATCATAAACGGCAGCCACGATCGCATCCATGGTGGCCACGTCTTTCGGATCGGCCGCGGGTATCGCGGGCGAAGGTGAAGCCGCCGGTGTTGGCGCCGGTGTCGGTGTTTGAGCGTTTGCGGTCATAGTCAGTGTGGCGGTGGTAACAAACAAAAGAACAAGTCCAAAGCAACTTCTAAACGAGACTGAAACAGTTTTCATTTATGGTCTCCCGCATTGTCAAAAGATGTGATTGATTAAATCATGAGTGTCGCGGGAGTGACAACGCGGCCTGCCAGCGCGGTGAGTGACTTTGAAAGCTGTTCACCGCGGAGATTCTGAGAACGCCGAGACTGCGCCGAGAGAACTGAAAACAAGAGACTTCGCGCTTTTGCATGAGTTCGCGCGCGATGTTATTAAGATTGTTTATGTCCGAAGAGCTTCCAGCTAGATCAGAACACAATCGCGGCCTCAGCGAGATGTTTCGCGCACTGCGGTACCGCAATTTCTTTCTGTTCTGGTCGGGAGCTTTTCTCTCCAACACGGGCACGTGGATGCAGGCAGTTGCCCAAGGGTGGCTGGTCCTGCAATTGTCGAACTCAGCCTTTTGGCTCGGGGTCGATGGTTTCATGGCGACCGCGCCGGGACTGGTATTCACCCTCATTGGCGGTGTGTTTGCCGATATTATCGACCGCCGAAAGCTGCTCATCTATTCCCAGATCATTGCCGGAATGTCCGCGCTCACTCTAGGCGTGCTGGTAGTTACGCACGTGGTTCAGGTATGGATGATTCTGGCACTGTCGTTCGTGACGGGAAGTTGCATGACGATTGCCGGGCCGTCTTACCTCGCGCTGGTGTTTGATTTGGTCGGCCGTGAAGACCTGGCAAACGCTATCGCCCTGAACTCTACGCAGTTTCAGCTGGCTCGAGCCCTGGGTCCGGTGGCCGCAGGCGTCGGATTTAAGCTGTTCGGCGTGGCCGGATGCTTCTTTGCAAACGGTTTGTCGTTTGCCGCAGTGGTCGCCGGCCTGGCGATGGTGCGTTACGACCAAACACTTAATCCTCGAGCGGAAGGCGAGGCCGAGAAGGAAAAGCATCGCTTTCTTCAAGACCTCGGTGATGGATTTCGTTATGTGGCCCAGCGCCGGCGCGTCATGATGCTGTTGCTGATTTGCGCGGTCACAAGTTTGTTCGGCGCGCCATATGTCGCCATGACTCCCGTGTTCGCCCGCGACATCCTGCATCTGGGCGAGACCGGCCTGGCCCTTTTGATGGGCATGGCCGGCGCCGGCGCCTTGTTCGGCGCGTTGTTTCTTGCGTACCTGGGAGACTTTCGCCGGAAGGGTTGGTTCGTGCTCGGAGGGGACATTGGTTTTGCGATCTTCTTGATTGGGTTTTCGCTGGCGACGAATATCGTCGTCTCGTGCATTTTTCTGTTCGCGTTGGGATTCGCGATTGTCTGCTCAGTAGCGGTCACGAACACGCTGCTGCAGAAACTGGTTACGGATGAAATGCGCGGGCGCGTTCTGAGTATGTTCATGCTCTCGTTTATCGGGG
>DATENS010000077.1:0-3178 GCA_035274925.1 Pyrinomonadaceae bacterium | reverse complement strand
GACTTCTATGAAAGTAGCGCCGATACGCTTGCGCTTAATCTCAGGATCGACAACGCCTTCCAATGCGGAGAGAAACTGCCGGCTGGCATCAACGCCGACAATGTTGAGTTTCATTTTCTGCTTAAGAAGCGCCAGCGTTGATTCGAATTCCCCTTCCCGCAAGAGACCGTTGTCGATGAAGATGCAGGTCTGGCGTTCCCCGACGGCGCGATGGACCAGCGCGGCGGCTACAGACGAATCAACGCCGCCCGATAATCCGCAGATGGCGCGCCCACTTTCGCCCATGGTCTGTTGAATCCGCTCAACCTGTTCCGAGATCGCGGCCGCGGGTGTCCAGTCTCCTTTGCAGTTACAAATGTCGAGCAGGAAATTGCGGAGAATCTGCGCGCCCAACGGTGTGTGCGCAACTTCGGGATGGAACTGCAGGCCGTAGATATCGCGTTTGGTGTTCTCGAAGGCGTTAATCGCGCCCGCCGTCTTGGCGGTGACCACAAAATCATCCGGAAGCATCGTCACATGATCGCCGTGACTCATCCACACATCCATTTCGCCCGGGAGGCCGGCGAACAAACGGCTGGAACGGTCAGTGACTTCCAAACGGGCGTAGCCGTATTCGCGGCTGGTCGCAGGTCGCACGTCGCCGCCCAATTCATGAGCAATTAGCTGCAGGCCGTAGCAAATTCCCAGGATCGGCACCGTCCCGTTATTGAGCAAGCCCGCGGGCATCCGGGGCGCCGCGTCGTCGTAAACTGACGAAGGCCCTCCGGAAAGAATCAGGCCCTTGGGTTTGCGTGAGCGAAGCTGGTCGAGGTCGACGCTGAAGGGAAGAATCTCGCAATAGACGCCGGCTTCTCTCACCCGGCGCGCGATGAGCTGGGTGTACTGAGCGCCAAAGTCAAGTATGATAACGGTTTCGTGAGTAGGTTGTACCAAAAAAACAAGACCCCCATGGCTGCATGCACGTCAAAACTATTCGTTAACGCATTATAGTTTGCTATTTGTAAATTCATCAAAGAACGCACGGAGAAATCATCAGACTCTTAAATATGAGACGCCCCACCCGCTCGCTTCAAGTTGGCTTCACCACCATGGCCCTTCTGCTCACCATGTGGTCAGGTTTGGCCGGAGCCCGCTCTGCTGATACTCCGCTTCAGCTTTCACAGCCGCACACCCTGAAGTGGAGATACGCCTCGGATCAAACGACTAACTTCACGCCCGCGCATGACGGCAAGACGGTTTTCGTCCCTCTGGCCGGCGGCACGCTGTTGGCGCTGAATGTAATGAACGGACAATTGCGTTGGAAGGCGGAAGCGGGTGGTGAAGTTTCCGCGGCGCCAGCCGTCGATGAGCAAATTGTTTACGTGGCCACGGAATTTCCGGGCAGCGAAAACACCGGAACGCGCGGGACCTTACGCGCACTCAGCAAAGAAACGGGGATCACGCTCTGGTTAAAAACCCTGCAGGCCCCGATCCGCGGTAACCTAATCGCGGGCCCGACAGCTCTGTATGCGGGAGCCACAAACGGCAGTGTCTATGCGTTCGACAAAACCACCGGCCGTTCAATTTGGGTGAACCAATACGCAGACGGCTTCGCCAGCGAACCGACACTCACGGGTGGCCGCCTGTATATCGGGAGCATTGGAGGCTGGTTGTTGGCTCTGAACCAGGCCACCGGCGATCTGCTCTGGAGCTATCGCGCGCGCGGCCCGATTCAAGGCTCGATTGCGGTCACGACGGACGGGGTCTACTTCGGATCGGGCGATGGTTATGTGTACGCCTTCAACGAAAAGAAAAAGAAGCCGCGGTGGAAACGGCGCACCGGAGCGGGTGTGCAGGCCGTTGTGGCTTCCGAACACGGAGTCCTCGCTTCGTCGCTGGATAATTTTGCTTACCTGCTGTCAAAGAATGGCTCGGTTCTCTGGCGCCAGCTCCTTCCCGGCCGCGTGCCGGCACGACCACTTATGGCCGTCGACGGGGCGCTTTTCACCCCACTCTCAACCGACAGCGCAATTGTCTTGAGTTTGAAGAACGGAAAGCCGCTCAACACGATGCCGATCGGCGAGGAGAACAGCAACAGCGCGGCGCCCATCGCGGCGAATGAAATGATTGTTCTAACTACGCCCCATGCGGTATTGGCGTTTTCGGGTGCGGCCGCGAAAGCTCTGAACAAGATTAAGTGATAGACGCGGTCAGCGCGCCGTGTCAGAACCCGGAGCGGTAGCGACGGGCAACAAGCTGCTTGGCAGCTCGACGAGTTTGGTCGCTCGCGTCCAAAACTCACATTAGTGGGCTTCGCCGGCCGGCTCACTGGATCGGCGGAACAAAGGCGTTAGACCACGTAAGAGGAGTCCGTGAACAACGTAAGCCGATACCAGCCCCAGCAGCACCCACTGTGAGTACAAATAAATCAGGCCTGCCAGCGCAATAAAAAAGATTACCAACCTGGCACTCAACCGGCGTCCCGCCCCTACTGACTTGAAGCTGGTAAAGCGGATCGTGCTTACCATCAACAGGCTTAGGAAAGCCACCAGCACCATCATCACGATTGCGACCACTTCAAAACGATGCGGCGCGTATCTGATCGGTGTCGGAGCAAAATGGACGATGGCGGCGATTAAACAGCCGGCCACGGGGATGGGCAGCCCGACAAAACTCTTCTTGTCGACCTTCTGTGTGCCTTCGGCAAGAGGACGCGGCCGGGTCGCCTGAACATTAAATCGAGCCAGGCGGAATCCTCCGCAAATCACGTACATGAAAGACAGGAACCACGCCAGCTGCCTGACGTTTACCCAGTCCTGCAATGCGGTTCCGTATCCCCACGCATAAACCAGAATTGCGGGCGCCAGACCGAACGAGACCACGTCCGCCAGTGAGTCCAACTGGATGCCGATTTCCGTCGTGCTGCGCGTCATGCGCGCGATGCGGCCGTCAAGCGTATCGCAAACAAATGCCAGGCCGATCGCCATCGCCGCATAGTCGAAACGCACGGTCGCGCCGGCAACATCACCCAGCCCCATCAAACGAAAGCCGCTCATGGTGGCCATCAGCGAATAAAAGCCGGCGAGGATATTCATCGCCGTGAAGAGTGACGGTACAACATAGACACCCTTTTTCAGGCCCTTATGACCGGTAGGCGAAGGCGCCACCCCCAAGTGCTTCTGTCTTTGAAATCTCGAGA
>DATENS010000076.1:0-14546 GCA_035274925.1 Pyrinomonadaceae bacterium | reverse complement strand
AACTTCGGTGTGGTTGAGCAGGCTGCGCGCGTTGCGCTGCAAACCGGAGACTTTGGCACGCTTCATCGCGCTCCTGCGGAATCTGGCCGCATAGGTTTCCGGCGTTAGTTCCAGCACCTCGGAAAGCTGAGCATTAATGTTTCCCTTACGCGGTTCAAACTCAACGATCGCGCTGCTGGATGCCGTGTGGTTCCACGGGCAGACGTCCTGGCAAATGTCGCATCCGTAGAGCCAGCCTTCCAGGTGCGTGGCGATCTCCGCGGGAATTTCCGGCGCGCGCGATTCGATAGTGGCATGCGAGATACACAGATATGAATTCACCAGGTAAGGCTCGACAATCGCGCCGGTGGGACACGCGTCGATGCAGAGAGTGCAGCTCCCGCACTGATCGGCAACCTCTTTATGGTCGTATTCGAGCTCAAGATTGAGCAATAGCTCGCCGATGAAAATCCATGAGCCATGCTCAGGCGTGATCACGTTTGTGTGCTTGCCCATCCACCCGAGCCCGGCCCGCACCGCCCACGCTTTGTCCATCGTCCGCTGAATGTCCACACACACTTTGCCTTCGGCTTCGGGCCAACGTTCTTTGATCCAGGCGAGGAGTTTATGAAGCCGTTCGCCCACGACTTCATGATAGTCATCGCCCCAGGCGTAACGTGAGACTTTGCCGGTGCCGGCCGCATCCGTGTGCTGGTGCGGCGTGTAGTAATTCAAAGCGACCACCACCATCGACTGCGCCGCGGGAAATATTTTTCGCGGATCGGTGCGCTGGTCGGGGTCCTGGGCCATCCAGCTCATTTCCCCGTGGTACCCACGATTGAGCCACTCCTCGACGAGCGTTTTCTCTCGAGTTAACTTTTCCGCCGCCACAATGCCGATTGGGTCAAAGCCCAGTGCGCGAGCGTGCTCTTTGATCTGCGTGGTGCGAGCGCGAGCGCTCGCACGGCCGCCATTCATTCCAACCTGTGGCTCAATTTGCATCACACTTATCGCAAACGTTTTAGATCAGCTTCGGCCGCAACATAGCCAAAGCTCGTCCACTGATCGCCGCCAAGCATCTGCTCATAAATTCTGATCGCTTCACGTGGCTGACCATTGTAGAGATGCCAGTTCCCGATTCCGTAGAGAATGCTAAGCGAGCTGGCAGAGGCCGGTTCCGCCGATACTTCACGTTCCAGGTCAGTCGCCGAGATCAGCCCCTTGTACATCAGCAGCAGCCGGTGATAACTGGCGTTTTCGATAATCTCCATCTGCGGCGTAATCGGCGCTAATACTCTGTCAGCCTCGCCGGCCCGGCGCAGGCGACGCAAGGTCATGTAAAGCCAGTGAGTGGTTGCCACGAGGCGATCCGGACTTTTAGAAACCTTGAGACACTCGCGGTAGCTTGCCAGCGCCTGCCGATTGTTTCCCAAAAAATAGTGCGCGAGGCCGAGGTGATACCAGATATTAAATTGTAAGGTGCTGGTCGGAATATTACGCGCGTTGGGCTGGCCATCCGGTTCGATCTCGTCCGGCTTTCCCTTCACCAGTTTTGCAGCACGACTTAAGTCGGCAATCGCCAACTCAAACTGGCGCGTGGTGATGTAACGATGTCCGCGATGACGATAAAGCCGTGCGTCGCGCGGGAATTTTTGAATCGCTTCGGTATAAAAGTCGATTGCTTCGCGGAAACGGCCGAGATACGCCAGTCGACGACCCACCCAAATCGCTGCATCAGCACTCTGCGGATTCGCCTGATAAGCCGTGCGAGCTTCGCTAAGTCGCGCTTCCATCTCACGACGAGCTTCAACCGATATCGGTGGCGGCTGGCGATTTAGATAGTCGGATTGCGGTTGAAGGTGCGAGCTAATCGGAAAAGCGCTGGCGGCTATTAGCAGGACCGCGAAAGTCGTAAAAGCGAAAGAAAAGCGAATGAACGCGCGCATCTTGTCGGCAGTTTACATCAAGGCAGTCTGCGGCCAGTACTGAGTGCGGCGTGTACCGGTGAGGCAAAAAAAAGGCGCGTCCCATGCGAGACGCGCCTCGGTTAGAGAAAACTGAGTTGCTGATTAGAAAGTGAACTTAACGCCAAGCTGCATTTGGAACACTGCGCTGCCTGGATTCACGTTGTTAATCAGAATGTTTCCCGTCGCCGGGTCATGAGTTTTCAGGAACACCGGGTTAAAGGCCGGGCCACTGCTGAGACCGCAAAGTTGACTTGCAGTCACACAGAACTGGCCACCGCTACCGAAGGTGGTGTTCGTGCCCGGAGCGGCCGAGGTCCCAACCAGGAGGTTAGCGCGGTTGAAGATGTTGAAGAACTCAGAACTAATGCTCAGGCGTCTGTTTTCGCCAAAGCGGAAGCTCTTTTGCAACCTCAAGTCGACGTCGTAAATTCCACGGTTGGTGAAATAGTTTCGCGGAAACTCGACGCCAGGAACCTGCAGGGGACGTTCGTTGGACTGACCGTCACCATTCAAGTCGGCGCCGACGGCGGCGTTAAAGGGCAAGCCGGAACGGAGCCGGATCGCGCTCGAAACTTCAAAGTCCCACGGGAGGAAGAATATCGGTTGAGCCATGAAATTGCTCTCGCGATTGATTCTGCTCGCGTAGTACTCACCACGGAAGTCATACGGATTGTCATACGACACGCCGCCCGAATCTCTCTCGTTGTCGTCATCACTCAAGAGTCTCGAGAAGGTGTAGTACATGTTGATTTGCATCCGCTTGCTGCTCCACTTCGCCCGGAACGTCAACGCGCGATAAAGCGCCTTGCCGATCGAGGTTCGCGCCTGGACCGAGCCGAGGTTGAAGTTCTGTTGCGCCAAAGTTGGACGCTGGCGGGTGGTGGTAACGCCGCTCGGGAAACAATTCGTAGTTACCGTGGCTGAGCAAGTGCCGTTAAATCCTCCCGGCGTGCTGGTCGCGATATAGCTGCGGCCGGTTGCCAGAATGGTGGCGATTATGCCGTTGTTCTGCATGGCAGTGAAATTCGCCGCCGTATTGTTGGCTTGCAGAAAGTCCACGTACGCTTGCCCCGTTAAGGGCGCCGGCAGGTTCAACTCGACGTTACGTTGATTTCGCGTAGTGTGCACGTAATCGAAATTGAGACCCAACACGAGACGGCGCGAGACCTGGTGTTCGACTCCGCCACCAAATTGCACCGACATCGGGTTCTTGAAGTCTTCGGCCATGCCGATTACCTGAGCGCCGTTGAAGGGATTTGGTGTAAACCCTACCGCAGAGGAAATTGCGGAAATCTGATCGGGCGTCAACTGCGGCAAAGCGCTTAGAGGCGAATTGTTCAGGTTGATGCCGACGATCGCAAACTGTCGATACAGCGTGTTCGGTGTGCATCGGTTTCGGGCATCGGTGTTTAGTGCCGCAGCCGGGTTGCAACCGGTAATCGCAATGTAATTAGCTGCCGCTGCTGTTCCCAAAAACGTATTGAACGCGGCCTGCTGGGTGGGGAATGTGCCAATTGGCAAACTCACACTAACGTCTCCCGGGGGCGTGCGGAAGTTATTAATCGGCGCCGCCATCAGGATCAGGGGTGTGGTCGCGTAATAGATGCCGCCGTAACCGCGGATCACCGTCTTGCCTTCGCCCTTCGGATCCCAGGCGAAACCCGCGCGTGGCGCCCATTGCCAGCCACTGTCGGGAATGTCGGAAACGTCAAAACTACTTTGGCGTAACGGGAAGACGGTATTTCTGAGCACATTAACAACGGTGGTATTGCTGATGTCAGGAGTCGGATTGAATTGAGCTTCAGCACGAAGTCCAAAGTTCAGCGTCAGACGCGGAGTTACGCGCCAGTTGTCCTGACCAAAAAACGCAAGTTGCTGTTCCGTGAGACTGGCAATCCTGTTTCCAATTTGCTGGAACAGGCTCGCGCTGGTGGTGTCAAATCGGCCGAGAATGGCTTGCGAGTTGTTGACATAGTT
The DNA here is from genome assembly GCA_035274925.1 of Pyrinomonadaceae bacterium. Classification (GTDB taxonomy): domain Bacteria; phylum Acidobacteriota; class Blastocatellia; order Pyrinomonadales; family Pyrinomonadaceae; genus UBA11740. Next base: position 10,623 of record DATENS010000076.1, on the reverse strand, counting down.
GGGAATGGCCCCGGGCGCAGTCTGAACATTGCTAAGCTTCAGCAGCGTTTCAGCCATTGTGCAGCTTCCGACGATTGACGCGGGAGCCGGTTGCGTTGTTGGACAAGCAGCCCCGATGCTCATATTCCATCGGCCGAATTGATTAAATCCGAAGGTCTGGGCCGCTTTAATGTGACTCCACTCACCGCCGAATTTGATGTTGTGGTTGCCGCTAATCCAGGTTACTGCGTCCGTAATCTGGAAGCGATCATCGTGCTCTTCATTCGGAAGGAATGATGAAGTTGATGAACCGGCGGCGCCATACACGCCAATGCTGGTAACGAAGTTCGGGACCGCTGAATTCGAAAGACGCGGCCGTTTCTCACGCGCAAACTGAAAACGCATTTCGTTTACGGTGGTCGACGCAAAGTTGCTGATTAACTGGGCCACGAAAACTCGGGTGCTGTTCTTTTCGGTTCCGTTACTGGACAGCGCCTGGTTAGTGGTCGGGTCGATCGCCGTTTCACCGCGAGACGCGGCGTTCAGCGCGGTGTTGCTGCTGGCGCTGAAGCGAGCGTTGAAACGGTGATTGTTGTTGGCGTTCCAGTCAAAGCGACCGAGACCGGCATAGGCGTCGTTTGTCTGCGTGTAGCTGACCTGCTCAGAGTTGTAGAAGGTGAGCACTGCCTGCTGCGCCGCCGTTAGGGTAACCCATGACGGCACAAAGCCGGCCGGGCTGGAGAAGAGAACCTGACGAGGTGCGCGAAAGCGCTGCTGCTCGTAGGCGCCGAAAAAGAAGGCTTTGTCTTTGACGATCGGGCCGCCGATCGAGCCGCCAAACTGGTACTGCGTTGCGGCCAACGTCGGCTTCACACCGAGGGCGGTCAATCTTTGATCGGCCAAAGCCTTGGTGAATTCATTTCCCCGAGCCAGTTTGCTGGGGCGAGCCAGCCCGAAGACTGATCCACGAATGCTGTTGTCGCCGGACTTGGTCACCGCATTAACGATGCCGCCGGTTGATCTTCCGAATTCAGCCGAGTAGCCGGTGGCGACGACTTGGAATTCTCTGATTGCTTCCTGGGGAATCGTAAACGCCAGGTTCGAGCGTTCGCCGCCGCGGATACCGCCGAAGAACGGCTGATTGTAGTCCGCGCCATCGATGCTCACGTTGCCGTTGATGCCTTTCTGGCCGGCAAGTGAGATCTGACCACGCGAAGGATCGACCTGGGCGGTCGGGGTCAGCGTCACAAAATCCTGAAAACGCCGGCCATTAGTCGGTAACTCTTCGATCGCGGTCTGGTTGATGACCGCGTCGGTCTCGTTACGGGTAACTTGCACGGCATCTGCCGTTACCAGGACCGTGGCCTGCACGCCGGCCGCGCCCATGGTTGGCGACACGCTCGCAGTCTGGCCCACGGTTACGACCACATCATCGACAGTAGCCGGTGAAAACCCGGTCGACTCGGCCGTCAGGGTATACGTACCGGGCGGGACCAGCACGATGGTGAAGACACCGTCGTCGCTCGCTGTCGCGTTAAGCTCCAGGCCGGTGTTTTTGTTTACTACTTTTACACTAGCGTTCGGTACCGCAGCACCATTAGCGTCGGTGACAACACCGGTGATGGTTCCGCTAGTGGCTTGCGACTGCGCCAGTGCGGTAAACGCACAGGCCGCGACAATTAGCATTGACGCGAAAAAGAAACGCAAAGATTTACACATATCAGGAGAACTCCTTAGAAAATTAAAATTGATTTTGAGAACATTTGCACGCGAGCCGTCGGGCGCAGAGTTAACTGAGACTTAAGCGAACGTTGCGAACTGCCTGTTCCGAAGGAAAGACTGTGAACAACGCAGAAGCGGTTTCTATCACGAGAAAGGTGCCAGAGCAAGCAAAAACCCCTCAAATAAATCTTAAGTTGCTCTGGTTCCATCGATTAACAAACCCAACGAGCGCGCCTGCTTAAGGCTTGCCCGCGGCGAAATCCTCGAGAAGTTTCTGGGCTCTTGACCCCGGGCTAATGATGGCGACCTTTTGGTTCCAATCATAGCCGCTGAACACTCCAACAATTTCACCCTGTTCGTTGTAAACCGGGCTTCCAGAAAATCCGTCTCTGGCAGCAATTTTTACTGACCAGTAGTCGATACCTTTAAATGCGTATGAACCAATAAACGTACCGTACCCCACAACTTTTTCGCCGTGCGGCTTGGCAATCAACAAAAGCTTTTCGTCCTTCGCCACGGTCGCCTGAAACGCAGGAGAGTCGACACGGTCCGAGCAACCATTGATTTGCAGCAACGCCAAATCGGCTTCCGGGTCAATCTTAACTACTTTCGCCGGGCAACCGTTCGCGTACGCTTTCACTTCAAGCTGGTCTTTACGGCCAAAACCCAGCGCAAGTTTCTTCGGAACGTCGAGGTTTCCGGAAACTACGTGATAGGCGGTGATGATCAAGCCGTCACCAACCACGAAGCCTGTGGCATAACCATTGGGCTCCCAGTCAAGAAACGACATCATTCGTTGCAAAGCGCCCGGGTTTTTCCTCGTAAATTCCAACTCCAGGGAAATGCTATTGCGTTCCTTCAGCTTGAGCGAAGTCCGGCCTTTGGCCGCACACAACTGCACTGGAATGGAAAAGACCAGAGCTACCGCCAGAAAAGAGCAGGTGCGCTTAATGATGGTGGGCCTCCTCTAGGGGTGACTGAGACTAAACGTTAAAGCTCTACGGTGTCCGAAATTTACTCTCTGGCGACGGACAAAACAAAGTTTTGCGCTTGTAACTTTTTCGCAAGAATTGTGCCCAACAAAGCGGTCGAGATAACGATACTGTTTGCGGTATTTGCGATCAGCCGATACGAAAAATCGGTGGCAAATCAGACGAGAATTTGGATATCTATGAAAATCTAAAGGCAAATCGGTCGCCGAAAGTCCCTGCGAGGAAGCCCTTTCAAGGGTCGCAACGTCTCAGACCCGTTCACAAATAATCGCAATGCCTTGTCCGCCACCGATACAAGCCGTCGCCAGTCCGTAACGACCTCCGCGACGTCGCAGTTCGAGCAACAGGGTCAGGACCAGACGTGTTCCGGTAGCGCCAAGCGGGTGACCGAGGGCAATTGCGCCGCCGTTCACGTTTGTCTTTTCCCGATCGAGTCCGAGTTCCTGTTCAACCGCCAGGTATTGAGCAGCAAAGGCTTCGTTAACTTCGATCAGATCCATATCCGACAGTTTCAAGCCTGCTTTTTCCAGCGCCTGAAGCGAAGCCGGCACCGGCCCGATGCCCATAATCTCCGGCTCGACTCCGGCATACGCCCAACTAACAATTCTGCCCAGCGGCCGGGCGCCGTTTGATTTGACGTAGCCCTCGCCGGCGATCACCAGGGCGGCCGCGCCATCGACGATTCCGGAAGCATTCCCCGCAGTGACGAAACCATCTTTGCTGAAGGCAGGACGTAACTTCGCCAGTCCTTCCATGGTCGTTTCGGGACGCATGTGATCGTCGCGATCGAAAAGTTCTGTGCCCTTTCGGTTTTTTACTTCGACGGGAACAATTTCTTCAGCGAGAAAACCAGCATCAAGAGCGCGCTGGGCGGCTTGTTGCGAACGCAAGGCATACTTGTCCTGCTCTTCGCGTGAAATTTCAAATTTGCGCGCCAGGTTTTCAGCCGTGCCGGCCATCGGTGTGTTGCAGTAAGTGTCGAGCAGCGCCACCATCAAACTGTCTTCCAGCTTTCCCTGGCCCAGCGCAAAGCCGGTACGCGCCCCGCGAATCACATGCGGCGCTTGTGACATTGATTCCATTCCGCCGACCATACAGGTTTGTGCTTCACCCAGTTGGATCATTTGTGCGCCTGATACGATCGATTGAATGCCACTGCCGCAAAGACGATTCACCGTCAGCGCCGGCCGATCAAATGGCACACCTGCTTTTAGAGCTACGTGCCGCGCTCCATAAATGGCATCGCCTGAAGTCTGCAGCGCGTTTCCCATAATTGTGTGATCGATTTGCTCAGGCGCCACGCCTGAGTCCTCCATCGCGGCGCGCGCAGCCACTGCGCCCAACTCAATCGCGGAAATATCCTTCAAAGCCCCGACATATTCGCCCATGGGCGTCCGCTTGCCACCGAGAATGAAAACATCCTGACTCATTAAAGACTCCTTCGAGTTAATAGCCGGCAATTTGCCGTGATAATGAAAAGGACGACACTAGCAGACGCTCTGGAACGGGTCAATTTGTCGCTCGTGGCAGAGTTGGAAAACAACTCTTGAATGCTGCAGCCACTCGGTTGTAGTATCACGCCACTTATTCGCCCCTCGGGGCGTGGACTTATCAGGTCGGTTTTATTCTTTTCATCGCACATCGGGATTGAGCAAGCGGGACGTTTTCGGAAATGTCGAGGTCGTTCCCGGCCGGCTTCAATCTTCGCAACTTGGCAACCTCAATTTGGATACAGCTATGTTCAAATTCCACACCCCTGTGCGCGGCCGCCTGTGGCTGCGACGACTCTTCCTCTTCTTGATCGGCATCGTTACGGTGCTGTCTTTCACCGCCGCCGGCTCAGCTCAAACCATGAGCCTTCAGCGCGAGCGTGCTCGCGGCATTCTTAGAGTCATCAGGAGTGAAATCGAAAAGAACTACTATGACGCGAACTATCATGGAGTCGATATAAATGCGGTTTTTGGCGAAGCGGACGAGTTGATGAAGAAGGCGGAATCAGGCGGGCAAATCTACGGAATAATTGCGCGCGCTCTGATGCAGTTCAACGATTCTCATCTGTACTTCGCGCCGCCATCCCGCGCCTCGAAGGTCGAACGCGGCTGGACGATGCAGGCCATCGGCGACAAGACGTACATCAGTTCGGTAAAACCCGGCAGTGATGCCGACAAGAAAGGACTACACCCGGGTGACCTGGTGCTCTCTGTAAATGAGATGGCCCCCACGCGCGAGACTCTGTGGATGATCGAGTACTTGTTCGTACTGCGCCCGCAAGTAGTGACGCAATTCATTCTGGAAAATCCCAAAGGCGAAGCCCGGAAAGTGGACGTCGACGCCAAGGTAACTCAGGGAAGGAAGGTTACCGACCTTACAAATGGTGAAGAATGGTTGCGCCTGCAGGCGGAGGAAGAGAGGGAAGCCCGGCTCTTTCGTCACCGATACATCAAGATTGACGATGTGTTTTTCTGGAAGATGCCCATATTCGATCTGCCTCAAAACCAGGTTGACGATATGATGGGAAAGGTTAAAGGCAGCAAGGCCCTGGTGCTGGATTTGCGAGGCAATGGCGGCGGCGCAGAGGAAACGCTGCTGCGAATGATTGGCAATCTCTTCGAGCGGGACATAACCGTCGGCGTTTTGAAAAGGCGGAAGGAAGAGAAAACCCTGGTGGCCAAGTCTCGCGGAGATTCAGCCTACAAGGGCGATGTCATTATTCTCATCGATAACGGGTCGGGCTCGTCATCTGAGTTGCTCGCTCGCGTTGTACAGCTGGAAAAACGAGGCGTTGTCATCGGCGATCGATCCGCGGGCGCAGTGATGCGTGCAAGATTCTCTTCGCATTCGGCCGGTCTTGATACGGTGATTTTTTACGGAGTAAGTGTAACTGATGCCGACGTGATCATGACTGATGGCAAGAGCCTCGAAAAACTGGGAGTGACTCCTGATGTGTTGTTGCTGCCTACGGCAATTGATATGAGTTTGCAAAGCGATCCCGTTTTGTCCGCTGCGGCCGCACGCGCCGGGTTAACGATTCCGGCGGAAAAAGCAGGAAAGATATTTCCAGTTGAATGGCGTCAATAAAACAATACCTGGGTAGATGTCTCGGACGCGCGTCGCACGCCGGATTGCGTTCTTTTCGGCAGCTCACGCGGACTACCGGTCCGGTGTTTTTGTGCGCCGTAACCGCTTTTCAGACGGCCGGGGCTTCTGTATCACCCGCTGCTCAGCAGGCAGTGTCGGTCGATCGCTATTTGGGTTTGGACATGCTCCAGGCCATCAGACAGGACTTGAAGGAGTTCTACTACGATCCGAACTTCCATGGAATCGATTTGGAAGCGCGATATAAGCTCGCGCAACAGCAGGTTAAGGCGGCGGAGTCAGCGGGACAAATGTTCGCGTTAATTGGCCAATTCCTCTTAGACCTCAAAGACTCTCACACCAGCTTTATTCCGCCCACACTCCAAACCACCGTGGACTACGGCTGGCTAATGCAACTTTACGGCGACAAGTGTTACGTGGTGGCCCTGAAGCCGGACAGTGACGCATTCGCGAAAGGTCTAAGGCTGGGCGACGAGATTGACGCTATTGACGGGTTCAAGCCGACTCGAGAGAACATTGCTGAACTTCTGTATTCGTACTATGTGCTCATGCCGGCGGTGAGAATGACTGTCACCGTCAGGGATCCAAAAGGGGCCCTGCGTCCTATCGAGATAGCCTCGGCAGTCGTACGCAACCAAAAATCCCGCCCGTCCAGCAAAGCAGATCCGGCGCCCTGTTATGAAGCCAGCGGCGCACCGCTAATATGTAAACTCACGACGTTTGAGGCGCGCACAAAAGACATCGATCGAATGATGGCTAAAGCGAGCCACTATGAAAAACTGATTCTGGATTTACGGGGAAACGAAGGAGGCGCCGAAGACGTTCTCTTACACCTGATTGGTTATTTTTTTGATCGGGAAGTAAGGATTGGCACCTCGCTGACTCGCAAACAACCGCGCAAAGTTGTGGCAAAGCCGCACGGTAAAGATGGTTTTAAAGGGCAGCTTATTGTTCTGGTTGACAGTAACTCGGCCTCGGCGTCCGAAATCTTTGCGCGCGTCATTCAGATTGAAAAGCGTGGCCAGGTCGTAGGCGACCGCACCGCCGGCATGGTAATGGGATCAATCGTGATTGCTCATCCGATCGGTGAACGCGACATTTTGTTTCAAACCCCAAGACGCCTCTATTTTGTCAGTGTTACGGTTGACGAACTTGTCATGTCCGACGGGCGCCGGCTTGAGAACGTGGGCGTCAGTCCCGACGTGGTGGCCTTGCCCGCACCGTCCGATCTTGCCGCCGCCCGCGATCCGGTGCTCACACGCGCAGCCGCTTCGTTTGGATTTGAAATTGATCCGGCAAAGGCGGGAGCTCTCTGGCCAGCCAATAAGGAAACGGAAAAACGCAACGAACCGCGCGAACGGGCTAATCAATAAAGCGGTGCTTCTCGCGGTAGCGATGCAGTAGCTCTTCTAAAAATCCTTCGTAAGTAAATGTCGCCACGTCATACTGCGGTCGCAGTTTGAAGAGGATCGGCATAGCCACGCGCCAGGCCATCCATTGCCGCGGATAATCTTTCAGGTCCCAGCGCCGGCGCAGAAAACTTTCCACCACCTGAATTTCCGGCTCGGTGAGATTGTTTACGTCGGCCTGAAACGGCACGGGCTTGAACGATCGGCGCAACGCCGCATCTGATACGGGCGAAGCAAACATCTCAGCGAACGCCGGCGCCTCGGCTTCTCGTTCGCGCACTACCACGGTCCCGGCCACCAGATCGCCGACACGCTGATCGCGCTCAGTGGCGAAAACTGAGATCAAGCCAATCGAATAGAACGGCGAGGGCATGATGTCGAAGTTGCGCAGCAGATTTCGCACCATCGCTTCAAAAAAGCTGATGGGCCGTCCGTCTTCGCGAATCACCCGCAACTTCATCCAGCGCTTGCCCGGTGTCTGACCATTCCAAATCCATTCAAAGAACGCAAAGTATCCGGACATCAGCAGGAACACCAGGATAATCAACACCGCGACCACCCACTTGGGCGCGGTCGAGAGCCGGTTGCCAATATCGGAAAAGTTCGCGATGACGATGAACATGATAATCAGCGCGATCAGCGTTCCCATTTGAATGGTGTGATCGATGGCGCAGGCGATGAACCGATTTCCGATCGACGCCAGGGCAAAGTGCAGCGGCACGCGCTCAGGCGTTTCAATAATCAGTGTTTCGTCGCTGGTAATAGCCGCGGACATGAATCAGGAATTTACTGCGATGCGAAATCGCGCGTCACTGAGCACCATCGCCACCGCCTCAGGATAAAGCTGGTGCTCCTGTTCAAGAATGCGCGCTGAGAGACTTTCCACCGTGTCGCCTTCGAGTACGGGCACCTCGCGCTGTTTGATGATTGGCCCGCCATCCAGAGTTTCATCCACAAAGTGGACGGTGCATCCGGACAGCCTGGCGCCGCTTTCCAGAGTTTGCCTTTGCGGTTCCAGCCCGGGAAAGGCAGGCAGCAGGCTCGGATGAATGTTCAGGATGCGACGCGGATAGCTTCTCAGGAATTCGTTTGAAAGGATGCGCATGTAACCGGCCAGGCAAATCAGATCGACTTTACGTGAATTTAACTCGGCCACCATCTCGCGATCATGTTCCGCGCGTGAGCGCCCGCGCCGCTCAATCACCATTGTTTCAATGCCTCGCGCTTTCGCCCTCGCCAAACCACCGGCGGCCGGCTGATCGCTGATCACTACGGCGATTTTCGCATCTGGAATGCGCCCGTCGGCGACGGCGTCGGCCAGCGCAATCATATTCGAACCGCGGCCGGAGATTAGAATTGCCAAGCGAGCTTTCGAATCCCGGGACATCCTTACTGTTCCATGCCGTCAAAAATCTGGGCGAGGTGATGTTTCAGGTGCACCACGTAATCCTTCATCAGATACTCGAGCGTCACCGGCTCAGTCTTCGGAACAGTATTGAACGCGATCTCCTGCAAAGTGTGCAGCGTGCAGGGTGTATTCATCTTTTCCGTGGAAGCGTGCGACATCAAATGATGCAGGTGCAGATTGTACGCGCGCCACAACTCGACGAGCTGAGGCCATGACGCTTCCTGATAATGATTAATTCTCACCCATCCATTCTGATCGTATCCGGGAAAAATCAAATCGTCTTTCATCTGTCCCAGCACAAAACGCGCGTGATTGTTTGCCGCTGAATCAATCAGGTGGCCGATGATCTGCTTTGACGACCAGTGGTCTTCAGCGCGGGGCTGCGCGGCTTGCGCCTCTTCGATTCGCGCCAGGCGTGCGCCGGACGCATCAACAGTTTGCTTGAAGTCTTCGAGCCAGGGGTCCATTGAACTACCTCTTTTCTTTTATCGCTTAACGATCACTTCACGCGATCCGTGAATCACGGAACACAATCAACCCTTAACGCCATAGAAAGTTAACTGCGTAATTCCGGCGTTTGCGAACGTTATTTTTCTTGGAGGAAGCTGGGGCGAACTTTGATCGCCTTCTTCGCCGGTTATCATCCAACCTTTTTCAATAAGAGTAGCAACATAATAACGCCGAACCTCTTCGTAACTCGCAGCCGAACTATAGTAGTTGTAAATACCTGCGTCTAAGAAGCGCGAGCTATGTTGCGTATCAATCCGTGAAAAACCGGGAAAGGCAGGAATTTCAAGTAATAGTTTTTGGAGTTCCTGTAGCTTCGCGTCTCCACGATTTTCTGAGAGCCGTTTAGCTAAATAGACTACCGATACGAATACTACAATGAAGATGAGACCGGGCAGTATAGTCGTTCGCCAATGTGCCATTTTCATAGATGCGAATTATGGCGCGGCACGAGTCACGGTCTTGACTACTGATAACGATGAGGTAAGAGTGACATCTCCGGTTGGATCTTGTTGTAACCCGCACTCATCGGCAGCCAACTCTTCAGACGTCTAAGCCAATTAAGTCACGATGACCTCACGGGATCCGTGAGTCACGGAACCCACGAGAAGACATTCGCTGCCGGATGTCTCCACATGAGATCTGATTTCATCGGCATGCTCGGGCGCGCAGATGATGATCATGCCGAGACCCATATTGAACGTGCGAAACATTTCCGTCTCGTCCACGTTTCCGAGTTGCTGCAGCAAACTAAAAAGGGGAAGCACCGGCCACGATCCGCGCTCAATTTTGGCGGCAGTGCCTTCCGGTAAAATGCGCGGAATGTTCTCGAGCAAGCCGCCGCCGGTGATGTGCGCCAGTCCTTTTATTATTTCCCGGTCGAGCAAATCTTCGAGCACCGAAAGATAGCTGAGGTGCGGCCGCAAAAGCGCCGCGCCCACAGTTCCGTCCAGGTCATCAATGTGAGTATCGGCGGCGTGGCCGGCCACTTCGAAGAACAGTTTTCGCGCGAGCGAATAGCCGTTCGTGTGCAGGCCGGCTGACGGCAAACCGAGAATTACATCGCCCGCCGCGATTGCGTGGCCGTCGATCGCTTTGTCGCGATCGACTACGCCGACGATGAATCCGGCCACGTCGTACTCGCCTGCAGCATAAAAGCCCGGCATCTCAGCAGTCTCGCCGCCCAGCAGGACGCAGCGGTTTTCACTGCAACCGTTCGCGATACCTTCGACGATGCCGGCGACTGTCTGAGGAGACAGTTTTCCCGTCGCGATGTAGTCGAGGAAGAACAGCGGCCGGGCGCCCTGAACGAGAATGTCGTTGACGCAGTGGTTGACCAGGTCACGGCCGATCGTATTGTGCACGCCGGTCTCGAACGCGATCTTGAGTTTGGTACCCACACCGTCGGCTGAAGCGACCAGGACGGGCCGGCGCAGTTTGGGAAAGGCGCCGTCAAACATGCCGCCGAAGCTGCCGATATCTGAAAGCGTTCGTTCGTTAAAAGTCGCGC
>DATENS010000075.1:0-10240 GCA_035274925.1 Pyrinomonadaceae bacterium | reverse complement strand
TGACCGCATCCTGGAAAGCCAGCGAGCCGGCAATAATGAAAGCTCGCTCGTCCGAGTCGACTTCGTGGAAACCACCGTCAACCAGCCGCACTTTGATATCGACCAGGTCATAGCCCGCGAGAAAGCCACGCTCCATAGCGTCGTGAACGCCCTGTTCGGTCGGCTTGATGAACTCGCGCGGAATTGCACCACCCTTGATCTCATTTTCGAACACAAAGCCTTCGCCAGGCGCCGGTTCGATTTCCAATTCCACGTGCGCGTACTGGCCTCGGCCACCGGTCTGCTTTTTGAAGATTTCCTTGCCGGCTGCGGCCTGCGTGATTGTCTCGCGATAAGCGACCTGGGGCTTGCCCACGTTCGCCTCAACGCCGAACTCGCGCTTCATGCGATCGACGATGATTTCCAGATGCAGCTCGCCCATGCCGGCAATAATCGTTTGACCGGTTTCGTGATCTGTGGAAACAGTGAAAGAAGGATCTTCCTGCGCCAGGCGGCCGAGCGCCACGCCCAGCTTGTCCTGATCAGCTCGGGTTTTCGGCTCCACTGCAACTCTAATTACAGGAGCAGGGAAATCAATTGCTTCCAGGATGATCGGCTTGTTCTCGTCGCAGATTGTGTCGCCAGTCGTAACCTGTTTCATACCGCCGATGGCGATAATTTCACCGGCGCTCGCGTCCTCGATATCTTCACGCTTGTTCGCATGCATACGCATTAAACGACCGACGCGCTCGCGCGTGTCTTTCGCCGAATTGTAAGCGTAAGAACCGGACTTAATCGTGCCGCTGTAAATGCGGACAAAGGAAAGCTGGCCGAGATGCTTGTCGGCCATGATCTTGAACACCAGACCGCTGAACGGCGCGCTGGCATCGGGTGGACGCTCTTCTTTATTAGTGTTCCGAGGGTTCACACCTTCAACCGGTGGAATATCAAGCGGTGACGGCAGGTAATCGACGACGGCGTCGAGCAGCGTTTGCACGCCCTTGTTCTTGAACGCCGAACCGGTGACTACCGGAACCAGGCGGAGAGCGATGGTGCCTTTGCGGAGCGCGGCGCGGATTTCGTCTTCGCTGATCTTCTCGCCTTCAATGTACTTGTGCATCAAGTCATCGTCGACGGTGGCTACTGCTTCGATCAGTTTCTCGCGGGCCGCTGCTGCATCTTCTTTCAGGTTTTCGGGAATTTCGACCGTCTCGTATTTCGCGCCTTTGGACTCGTCGTTCCAGAGCAAGCCCTTCATCGCGATCAAGTCGATGACGCCTTTGAACTGATCTTCTTCTCCGATGGGAATTTGCAGGGCAACGGGATTTGCGCCAAGACGGGTAATGATTGAATCGAACGAGCGCTGAAAGGACGCGCCGGCGCGGTCGAGCTTATTGATAAAGCAAATGCGCGGAACGCGATATTTGTCGGCCTGACGCCAGACGGTTTCCGATTGCGGCTCAACGCCGGCCACGCCGTCGAATACTGCGACTGCACCATCGAGCACGCGCAAGCTGCGTTCGACTTCCATAGTGAAGTCAACGTGGCCCGGGGTATCGATGATGTTAATTCGGTGGTCTACGCCGTTTCGCTCCCAAAAGCATGTGGTCGCAGCGCTGGTGATGGTAATGCCGCGTTCCTGCTCCTGTTCCATCCAGTCCATGATTGCCGTGCCCTCGTGCACCTCGCCAATTTTGTGCGTGATGCCCGTGTAATAAAGGACACGTTCAGTCGTGGTGGTCTTACCGGCATCAATGTGCGCCATGATGCCGATATTCCTGAACAGATTTAGGTCTTGCTTAGCCATTACCACTTATAGTGAGCGAATGCTTTGTTCGCATCGGCCATGCGATGCGTATCTTCTTTTTTCTTGACCGCGTTACCGCGATTATTAGCTGCATCGAGCAGCTCTGCCGCAAGGCGATCGGTCATCGTTTTTTCGCCGCGTCCGCGGGCGTATTGAACGATCCAGCGAATTGCGAGCGCGCCACGGCGTTCCTGGTGAACTTCGACCGGAACCTGGTAGGTGGATCCTCCTACGCGCCTCGATTTAACTTCGACCGTGGGCCGCACGTTTTCGATGGCCCGCTTAAAAACTTTCAAAGGCTCGTCGCCGGCCTTTTCGCCCACCTGAATCAGGGCGTTATAAAAAGTCCGTTCGGCCAGGGAACGTTTGCCGCCCCACATGATGCCGTTGATGAACTTGGTGACCAGCGGGCTGTTATAGACCGGGTCAGGAAGCACGGCGCGTCTTTCGGCAACTCTACGTCTCGGCATGGATTACTTGGCGCCTCCCTTCGGACGTTTGGCGCCGTACTTGGAACGGCTCTTCTTCCGATCGCTGACTCCGACCGAATCCAACGTGCCGCGAATCACGTGATAGCGAACACCCGGCAAGTCTTTCACGCGCCCCCCGCGGATCAGGACTATCGAGTGCTCTTGCAAGTTATGGCCGACGCCGGGGATGTAAGTGGTGACTTCAATCCCATTCGTCAAACGAACGCGGGCCACTTTTCGCAGCGCCGAGTTGGGTTTCTTCGGCGTCTGGGTATAAACGCGCGTGCAAACGCCGCGCTTCTGCGGCGAACTTTGCAGAGCCGGACTCGCGGTCTTGTATTTGACCGCCGTCCGTCCTTTCCGAACCAATTGATTAATCGTCGGCATCAGTGTTCGTTTCTTCCTATAAAACCTTTGTGATCCCGTCGCTCGCGCTCCGGGTTTTGCCATGTTTCAAAGCGCAAAAGGGCCGGGACCTGCCTCTTTCCGGAACGAGTCCGGCAGTCAGCGCAGGCAACTGCCCTGCTTCAAATTCTGATCAAGGGAAGTTCTGATTTCGCTTTGAGGGCGGGCGCGGATCGTGGCTTCCCAAATAGCCAAATTTAGCCGAAGCTTTTCTGTGGCGTCGGCGCAGCGAGGGTTTCGCTTACGTCCTCCCGTCAGCAACTTTCAGGCTGAACGCGGGTTTTACGCCACAATAATATTAAGCGGCTGATGACAAGCATCACGCCGGGCAACGCCTCCGCACCGACAGAACCAGTTACAGCGTTGCTCTTGGGGAAATCAGACCGGAGTCCGAAACGAGAAACTATAAGGGGCGGCGTTCCTTGTGTCAAGCGCGCCTGAGACCATTTACCACAGCCATTTAACGAGATAGACAACCCCGGCAATGGCCCCACCGGCCAACGCTACGGCCGCGACGATTATTCCCGCGACGATGAGCTTGAAATTACGGTATCGGTTTTCGCTCGGAGGCGACAGCGAATTCTGAGGGAAATAAGGCGGGGGCGTGTACGTAGCCATCAATTACTCCAAACCAACTTTATCGCTTTCGATCCTAGACCTCGGCAGCGAAATCTGCAACGCGAGTGACTTTAAGGCGTTCGTTTTGGCGCCGGATTTGTGCCCGAATTTGAGTTCGAATTAGTGTTGGCGTTCGCATTGGCCTGCTGTTTCCTAAGCATGTCTTCGTTGTGCTTTCGGCCTTCGCGGATGCGCTGGGCTCCCTCTTTAGCATTCGCCAAACCATCAGTAGCCCGGTAATCATTTGGATCAATTTCCAGTGCCTTCTCGAACGCCGCAATCGCGTCCGGGTATTGGGCCAATTTGGTCTCGGCCATGCCCAGTTGATACCACGCTTCCTCGTCGTCGGGCTTTAGTTTCGTAGCCTGGTTATACGCGCGTGCCGCTTCTTCATCTCGATTGAGGAAGTTGTTTGCTTCACCCAGATAAAAGAAAGCGTCGCCGTCCTTCGCGTTATCCTGGATCTTCTTTTTGAACAGCTCAATCGCCTTCTTGTACTCGTCTTCGGCCTCTGTTTTCTTTCCGAGCGCGGCGTAAGACATACCCAGCCGCAAGTGCGCTTCTGCGTTATCAGGATCGAGGCCGATGGCTTGCTTCAGGAGCTCCGAAGCCTTTTCGTCCTCGTCATTCTTGTAAAGCTCCTTGGCTTGATTGACCAGGTCCTGGGCTTGCAGTCTCGACTCTTCACTGCCGGCGCTGGCGGAAGAGGACACGTTGTTCGCGTTGTTGGTGTTGGCGCGCTTCCGACAACCCGGGCTCGCCAACAACAGCAAAGCAACCACAAACACGAGGGCGTGCCGAGATTTTTGCGAGATGAAGAAAACGCCGATCATGAAACCGGCAGTATTACGCTGAAATGGGATTGAGAGTCAAACACGAGGACGAGAAGACGGGTTGAAAGGATTCTTGCGTGAAAGGAAAAACAGAATGGGCGCTGCAACGTGGGGGTCGCAGCGCCCATCCATTTTCGTGGTTACTGTCCTCACCCCAGCAACCACTTGAGACGGAGGATCCACCAACCGTCTCTCTTGCCCCACAATATACTTCGCAACACTTATGCCGCGCAATAGCTTTTTTTTTGCAACAGAAAGGCTCTGAAAAACTTCACTTTTCCTTAGAATACCCGCGGTAAAGCTGCCTTACTGTGCAAGTTTTTCATCCTCGGCCCGGTAATAAATTCTCGATCGGATTCAAGATCCCAAGACCCGGAAACGACGATCACGATTCGCCGGCGCCAAGTTCCCGGCGAATCGCGTCGGCGAGTCGCTCGGCTTGCGCTTTTATCGTGCTCTCAGCTTCGCCTTCAATCATGACTCGCGCCAGAGATTCGGTACCGGAGTATCGCAACAGTAGCCGTCCGCGATCTCCAAGTTCGGTTTCAATCTCTCGTGCCACAGCCTGCACCTCAGGCAATTCATTAAAAGGCCGTTTCTCCTTGACGCGGACATTCACGAGAAGTTGCGGATAACGCTGCATGCCGGCGGTCAACTTAGAGAGCGCCATTTTCTCGTCGCGCATCGCTCGCAGCAGAGAAATCGTGGTGAGCATTCCGTCGCCGGCCAGGCTCAGGCCCGGGAAGATTATGTGACCAGACTGTTCACCTCCCAACGTGGCGCCACTTCTGATCAGCTCTTCAAGCACGTACTTGTCGCCCACATCAGCTCGCTTTAGTTCTATTCCTGCGGACCGTAGGGCGATCTCTAAACCGATGTTGCTCATCACGGTCGCGACCACCGTGTTCCCCGCCAATTGATTCCGCTTCTGCAAATAGTTGGCGAGCACCCACATGGTGGCGTCGCCGTCTACGAACTGCCCGGCCTCGTCGACGAACAGCGCGCGGTCGGCGTCGCCGTCGAAGGCTACACCCAGATCGGCTCGGCTTTCGCGGACGAGTTTCTGTAGACCTTCGATATGAAGTGACCCGCAGTCTCGATTAATGTTTCGCCCGTCCGGCTGGTCATTGATTGTCACGACCATCGCTCCCAGTTCGGCAAAAAGCCTGGGGGCAATTTCATAAGCAGCCCCGTTTGCGCAGTCCACCGCCATCTTTAGATTAGCAAGCTCTAACTCTTGTGCAACATCGTTCGCGAGATAACTGAAATAACGCGACTTTAGATCCGCGGATTCGTCGGCGGGGTGTTGTTGGTTCGCGACTGCGTTCCCGGACTGCTCACTCGGGGGCGCGGCGGCAACGTCGCCTTCGATGCGACGCTCCATTACGTCATTTAGCTTGCGGCCTGAGGGTTCGAAGACCTTGATTCCGTTGTCCTGGTAAGGATTGTGAGAAGCACTGATTACCACCCCGGCATCTGCCGGTAAAGTCCGCGCCAGAAAAGCGATACCGGGCGTAGTGATAATTCCGGCAGAGTGAACTTCAGCTTGATGCTGAAGGGCGCCACGGATGAGAGCCTGCTCGATCCAGGGGCCGGATTCCCGGGTGTCGCGGCCGATCACTATTCGTGGCGGACCGTTCTTTCGTTGCGCCAGATGACCCGCCAGTGAACGCCCGATTGTCTCGACGGTTTGGACATCAAGTGGATATTTCCCGGCTTCCCCGCGAATTCCATCAGTGCCAAAGAGTTTAGACATGTGGCTCGAGAAACGGACTTACTCCTACTTTTTTCGTCTCAACTCTCCCTTCCGCATGAAGCCAACCAATTCACCGGAATTGTTTACCACGGCCACGGCGCCCACGATGCTGTGTTCAATCAGTTGATTAGTGCTCTCGATCGTGGCGTTCTCAGGAACAAACATCGAAGCATTCACCGGACGCATCACGTCGCGGGCTCGCCGCGCTCGCCACTGTTCACGAGGCACTTTCTTCAAGTCTTCAAGAGAAAGAATTCCGAGCAGCTTTCGATTGTGAGCGACCGGAAAAGTTGTATGACGGTGCAGGGGCAGCAACTCATCGATGAATCGACTGATGGGAAGATCGGGCTCGACAGCGATTGGCGCGGCCATCGCATCGCGCACAGTCGCGGGCTCACGCGCGCCACGAACCACACTGGTCGCTGCGCCCAACAGAAAAACTCCCACCATCACGGACCAGAGGCCCATGAAATAGGCGCGAAACGTCGGGGCCACCGCCATATAAATTCCGAAGGCGATTAAGACAAGCGCCATCAACTGCCCGCAAAAGCCGCCAATGCGCGTCGCTTCACGCATGTTGCCGCTGCGCTTCCAAACAATCGCGCGCAAGACGCGGCCGCCATCCAAAGGATATCCCGGAAACAGATTGAAGACTGCGAGCAAAAGATTTCCGGCGCCGATGAAAAAGAAAAACGCCAAAGCAAAGTGTAACGTCAACCGCGCGGCAATCCACATTCCCGCGAACGCGATCAACGAGATGAGAAAGCTCGCGGCCGGGCCGGCTACGGCAATCCGAAATTCGGCCCGCGGACTGGCGGGCTGAGTTCGCAGCCGCGCCAGACCACCAAACGGGTGCAGGACAATCTCTTCGATTTCGATTCCTTCAGTACGCCCCACCAATGCGTGTGATAACTCGTGGCCAAAGACGGACAGGAACAGCGCCAGCGTCGTCACTACTCCCAAAATCCAGGCCACCGGCTCAGTCATCGGCGGCAACAAGAGCGTGCCGAGCTGCATTGGATGTTTGCGCACATTCACGGCGATCAGGGCGACGCTTAGCGCAAAAACAATGAACCAGCGGTAATCGATCCGCACGGGTATGCCATAGACCCGGGCTACCAGGATTTGTCGCTTGAAGAAGGACTTGAAAGTCATAAGCGCGAAGCGCTAAGGGCCAAGTGCAGTGAATTCTTAGACGCTACCCTGGACGGACGAGTTCCCTACCAGTAACTCGTTGCTCTGTGCCCTTATCTCTTTGCGCTTAGGTTCCCGTCGCTTTTTGCCATTGAACTTCAAACAGCGGGACCGGCTGTTCGCGGTTCTTGACGCTGATGGGATCACGCGGAGTGAGCTCGTAACGCGACTGTGCGGCTTTTGCGGTGACCTCGCTGACCAGGATCTGGCCGCCCTTGGCATTTGATTCCAGACGCGCCGAGGTATTCACCGTATCTCCGATCGCCGTGTATTCCGACCGGCGTTCGGACCCGATGTATCCCACGATCACTGTTCCGGTGTGCAACCCGATCCCCACGCCAATTTCGGGAAATCCTTCCTCGCGCAACTCCGCGTTGATGCTGATCATCCTGCGCTGCATCGCGACGGCGGCTGATAAAGCATTGTTTGCATCCTTGGGTGTGGTCGTGGGCGCGCCGAACAACGCCATCAATCCGTCGCCGAGATACTTATCCAGAGTACCGCCGTGCGCGAAAATAATGTCAGTCATTGCTGAAAAGTAACGATTGAGGAGATCGACAATCTTTTCAGGCGCAGCATGCTCTGAAATCCGAGTAAAGCCGCGGATGTCTGCGAACAGGACCGTAATCGTCTGAATGTCACCCCCGAGCTTAAAGGACTCGGGATTTTCGAGCATCTGCTTCACCACGTATTCAGGCAAAAACCGGCTGTAGTTCGCCCGCGCCACTTCTTCCTTTGCCAGGCGATCGTGCGCCCGCACATTCTCGACGGCGATTGCCGTTTGAGCGGCGACGGCGCTAATCAATTCCAGATCGTCCGGTTTGAATGCTGAAAACGGATCGAGGCGGTCAGCGTAGAGCGCGCCGTGCACTCCGGCTTCAGTGAACAGCGGCGCGCAGATAGTCGAACGCACGCCTTGTGAAACGATCGAATCAACCCCTGCGAACTGCTCATCCGCGGCCGCATCCTGCGAGAGGAGCGCGACGCGGTCCTTCATCACCTTTCGCGTGATCGTGCGGCCGATCGTCATCTTCTTCGCATGCGCCTCGAGCTTTTCGTCACGCGCGCGGGTAGCGATCGGAAATAACTTCGCCTCATCGGCGTTTTGTTCAGTCACGACGCCTTCAGCCAACAATGCGATCACCCGATCGGCCGGTGTCGAGCGAAAAATAATGTCGGTGGCTTTCTTGAAAATCTTGTCCAGATCGAAACCCGAGCCCAGGGCTTTACTCATCTCATAGAGCTCGCTGAGGATGTTCGCCTTTCGTTGAAGCTGTTCGAGGACTTTGTCGCGTGGCGCGCCGGCCGTAGGCGCAGCTTCTGCCTGCTGGCGCAGCACCGTGCTCAAAACATCCTTTGCGGACATCAGGAGCTGTGTGTGACCGAGCGGCTTGTCGTCATAACTAAGGTCCGCGGTGCGTTCCTCCCTGGTTTGCTCAAACCGCAAGGTGCTGGCGCCAATCGTGACGCGATCGCCATTTCTCAGCGCATGCTCAAACTTTTGTTCGCCGTTTACATAAACCTTGTTCGCACTTCGGTGTATCTGCCCGTTTACATAAACGCCATCGACAAGCACGAACGATCCATCGTCAGCGGTCTTTATGTGGGCGTGGTGGCGCGATGCACGCGGATCGTCGAGCACCACTTGATTGTCGGGCGCCCGGCCAATCAAACACGTTGCTTTGGGCGAGAGATTGTGTTGGGTCTGTCGACCGCTTGCGTCAGTGATTTTCAGTAAGGCCATACAAACTTAGAAACGAGTTGCAGTGTGGAACGCAAAACGCCTGAGAGTCTTGCGGCGCGTCCGATTCTACAAGGGAACAGCCTTTCAGCCTAGCAACCGGGGCCGCTTTTTTCGCACATCCTACTCTTGCCGTGTCCGAAAGACGATGAGAAGATACGCGCGTCGAATCGAGAGAGTTTCCGGGAACCGCTGGAGAACCCCATGTCCAGTCAGGCACGCCTGTTTTTCGTCACCGTGATCGTGGCCGCCGCATTTATCCTTCGGACGGCTTGCGTCCCGGGTCAATCCACCAATGAGAAAACTCCCGCAACCGGAGCCATCTCTGGCCGCGTCACTATCGCGGGCAAAGGCGCCGCCAACATTACCGTAGCCGCTTATTCGCAGGAGACAATTAACCAGCGCAAGAGCGTCGCCAGGGCCGTCACGGATGGCGAAGGACGTTACCGCCTCACGGGGTTGCCCCCCGCACAATATCAAGTCGCCAGCCTCACTCCGGATTTGACGCCGGCAGAACAGAACCAGGTGAATGATTTTAGCGGCATGTTTGGCGCAGCAAGTAAGAGCATAACGCTGGCCGCCGGTGAAGAAGTTGAGAACGTCGATCTCAAGCTGGTTCGCGGCGGCGTCATCACCGGCCGGGTTACAGATGCGAACAACAAACCCGTCGTCGAAGAACAAATCACGCTGGTGCCTGTCGACGACAACGGCAACCTGAGAAACATACGCACACAGTTCTTTGGTAACGATCTCTACCAAACGGACGATCGAGGCGTCTACCGCATTTACGGTTTGGCGCCAGGCCGCTACAAAGTAAGTGCCGGCATGGAATCGGGCGGCGGCATCGGCGGCGTGCGCGGTTTCTATCCACGGACTTTTTATCCTGACACGCCGGATCAAACGAAGGCGCGCGTCGTCGAAGTCACGGAAGGATCCGAAGCAACCGGGATTGATATTCAGCTTGGGCGGCAGGAAGTAACTTTCAATGTCAGCGGCCGCGTCGTGGACGCAGAGACGGGCCAGCCAGTGGTCGGCGGTTCGCTCTCTTATCTCATCGCCAGCGAGAATCCGGAGCGCTTCTCTCCTTTTTACATGGGAGAGCCCACCAACACGCGTGGTGAGTTTAAGTTGACTGGATTACCGCCCGGACGTTTTGGCGTTTATCTGTCTGCTGAATTCGAAGGCGGGGAATACTACAGCGAGGTCGCCTATTTCGAAGTCGTTGATAAAGACGTTACCAATGTCGAGGTTAAGGCGACCCGCGGCTTAGCACTGAGCGGCCTTGTGGTAATCGAAGGTGCCGGACCGGACAACGCTGCCGCGCAATTAGAGCGACTCCGGATCTCCGCTGCTGCTATGCAACCTCCGCAAGAACGCAACCGGGGCGCATCGAGGATTGCGCGCGATGGAAGCTTTCGCATTGGTGGATTACGAGCC
>DATENS010000074.1:0-2552 GCA_035274925.1 Pyrinomonadaceae bacterium | reverse complement strand
GTGGGTTTCGGCCTGCCAGAATAGGAGAAAAGTTCATGTCAGTCGAAAACATCATTGAAAGCTGGAAAGAAGTTCGCGCCGGTTTGATTGACGAAGCGTCCCAGATTCCGCAGGACAAGTTTGATTTCAAGCCTGCGGCTGAGTCGCGTTCGGTCAGGGAACTTCTCCAGCATCTGATCGAATCGCAGAAATTTCTCGTGGGCGAAGCGTGCCGGCCCGATACCAATCTGATGCGCGCTTCCTTCGCTGAGAATCTCAAGACGTACGCGCCTGGCGTCCGTGACGTAAACGAGAAGGACGCGTTGCTAGACTTACTGCGCACCACGATGGCCGAGTCTGCCCAGAAGTTGCTGGGCGCTGCTGACGAACTGCGGAATAACATGAAGCGTTTCGACGGCAAAGAAATGTCCAAACTCGGTTTCCTGTCTTTTTCGATCGCGCACGAGATGTATCATCGCGGGCAGTTGACCGTCTACGAAAGATTGCTGAACATCGAACCGGCACTGACCACGAAGTTTCGTAAAGCCTTTGGCGAATCGCCTCCGTAGTTGGAGTGGCACGCGCATCTTGCGCGTGATTTCACGGGCGGGACGCTGGTGCCACTTTTCAAATCTGTTTGCTCCCCTTTTGGGAGAGAGGATCCGAACCCAAAGCGCCGACAATCGGCGCACTCCAAAGATGCCACGTTTCACAAAATTCCATGGCTTCGGAAATGACTATCTTGTTTTCGAAGCCGAACAAGTGGCTGACGTCGCCAATCTCGGAAACTTTGCGCGGAGCATCTGCGATCGGCATTACGGCGCGGGTGGTGATGGGATTGCCATCCTGGCAAAGGCAACGAACCAGGAGTTGGAAGCGGACTTCTCTGTCCGCATCTTCAATCCTGACGGGAGTGAGGCGGGCATGTCCGGCAATGGCACTCGCTGCGCGGCGGCTTACCTGCATCATCATGGGCTTTGGTCTGAAGAGCACTTGCGTCTCTACACTCGCAATGGGGTGAAACGTTACCAGTTGCTCGAACGGACGGCTAACAAATCCTTCTTGTTTCGCTCTGAGTTAGGCCGGCCCCGGTTGGATACTGCCTCGATTCCCATGCTGACCGACACGGCGCTCGACCGGGTGATCGACTATCCACTAAAGGTCGGCAAAGAAACTATTAACGTGACCGCGTTGCAGATGGGCAACCCCAACTGCTGCATTTTTGTCGAAGACTTTGACGCGATTAATTGGCGGAGTCTCGGGCCTCTGATTGAAAGCCATCCTCAGTTTCCCGAGCGCACGAACGTAATCTTCATTCGCGTTCGCAATCGCGATCAGATCGAAGAACGAATATGGGAGCGCGGCGTGGGCGAAACGGAAAGCTCGGGTACATGCTCGTGCGCCGCGGTGGTCGCCTCAGTTATTAATGGCAAAACCGATCGCCAGGTCGCCGTGCACGCGCCCGGCGGTGTGATTCCCATTGAATGGCGCGACGATGACGAGGTGGTCCTGACGGGCAGGGCCGATGCGGTTTACTCAGGCGAGTGGCTGGGATAGCTCATGGAACAAACCATTTACGAGAATACTTTTCGCGGCCGGGTCATCAAGATGCGCGAATTCTCCGGGATGCGACTGGTTGATGGCGCCTATGCCGCACAAACCAAGGTCCCCAATCACTCGCATCAGCCAGCCGTCTTTTGCATTGCTTTGAAGGGAGCATGCAACGAAAGCTTCGCCGGAAAGGTCCGGCAGTATGAAGCATTGACCGTTGAGTTTCTTCCCTCCAATCAATGCCACGCGCTGGACTTTCCTTTTGCCGAGACACGCGCTTTCAGTATCGACATCGCCACTTCCTGGATCGAACGCGCGCGCGAATACTCCTTGAGGCTGGACAACTCAGTGTACTCGCATGGCGGCCTGCTCAGTGGATTGATGATCAAACTCTACCGCGAATTCCTGCACATGGACGCCGCCTCGCCTCTGGCCATTGAAGGGATGGCGTTGGAAATGCTGGCAGAAGTTTCGCGCCGTCAGGAGAAGCTCGTGGACCCCACGCCTCCGCGCTGGCTGGCGCGAGCGGTGGAGTTTCTCAGGGAAAGTTTTGCTGAGCCCTTGACCATCACCCAGGTCGCCTCAGCCGTTGGGGTTCATCCGGTGCATTTAGCACGCGAGTTCCGCCGCTTTCACCGCTGTACCATTGGCGAATACATTCGCCGCCTCCGCGTCGAGCGCGCTTGCTGTCAGTTAAATAAAACCAACGTACCGCTGGCGGCGATTGCTGCCGACGCCGGATTCTCAGACCAAAGCCACTTTTCCCGGACTTTCAAACGCCTCATGGGTATGACGCCGGCGCAATATCGCGCGGCGTTTGCATCACACTGACTGAAGCGTGGCACGAGCGTCCCCGTGAATCACGCGCAAGTTGCGCGTGCCGCGCTTTAATCCCGTTCCAAAAGGTTTGGATTGTCCAATACTATTCCGGCGGGCCCGTTCAAACTGGATTGAATATGACAGAGTTCATCTGACAACTCATGAACATTAATCGCACAAATTTTGGGCGGCCACATAAACAG
>DATENS010000073.1:0-6060 GCA_035274925.1 Pyrinomonadaceae bacterium | reverse complement strand
GCCATCTGCCATCTGCGCACTGCGCACCGCCCACTGTTCCGGCCCCTATTGATCCCGCCACTCTGGAATCCTCCCCGGCGTCCAGGGTGCGCCGGCGGCTTCCATCTTCCTTTCCAAATCTCGCAGATCAACTTCGATCAGTTGACGCAACTGGGCCAGCGCTGTTTCAAAATCCTGCGCGGCGGCCGCGTATTGATTGATAGAAGTCTGCGTAGGCCGCGAAGTAGACATCCGCTGCGAGCCGACAATGTCACCCACGCGTTCATTGATCGACGGTGGCAGATTTATGTTGCGCTGACGCAGCGCCGTGTCGCCCCGCAACGCGCGCAGAATCGCGTTCTTTCGTTTCTCCAACGCCGCGGCCTCGGCCATTAAACTCTCCGGAGCAGACGGCGTCTCAATCAGCGCGCGCTTGATCGCCACGAAGCGTGGCGTCAGGGCATTTGAGGCGTCGAGCGCCCCCTGTACTGCCCGTTGCAGTCGCGCAACCTTCTGCTGAAATTCGACCAGCGCCGCACGATCCGCCGCGGACATCCTTTCCTGGCCTTCCACGGTGACGGCAAACTCCTGTGGTTGCGCCAGTGGCGTGATCACGCCGTCGACTCGCTTGGCGACTGACACCTTGTAGGTGCCCGGCATTACCAGCGGACCAGCCGGTCCTTCGGTGAAAGGATCTTCGGTTTCAGGATTTGGAGGCGGCGGCAAAGTCGGAGCCGGATAACGCAGGTCCCATGACACACGCTGAATGCCCGCCGTAATTGGCCCGGTGATCCGTCGCACGACGCGTCCAGTTGAATCGGTTATGGTGAAAATGATCGCGGGGGCCTCTTCTTCCTCCTCTGCCGACAACTCGGCGCGGCTTGGCATGGAAACCACCGGCGCTTTTTTCTGCGCCTCCTGGCGTTTCTCCTTCTTCGTTTTCAGCGCTTCCTTCAAATAATAGGTAAAGGTGGCGCCGAACGGCGGATTCTCAGCAGTGAAATAAGTCTCGCCCTGGAAACTTTTGCCGCGGCCGCCGAGGGGCTGCGACTGGATATACATCAGCGCGTCCTTCACCGGAAACAGCAACGCTTCCTGTTTCAGTGTCTCAGCTTTAATCGAACGCAAAGGCGTGTAGTTATCGATAATGTAAAATCCGCGTCCGAATGTCGCGACCACCAGATCTTCTTCGCGACGCTGGATGGTCAAATCGCGCACCTGAATAGTGGGCAGGTTTCTTTTCAACTGAATCCATTTTTGTCCGCCGTCGACAGTGAAGAAAAGACCCAGCTCGGTGCCCGCAAAAAGTAAATTCGGATTCACATGATCTTCAGCAATAGCCCACACCGGTTGGTTCGCCGGCAGGTTGCCCTTGATCGAAGTCCAGGTGCGGCCGGCATCGGTCGTTTTGAAAAGATAAGGCTTGAAGTCTGCGTTCTGGTGATTCTCGAACGCCACGAAGGCAGTGTTCGTGTCGTTGGGTGATGCCACGATGCGGCTCACATAGGCGAGTTCAGGAACGTCGGCAAGTTTGTCGATCTTGCGCCAACTCTTACCGCCGTCCTCAGTGATTTGGAGCAAGCCGTCGTCAGTGCCGACATAGATCAAGCCTTCTTTCTTTGGCGATTCGGCCAGCGCCGATGCGTTACCGAAGAAAGCCGTGGAAGAATTCTTCGCGACCGCATCGATGCTTTGAATCTTGCCCATGACCGGCAGCTTGTCGCGATCGAGACCGCGCGAGAGTTGTCCGCTCACTACCGTCCAGGTGTCGCCGCGATCATCGCTGCGAAAAAGCTTGTCGGCGGCAAAGTAAAGCCGCGTGTGCAGGTGAGGACTGATTATGAATGGCGAGTCCCAGTTCCAGCGTAACGGATCTTCGTCGCGGCCAATCTGCGGTTGAATACCCGTGCGTTGGCCGGTGCGTTTATCAAAGCGGACCAATCCACCGTTCTGCGATTCAGCATAAATCGTGTTGGGATCTTCCGGGTCGACCTGACTGCGAAAACCGTCACCACCTTGCGTGACGAACCAGTCGCTATTGGTGATGCCTGAGGCGCTTCGCGTTCGCGACGGCCCACCCACACTGAAGTTGTCCTGTGTGCCTCCATAAATGTTGTAGAAGGGAGTCGCATTGTCGGTGGCAACATCGTAGAACTGAGTGATCGGCAGATTGCTCTTGAAGTGCCAGTTTGCGCCGCGGTCATAACTCTCGTACAAGCCGCCGTCACATCCAACCAGGTAATGATCCGTGTTAGCGGGATCGATCCAGATCTCATGGTTGTCGACGTGTTTGGATTTCTCGCCAAGGCGGCGCAGCGTTCGGCCGCCGTCGTCCGAGACCATCAGAAAAACATTCATCACATAGATGCGATCGACATCTTTCGGATCGGCCACAATGCGTGAGTAGTACATCGCGGTGGTGTCAAACTCGTTCCGCCGTTCCCAACTGCCGCCGCGATCGTTCGAGCGAAAGATGCCTCCCTTGCGGTCTGCCGCTTCCACTTGCGCGTAAATGACGTTCGGATCGGCTGGCGAAATCGCGATGCCGATGCGTCCCATTTCAGTCGTGGGCAAGCCCGCGCGCAGCTTGTTCCACGTCGCGCCGCCATCGGTGGATTTATACAGCGCGCTCTCAGGCCCGCCGTCAATAAGGGTCCACATGTGGCGCCGCCTTTGATACGACGCAGCGTAAATCGTCTCAGGGTCGCGCGGATCGATTGCCACGTCGGTGACGCCCGTGTTCTCGCTTATCTTCAGAATCTGGGTCCAGGTCTTGCCGCCGTCGCTCGTCTTATAAAGTCCGCGGTCACCGCCCGGTCCCCACAAAGGTCCCTGCGCCGCGACGTAGACGATCTTCGAGTTACTGGGATCGATGGCAATGCGGCCAATGTGCTCAGAGGTTTTCAGCCCGACGTTTTTCCATGTCTTGCCGCCATCGTCTGAGCGGTACACGCCGTTACCGTACGAGACGCTGCGCTGGCTGTTGTTTTCGCCGGTGCCGACCCAAACGGTCAAAGGGTTCTTCGGATCGAGGACAACGCAACCAATGGAATACGACCCTTCACGATCAAAGACCGGCGTCCAGGTGATGCCCGCGTTCACGGTTTTCCAAACGCCACCGGATGCCGCCGACACAAAATACCGGGCGGCGTTATTGGGATCGACGGCGATGCCGCTAACGCGCCCGGACGTGAACGCCGGACCAATCGATCGCAGCCGCAGTCCATTGAAAGTTGGCGATGACATTGGATCCCGCGGCGCGCTGTCGCCTTCAGGCTTAGGTTCGTCAGAGCCCGGTTCTTTTGAAGGCTGGGGCGATGGGGAAGGCGACGGCGTGCTCTGCGGAGTTGGTTGCTCCTGCGGAGAGAGCGTCGACAAGCGAGCGGAATGGTTTGCGCTCGCCCACGTTGTCATGCGCGCGAACGTCGAGACGGGTAACGCGATCAGCATCGCGATCAGGAAGCCTGAGATTAAGACATGAAATGATTTTGCATTCATTCTGGGACACCTGCACTTAAAAAGATGGATTGCGAGCGATAGCGAGCTTCGGAGTGCGCCGCAGAGAGAAGCGACGACGACGCTTTTCGTTATCCGAAGATTTATTTCTAAACCTGAATTTGATTACCAAGGGTGACGAAGCGATCTACTGGGGCGCCGGCGGGGCCGCTCATAAAGATCAAATAAGGACCTTTTTGGAAGAGCATGATCCGCTTACCTTCCTGGTTGAGATAGATCCCATCAACATCGCGCACGGTCGTGGTCTCGCCGCCGCCCAATCCAAGAGCACTGCGCGCCAGCAACCACGTGCGCCAGGCCTGAAAATTCGATCCGTACTGCAGGTTCATTACCACCCATTCCTGTTTCGAGGCGTCATTGTAGCGCGCGCCGGTCAACCGCTCAGGAATGAAGGGACGCATTTCCGAAGGCAGGTCGCCGGAACCAAGTGAGCTTTCGATCTGCGCGCCCGTCATCGTGTTGATCTCAATCAAAGTCAGCTCGTTGGGCGTTTTGGCCGGCAAAGTCCAAAGCGACTCTTTCACTGACGGATAATCAATCAAGCCCTCACCGTTACCCACGTTCTGGGCCAGGCGATCGACTGTTTCTTTCGATGAAGGATCGGCGCCGTAAAGGATGATGATGATGTCGCTGCCCTGCTTGCTGAGCACGTAAATGTTTCCCTGAGACGAGACAATATGCGATCCGGCATAGGTCGCGCCTTTCGGGCTTTGCACAGTTACTGACGTTACCGTTCCGCTGGTCGTTGTCTTCACTGAGGTGACCAGTCCGTCGACAAATCCGGGTTGGCCCGGGATTGCCGTCAGCACGCAAATGTAAACATCACCCGTGGTACCGACGGGGATCTGGCCGCTGGGAAGTTTCGGCTTGTAAGTCGATGAGGTCATCGTCGTGGCGCCTTTGCCCAGACTGGTTTTGGTAATACCCGGCGGCAGCTTGGTTCCGCTCGACGTTTCGTTCTTCGCTAAGGCGCCTCCGAGCGATTCGGTCTGGACCGTGCCCGGCTCAGACGGTTTAGACTTGTCGTTGTCGACCGGAAATTCAGTGAGTGTGCCCGCCGCGCGTTGTGGTATGTCCGGCTGGGTCCTCACCGGTGGTGTGTAAGACGTCTTGTACCAGACATAAACTCCGCCGGCTCCCAGCGCCGCCACGCCTAAACCGATGATCACCAAACAACCCATCATGAACTTGCTGCGCCGTTTTCGCGGTGGCGCGACTGATACGGGTGGCTGATAGTGCGGCGCTGCCGGTGGCGGAGCCGTCATCGTTGGCGCGGGGGCGCCCTGAAATGCCGGAGGCGCTGCCACGGTCGGCATGACCAATTGATTTCCGCAATTACGACAGAAGCCTTCACCCGGCGCCGCCGGAGTACCACAGTTCGCACAGATGGTGGCCTTCAGTGTTGGATCACTCATTTGAGATTCCCCTGGCAGTTCATGATTGATACGGTGGGAAGATGCTTCTATCGGGAAAGGACTGGAAAGTCAACCGAAATTCATCCGCAGATTAGGTAGAGTATGAAGTCAGTACCACCTGCGTCAGCGGGTGGGTACCAACTTATTGGAATAGCTGACAAGGTCGCTATCGCTCCCCTGTACTGACGTCATTAGGCATTGCGGCCTCTGACTCGTTGCAGCGTTTTTGGAGCGGAGCTAATCTAATGGACATGGCAAGTGAAAAGAAGAAAGCTCTGATTGTTGTTGACGTGCAGAATGATTTTTGTCCGGGCGGGTCACTCGCCGTAGCACACGGCGACGAGGTCGTCGCGCCGCTCAACAACCTGATGAAACAGTTCCTCGATCGCGGCGAACCGGTTTTCAAAACGCGCGATTGGCATCCGGCGAAAACCAAACACTTCACTGCATACGGGGGCACGTGGCCCGTCCACTGTGTACAGGATACTCGCGGCGCAGAGTTCCATCCTGACTTACTCGACGACCCACGCGTCACGGTCATCTCGAAAGGCTTTGACGAGAGCGCTGACGGTTATTCAGGCTTTGATGGAACCGAGCTTGGCGAAAAGCTACGCGATGCCGGTATCGAAGAAGTTTGGGTGGGCGGACTCGCCACGGACTACTGCGTCAAAGAAACCGTGCTCAGCGCACTGCGCGAAGGTTTCGAAGTGAAGGCACTGGCGGACGCAATGCGGCCAGTAAACATTAATCCCGCCGATGGCCGGAAGGCGTTGGAAGAGATGAGCGCGGCCGGCGCTGAGATCGTGGGGAGCAAAACCAAAGCGGCGGGTGGAGGAGAGTAGAACAACCCTCTGCCGGCTGTCTCAGGAATTACGACAGCGCCGCAGGCAGTGCTGA
This sequence comes from Pyrinomonadaceae bacterium, assembly GCA_035274925.1. Lineage (GTDB taxonomy): Bacteria > Acidobacteriota > Blastocatellia > Pyrinomonadales > Pyrinomonadaceae > UBA11740. The sequence goes on along the minus strand of DATENS010000073.1, from coordinate 253 downwards.
TGAGATTCCCTCGCTCTCTCGATACAGACACGTTTCTGGTCGTTGGGAAGACTCCGACAAGCGCTCAGTTTTCGATGAAAGATCTCATTACAGACTCGCCGGCAATTGTTGATCTGGGGAGCTGACGCGGTGGCCGTCGCCGATCCGAAAACCAGCAGGATCAGCAGGCACATTAACGCCATTCGGGATTTCATACGTTCTCCTCCTTTTGGAAAGGTCCGCGAGGCTCCGGCCTTGTTAAGAGATTGGACGC
>DATENS010000072.1:0-8655 GCA_035274925.1 Pyrinomonadaceae bacterium | reverse complement strand
ATCCGGACGACGAGCCTGCGACCGCGCGAGTTTATGCCCTCGATGAAACGAATGGAGAGATCCGTTTTGGAGACGGCGTGCACGGCAAGATTCCACCAATTGGCCGCGATTCGATCGTGGCTTTCAAATACTCGCGCACTGAGTCCGATCCCACCGGCGGGGACAGCGTACCCGGTAACACCATCAGCGCTCGCACCCCGCTCAATCTCGTTTCTCCGGTTGAGACCGTAGAGGCCGTGACGGCCGCCGACCAGGCGGCGGGAGGTGCGCCGCGTGAGTCTGACGATCGTGTGCTGCGTTTTGGGTTTGATCGAATCAGGCATCGTGGTCGCGCGGTTACGGCGGAGGACCTCGAGGATCTGGCGCTTCAGAGTTCGCCTGACATAGTTCAAGCCCGCACGCTCGTGCGGCGCGGTTACATCCGTTTGGTGGTGGTCATGCGCGGAAAGAATCCGCTGCCGAATGCTGCACAAGTCCGTGAACTGCGCCGCCTTTTACTGGAAGCTGCGCCCGCCTCGCTGAGCGCGCCAAACGCATTACGCATCGAGGGGCCGAGAGTCCGGCGCCTGCGTATCGATCTGGAGTTGCGGGTTGAATCACTTGACTACGCCGGCGAGCTGTCTGCTTTCGTCGAGAAGAAACTCGCGGAGTTTTTCGACACAGCCACGGGCGGCATCGATGAGGATGGCTGGGCCCTGGGCGTCAACCCAACCGAAGACGACATCGCCTTGGCCATCAGTGATGGACCCCACCTGGAAACGATCCAGGACGTGAAGTTGTTTGAGATCACCGACGATGGAACCGAGCTTCCGGTGCTTCAGAGCCCACGGGCCACCGACATAGTGCTGCTGGCCGAAGATCCGGTTCGCATCCAGTTCGAGACCGCCGAGGTGTTTGCATGAAGACTCTTGCGCCAAATCTTTTTCAGCGCCGTTTCCAGGACTTACTGGAAATCGGGCGCGCGCGCCTGCCTTCTCTTGCACCTGCGTGGACCGATCACAACGCGCACGACCCCGGCATCACCCTGATGGAATTGCTCGCGTGGGTTGCGGAAGCACAGCTCTACTCGCTCTCGCGCATGCGCCGCGATGAACGCGCGGCCTACGCGGCATTGCTCGGTCTTTCTCCACACGGAACCCAGGGCGCCGAGGGAATGATCTGGCCCGATCGGCTGGATCCTAACTCGCCATTTTCCACCTCTGCGCGAACTGTAGTTTTGTCAGAAGACACAGTTATCAATTCGACGGATGGCGGCAGTCCCTCGTTCAGACCGCTGCACACTCTTCTTTGGGCGCCAGGGCGTGTTACGAGACTTGTGAGTAAAGACGACAAGCGCCGCACGACCGATCACACCGGTACAAACCAAAGAGGCGGCTTACCCTTCTTTCCGTTCGGCGAACGAACCGGACGCGGCACTGTGCTCGTGATGACATTCGAGTGCCGTGATGAGGCCGGTCTGTTCGGCAAGCCCGGGCGAAATCCGAAAGGCGCCTATTGGCCGATCGGGGTACTTGCTGCGCCGCCGTTTGGAGGCGCCGCGGAGGCTGAAACACCGGCTCCGAGTCCCGACTCGCCGTTGATGGCAACCCTGATAACAGATGGGGGCCGTAAAAAATTGAAAGTAGCGTTCGATACGACGCAGGGATTTCTCACCACCGGCGCCGTATTGCTGGACCTCGAAAGCGTTAAGGGCTCTCCGAAGAAGTTCTCAATTGAACTGAGCTCGCCCAACGGCTTTCCCCGGCCTCCACGTGTGTTGCGCATCGAGCCGAATGTTATTCCGATAAGACAAGGCCAAACCATCGTTGAAGATCAGCATGAAGCCAATGGCATGCCCGATTGGAATTTTCTGATTGAGCAGCCCGCCCTGCGATTCGCGGGCGGCACTGAGCCGATAAAGGTGGAGATCACTGAGGCGTCCGGCGCGGCTGTATGGAAGCGATGTGATCGCATGTCTGACCATGGTCCTGATGAAAAAGTCTACGAGTTCGATGCCACAACTGGTCAGCTTACTTTCGGCAACGGAGTCAATGGCCGCATCCCGCCGGTTAACTCGCACGTGCGCGTGACCTATTCGGTCTCGGATGGCGGAGAGGGCCGCGTGGCGCGCAATCGTAAGTGGAAAGTCAAAGGCTTCCAGGCGCCTTTTGGAGTTAACCCTGATCCTATCGCGGGAGGGATAGAAGCGTCCGGATTTGTCGACGAGCGCCGCGAGGCGCGGCAACGCTCGCGCGAGGACCACGCTTTGGTGAGTTCGAGCGACATAGCGGAGGCCGCGAAGGCGTTGCCGCTTTTGGAGGTCGCGCGCGCTTGGGTGCCCGCACCGCCCAATCGCACACCACGGACCGGCATCGTGACGCTGATCGCAATGCGAAGCCGTCCGGGCGGAGACGAACCAGAGCAAGCTCCGGAAACTGCCCAATGGCTGGACGCGGTGCGCCGCAGTTTGTCGCCAAAAATTCCGCTCGGCTCACGCCTCAAGGTTGCGGCGCCACATTACGTCGAGTTTTTCATCAATGCAGTCCTGGAAGTTAATCAGGGACTAAAACCATCAGCAGTAAAAGAGGAGATCGAGAAAGAACTTAAGAAGCGACTCGCGCTGGTCGATCAAGGGACTGGAGTGCCACCGCGGGCGCCGGGAGTCCCAGTCACGCGGCGCGATATGGCCGCCTGGATGCGCGCCACCGACGGCGTCAAGCGCGTGATTGAATTGAAACTGCGCCGCGCTAATGGACAGATCGTTGACAAAGAGATCAAGGCGCCTCGTAACGGCCTGCCACGTTGTCTGTTTGTTCGCAACTCGATCGAAGTGAAACGGCCACAAGCAGGGAGGTCGCGATGAAAGCGGACAAGCTGAAGAGTTACCGCTTCGCGACTGAGGCGCAATGGAACGCTTGCCTCTTTGTCCAGGCAGACCGCGAATCGTTGCGTAAGGGCGGCGGCGTTCAGCCATTCGCCCCGTACGGGCGACCGGCAGCCCTGTACGGATCGCGCGGCGGGCACGCGCCCGTCGTAACCCGAACGCGCGAAATTTTCTGGCGCGACGACCAAGGTCGTCTTCATCGCGTGTCGGCGTGCGACGACATACCTGAGACCTTCTGCGCGCCGGGTTTGCTTGCTCGAGCCAAGCGCATCGTGTCCACGACGAGTGGCCTTTGGGTAATCGAAGAGTCGTCGAATGTTATCGAACGCTACGAAGAAGACACGTTAACGCGTTTGTTGTCTGTCAGGATCAAAGGCGCAAAGACTGTCGACATTGCCAGCGATGGGCACGACGCCCTCTGGGTGCTGACTAAACGCAAAGACAGTTGGCAGACCGTTCCGATTAACTCCCGCGGTCAGGAGGGGAAGCCGGTCAACTTCAAAGGCATTTCCAATGCGAAAGCCTTTGTCTTCTTGCGACGCAAGAAAAGGTTCGTGGTGCTCGCCGGTGATGAATACCAAAGGCTTTACTGGTTTGACGTGGACGGTGGCTCTCCACTATTCAGCCTGCCGGTTGGCGCAACCCATCCTTGTTTTAAGGCGCGGATATTAGGCAGCGATTCGACCGATCGAGTTTTCATGGAGGGCGCGGACGATCGGGGGCTTGGCGCGGCCTATGTGTTGATTATCGATGCGGACGGAGATTCACTTGGCGACGTGCCTCTCCATCCGCAGGATGCGCCGGCGACAGGAATCGCCGCCCGCGGAAACCACCTACTGGTTACGGGAAAGCGCGGCCTGTTGCAATTTACCGTTGCCGAGGTCGTACCCGAGGGAGCAGAACATGCGCAATGCATGTTGATGACCCCGTCGCTCTTTTCACCTGATCGCGAGGACCGGCGGCGCTGGCTTCGAGTAGAAGCGACGGCGAGCTTGCCTGAAGGTAGCACGCTGGAAATCTCCTGGACCGCGACCGATGACGATGTTGCCACGCGCGATCGGCTGAAGGCCCTGGCGAATGACGACTCGATCCCTGCAAACCAGGTGGTCGCAAAGGTCCTGAACGAGCCCGACATGCGGCGCGGCCGAACTGTGTTTCATGGCACGGCTGATTCAGAGAAGAAATCCGAGCCAATAATTCATGCCGCGAAGCTGTTCGAGGTAAGCGAACGTTATCTTTGGGTTTGCGTCACCCTGACCGCCCCGCCTGGCGCGCGCTTGCCGCTTCTTTCTGAACTCAACGTTTTTTATCCCGGTCGAACTCTGATGGAGGACCTGCCCTCGATCTATCAAAGAGAAGAAGAGCAGCCGGATAGTTTTCTGCGCGCCCTGGTAGGAGTGCTGGAAACGACAACACACGGGCTTGATAGAACGATAGGGTCGATGGGTCGCAACGTGCACCCCGCGACCGCGACGGAGCCGTGGCTGGATTTCATCGCCCGGTGGCTGGGAGTGCCCTGGGACGATGGGCTCACAGTTGATCAGAAGAGGGCCATCGTCATGCGCGCGCCGGATCTTGCGAAGAGCCGGGGCACCCGAGCAGGTCTCGAAGCGTTGCTTGAATGTTTGATTCCCGGAACGCCCCGGCGTTTTCGCGTGACGGATGCGACCGCTGATTTTGGTTTTGCAGTGGTCGGCGGCGACGCATGCGCCGGCAGCGCACTGCCCGCGATGCTGGGCGGGCACACACGATGGAGTCCCGAATTGGATTCGCGCGCGGTGCTGGGTTACGTGCGGCTGCCTTGCGACGGTCAGCTTGAAGATGGCGCGTGGCAACTCGCAGGGCGAGTTCAAGTCGAGATCGTGGCGACGGCCGCGGAGCGCATCGCGTGGCGCCCCTGGCTCCTCGCTTTGATTAAAGAAATGGTTCCCCTCACGGCCCGAGTGGAACTCCGCTGGACTAACGCGCAGGCGCTACGTTCTGACCGCCTGGACGACACGATGAAGCTCGAGTCCCCGCCCGAGCCACATCTCGGTACGGATGCGATCACCGGCTTGGCACGACTGCCAGAGCGCGGAATCAGTCTCTCGGCATGTGGGGCAGCCATGGGTTCACGCTTGGGTTGATTACAGGAGAAATCGGTTATGAAAGATGAACACACACACACACAAACGCAGCACGCCGGCAGTGAAACGGAATGTTGTGCCGATGAGAAATGCGAGACGGCTCTTCGGAACAACTACTTCGAAGGTAAGCGGCTAACCCCGGATTCGTTTCGCGTCGAGCAGACATACATGCGCGACCGGCGGTACCTGTTGAATCGCGCGATTCACGGTTGGGGCGTGGTCTACGGCTATCGGGTTGGTCCTGACAAACCTGATCCTAAGCAGCCCGCGTCGGGCGCCTTAAACATCGGACCCGGACTGGCGCTGGATAAGTGCGGCCGGGAGCTTGTGGAGATTGGGACGCCCATCAAATTCGAGGATGTGATCTTCCTCGATAAGGATGGGAAGCTGCGGGACCTTCAGGAAGAGGTTGAGAACCTTGGTCCTCGCCTCGGTTACACAGGGTCGGGACTGCCACAAGAGCTCGTCGACTCGCTTATAAAGGAATGCTGGTTATTAAGAGTGCACTACGCCGAACGCGACACTGCGCATGTCAGAGTCGAGGACAGCTGTCGTTGTGGGCGTGACGAGTGGAACCACACCTGCGAGACCGTTCGTTACTCGGTGCAACGCATTGATTGCAAGGAGTGCTGCGCTGACTTTGATTGTGAACTTACCTGCGACTGCGGCAGCGGAAAGTGTTGCGACGACGAACACATGCGTCTTCCGTCCGGAGTGCACAAGCGTGGTGGTTGTCAGTGCCTGTGCAAGCATCTCACGAAGCTTCCGGTCGGCGGCGAGTGCGACAACCTGTGCGAGATCAAAGAGCCATGCGGCATTGTTCGGGTCGACCTCAGGAATGGCGTCCCGCTCGCCTGCGTCGAACTGGTTGCCGGCAAGTGCGGCCTGGAATTCGGTGCGAAGGTCGAGTCGTGCGGTCCGCGACGATTGGTCAAGAGAAATGATCTGCTGTTCGACCTCATCCGCGGGTGTGATCTAACGCGCATCACCAAAATCGGTTGGTATGACTGGCATCGTCAGAGCGAACCGATCCCATTTGAAGCCTTCGCTGACGCTTTCGGTCCAGGGGACGGCAACGAGAACTACCACGTCACCAAAAAGTTCTGGGTTGAGTTCTCGCGCCAGGTGCAAAGGAAAAGCATACGACGAGATTGCTTTGTGATGACGGTCATCAGCGGTGAACGCGACGATGGCTGGTGGGAGACGCTGCGCGTGCCGATTGTGCGCGTGGAAGCAGAGGACTCAGATCTCGTTCAGCGCGCAAGGATTGTCGTGGACGAGGCGTGGTTTAAGGACACCATAAAAGGCGCCGCCAGTCTTTTCCAGGGCAAGGTAACACGAATTGAAATCGAAATTCGTGGAGACTTTATCGTCGACTGCAATGGTCAGACGGTTGACGCAAATGCGTTCGGACTATCTCCAGGGCCCAGCGGAAATGGAACGCTCGGCGGCACGTTTCTTTCAACATTTCTTGTCGGGCCGGCGCCAACGCCTTCCCGTCCCGCCTCGTATTACAGTGAAGATCGGATCAAAGGAGTCTCGTGATGACAAATACAAACGAACCGGCCGGCATCAGCAAAGGCCTATCAACGCTAACGAGAGCCCGATTTGGCCCGGGTATGCTGTTGCAACATGAAGACCTGGAGCAGTTGAACAGCTACACGCGCCAGCTGAACCGCCTCATGTTCCAGTCTTTTTTTGGATGCGGTGTCGTCTGCGGCCTGGTTGTCAGTGCAGAACCCGATTGCGGCAAGCTCAGGGTTACTGTTCAGCCCGGCCTCGCGCTCGCGTGTTCAGGTGATCCGGTATACGTGCCTGACGGGATCCAACCCTTCTTCACTCGCGAGGACTTCGACCTGGCAAATGCGACGCGCCTCTGGGTTGTGCTGTGCGGCACCACCAAGTGCTGCGCGCCGCGCACAACCAGTTGCTCCTGCGACGATGACGAGGCCACTTCGGACTGCACGCGAGAAAAAGACGGCTACGAGATTCGCGTGGTTACGACCGGGCCCGAGTGTGTTTGCGGTTGCCCCGAGCCGGCGAACAACGAATCCCCGCAAGTGATCGACAACGCATGCAAATGCGTCAACCCCGAGTTGCCATGCTACAAACCACACTATGATGGAACATGTGGCTGCACCTGTGGCGAATGCTCGAAATGCGATTGCAAATGCATCCTGCTCGCACGCCTGGATAAGACTCAGGATGCAAAAAAACCCTGGCAGGCCGACCACCGGGTGCGCCGGTTTATCCGCCCAGTGTTGATGCGCGATCCCCAGGTCGCAATAGAAGAGGATAACCGGAAAAACACGGCCCTGAATACGAGCCAGGGGGCTAACGCTGCAACTGCGATGAAGCCTGTTTCGAAGCCAAAAGTTCGGCGCGAGTTGAAACTGCGGACTCCTGCGTTGCCGAAAACTTAACGCGAAGGCCAACAGAACATGGCCCTGGACCGCAAATCTCTGCGCGCCCCAGCCGCGATCCCGAAACGGCCTGCACCCGTCCCCACCGCGCAACGAAGCGCGGTGGCGGTGGCCAAGTCGCCGGCCCAGACGTTGCAGCAGCGCCTGGGAAACCAGGCGACTCAAGCGTTTGTGATTCGCATGCGTGAGGCGCAAGTTGCGGCCACGGCCCAGGTTGCCGCCACCACCGGCGTTGCGGGCGCCGCGCCAGTAACGTCGCCGGTACCGGCGCAACAGCTCTCGCCATCAATTCCTGCCCAGGCACCAAGGCCCGGAGTCACTTCCGACAAAGAGGCTTCCGCACAATCAGCTTCGAAGGTATCGGCGCCAGGTTCAAAACTCCCCATAGAGAAACCGTCAAGTGCCCCTCTGAGTTCTCCGTCGGCGAGTCCTCCGCCAGCGAGTAAGCAAGCCGCCAAACCAGCGATCGAAGGTCCGGCAAAAGCCGCCACCGCTCCGGCAGGCGCGAAAGCCCGACCGGGCGGACCAGCCGGGAAGGCGGGCGATTCCAAAGCCGCTGCGAAAGCACCGGCGAAAGCTACAGCGAAAGCTCCGGCCGGCGGATCAGGCAAAGCAGGTGGCGCCGAGGCAGCCAAGGTTGACACTACTAGTTCGGAAGGGATGCTTCAGTCTCTGAGGCGTGTACCTGCAAGTCGCCTGGGCGAATCAGTCCAGAAGGCTGGCGCGGCTTTACCCCAGCTCCAAGCCAAAGAAAAAGCTGAACTCAAAGCGAGCTATCCGGAGATTGAACGTCCGACGGGTCTACCTCGCCGCGAAGCGAAACCTAAGCGTGACCCTACTCATTTACTAACACCAGCACCTCCAGAGCTCGAGCAGCCAAGTGGACGCGAAGGTCAGCCTCCGGACGTGCACGTCCCCGAGCCGGTAGGTCCAGTTGCCGGAAGCATGGTTTCAACCCATGTCGACGAACCTGCCGCCGAGGAAGAGGGAAGCTGGTGGGACAGGTTGGTCAATCAGCTGAAGAACTTTTTCAGCTCTCTGCCGACCACGGATTCAGCTGTCGATACTTCGGCCGGTGAGCGACCCCAGGTCGATACGACCGGCGAGGCTGATCCGAATCAGAACCTCAAGAATCAACAGGCTGCTGCCGGCAAGGTGACTGACGCTCAACTACACGCCGATGCCGAGACAACCGCAAACTTTGGCGAGAACGACATCTATCCCACAGTTCCCGGAGGGAAGA
>DATENS010000071.1:0-7718 GCA_035274925.1 Pyrinomonadaceae bacterium | reverse complement strand
CTTGGGATGCAGTTCAGAGAGCTGAACGGAATCTTGTTGGACTTCGAACGGAAAAGGGGCTGGGTTGAAGGTCCCGACGAAGCGGTACAGCTCACGCCGGGAGGCGTTCGCGAAGCCGAAAATCCCGGCGGGGACCGTGCAGTGGGTGTGAAATACGAAACTCACTTTCATGCTCCGTTTCAAGGGGGGTTCAACCAAGGACCAGGCGGAACTCAGCACATTAATATCCAGAATGTTAAGAATGAATTTGACGATGGCATTTACAAGCTGCTCAAGGGAGTGGAGGAGTCGACTGAGCTATCTGCCGTACAAAAAATGACTCTTGCTGGTGACATAAAGACTATTCAACAATTGGGGCAAATCGAGAAAACACCGGAGGTTATTGAGGCCGCTAACTCGAAGATTGACGCGGTGAGTTCAGTGATCTCATCCACAGCGGACATTGTTTCCCTCGGTATGGTAATTATTCCTATCATTAGAGCTTGGTTCGGAATCTAAGTTCCATAAGGCCAAGTTTGACAAAATCAATTCGCGCCCGCTAGTAGATTCGAACTACTGACCGCTCGCTGTGTGTGTGTGAAATCGAGCGGCTCTGGCACCTGGAACTCTGTTTCGGGTTGAAGCGCCGATCCGTATTCACCGTAGTCGTCGCGGCCGTAGCTGTAGGTTGTGCCTTGCCCTGGGATCGGAGTTGTATCGGACATCGCTTAATGACGGTCTTGATGATTTGTGTTTGCGGTTAATCGGCTCTCCGCTTTTGTTTTCAGGCCGCCAACGCGCTTTCTCGACCGGTATCTTCCTCGCTCGCGTTGTCGTTGGCGATCAGGCGCGCAAAGAGTTTTTGTAGCGCCGTGCGGTCGTATTGGAGGCGGTTAGCAGCATGGGTCATGCTGCCCGTTGAATTGCGGACGCTTTCGATCACCGTGCGCTTGAGGCGGTTGATGAAATCTTGCATTGATTCTCCCTGCAACAGCATGCGGCAATCTGCCGGAAGCAGGACTGCTCTTTCGCTTGCGACGGCGCAATGGTTGTTTGGAGTCTCCGGCTGAAATCGGGCGATCTCGGAACGAACGGCGGCGGCGGTGATGGGCATCCCCTCGTCGGTGCGAGTGGCGAGTCGCGAGAGAACGTTGTGGAGTTGTCTAATGTTGCCGGGCCAGTCATAGACGGCGAGTTCTGTGAGAGCTTTGTCTTCGATTTCAAAGGCTGTTGGAAGCGACGCGAGCTGCTGTTCGTACACGAGCCGATCGTGGACGAGCAGGGCGATATCTTCGCGCCTTTGTCTGAGCGGGGCGATGGGCACTTCGAGGACGGCAAGGCGGTAATAAAGATCCTCGCGGAACCTGCCTTCAGAAACCATCTGTTGAAGGTTGCGGGCTGAGGCGGCGACGATCCGGACGTTGCATTGTATGTCCTTGGTACCTCCCAAGCGGCGGATCTTTTGCTGCTCAATGGCCTTCAGAAGTTTGGCCTGGAGCTCGAGTTTCATCTCGCCGATCTCGTCAAGAAATAGGGTTCCTTCTTCGGCAAGTTCGAAGAGGCCTTTCTTGGCTGCGATGGCGCCGGTGAAGGCTCCCTTTTCATAGCCGAACAATTCGCTTTCGATCAGGGTTTCCGGCAAGGCAGCGCAGTTGATGTCAACGAAGGGTTTGGCGGCTCTCGGACTTCTCTGATGAATCAAGGCGGCGGCGGTAGTTTTCCCGGTTCCGGATTCGCCGATGATCAGTACCACGTGGCTGGAGCGGGCGGCGCGGCTGATATCTGCATCGAGTTCCTTCATTTCTGCGCTGGTGCCGATCATTTGCTGATCTGTGGCCGAAGGTTTGACGAGCGTCGGGCGGTTGACGGGTTCGGTCCAGTGTTGTGCTGCCGTGGCTGCTGTGGTGGTAATGGCCTGCAGTTCGGCGTTTAGTTCCGCGCTCATCTGAGATAGGCAAGAGACAACGATTAGGATGTTAGTGAAGCGGCCTTCGATGTGGCGCTGAATGCCTGGTTGCTTATCGTCGACCATGTACTCGTAGGTCTGTTTTTGCTGTTTAAGAGTCGCGCGGGCTACGGTGACATTCCGTGATGCGAAGGCCTGTACGAGTTCGGCGAGGCCCTCGGTGATGGTCAAAGCTGGCGCGCTTACTTCTTCCCTTGCGGTTGCGGTGTGCATGATTCTTTTCCTCGATTCAGAACAGTTTCTCGAGTAGGTTCCGGATAGCGTTAGGCCGCGATTCTCATGGCTTCGAGGTCTGTGGCGTAGAGGGAGTGGTTGACTGAAATAGTGATGATCTCTTCCTCGATCATCATTGCCTCTTCAACCTGGTCGCGACAAAGCAAGTAAGCGATACGGGTCCCTTCCTGGCGGAGAAGTTCGTCGTCATAGGTGACGTGGATACCTGAATCGATTGCTTCGCGCTCTTCAGCGAATCCCTTGCGGCGTGCTTCGATGGCTTGCTGGCGGGCGCGGACGCGTTGTTTCTCGTGCATCCAGGGACGTGCTCCTTCAAGCTGGACGCGGAGGATGTGGTAGTGAAGCATCTTCCGGATGATGCCGGCGACGATTGCTTCATCGGTCGATTGAGGCTTGAAGGGCGCAAAGGCGTTATCGGTCGGATGGTCGCTGTGGGTGATTGTCACGTTCATTGGTTCTACTCCCTGAGATATTTTGGTGCGATTCGAATTTCGTCCCGCGTCGCCTCATTACAATGGTCGTGCCAATCAGGAATGTGCCGTCGTGGCCGTGAGTTTTGAAGGCCGCAAGTGATAGTAGTAGCAAGGGTAGAAGGGCTCTTTGGTTGATGGCCAGGAGAGAGCCAGCGGGTCGTCTGAAAGTGGAAAACTTGCCAAGTAAACTTTCATTTGAAAGTACACTTGCGCGGATTAAGCCTGTGTGGGGACGAGGTCGGCAGGAACTGGACCCTGTTTGCGAAGGGTGGCAGTGGATGAAAATCGTGAGTGCTAGACGTGCGAAGGACGGCAGCCGAGGAGGAACACTGGAGGTCTCGAATCTGGGCTTTGGCGCTGGCGCGGGAGAGGAGTGCTGTCTTGGTAGCGTGTGCGATTGTCCCGACAGAATCGCGGTGGTGGTGAAAGTGTACTTGCAGCGTTTTGCTTTGGGTTTTCTGGCTTTTGCGTCCGGTGAAAGCTTAGTTGCGTTTCTTGAGCATGGGGTGAAAGTTTCCTTTCAGGGGTAAAAGGAAACTTTACTTGCCGGTAGTTTTGCCCGCTCCTGGCCTTATGGCCTTATGCCGCTTGCCCAAGGGTTTCCCAGAAGCTCAGTTGCGCCGGCACAAAGCCGGAGTTGTAGATGGTTGGGGCATCGGCGTTTCCTACCGACTTGCTTGGCGGAAGTGGTATAGGTTGCTGGATTGTCTGGCGGGGCGCGTCGAGTAAGTCGAAGATGTTGACAGTCTCGGTTTGGGCGAGCGCGCGAAGTTCGGTGGTTGGCAGAGGAATTTCCTGCGGGGCTTCGTTGATTGGCGTCACAGTTGGGTAGCGTTTCAGGAGCAGGTCTAGCAGCTCAATCGCTTCGTCGTGGTCGGTGGGTAGTAGGAAGCGCTCTCGATAGTCGATGCGCATATTGAGGAGTCCCATGTCTCGGAGTTCGCCGAACTTGTGATGAGTGGCGCCGCGGATTTCGACATAGGATTCTCCATAGATTCTGGAGCGGGAAAGGGAGAGTCCTTCGACGAGGGCTATTTGGTCGTCGTCTTTCAGAACCGCGTGGATTATGTCGGCAGGATCGGAAATGGCACAGGCGATGCCGAGCGCTCGGAGAACTTGCTGCACGCGATTGGTTGGGATTTTCACGCCAACAATTCGCTGGTTGTCTTCGGTGACGACGCGAACGACTTTCAGTTGGGCGTCCTGCGTGGTTTTCAACCGTTGCCATAACGGCAGCACGGCGCCCGCGATCAGGTGGAGTTCCTTTATGGTCGTTTCCGGCACGTTCTCGCAGTAGAGCTTCCACCATGGCAATGCGGACTTGGCTGGTACCTTCTTGTATTTTCGAAGTTCGGCATGGGTGATGTAGTAGGCTCTGGCTTCCTCAGGTTTGGTCACGGCGTAGGTCTGGTAAGTTTGACCCGATTGGTGGTCGGTATGGTTGCCGGATTTGGTTGCGAGAATGACGTTGCCTTTGCTCTGGCGATAGAAGCCGCCCCCGTTACTGTTTTCGAGCATTGAGACGGCACGATCGGGTGTGACACGGGTGGAGCGTGTTTCAACGGCCAGCGTGTAGTGGAGCGTTTCGGCTTTGGTGGTTTCGTCTATGTATACGACTTCTGGTTCACTGGCCAGCTTAATTGACAGGGCTTTGATGTCCTGTACGCCTTCGTCGAAAGTGCCGGAGGCTTTTGCGTGTGCGACGCATTGATCAAACAGGTCGGAGTAATAGGCGAACAGCGCGTTTTGGCGATCGCAGTCGAGACTAAGCAGCCGATTGAGAAAGCGTGGGATGTGATAGCGGTCGCGGTCGTTGATTTCTCCGTCTTTGTTGAGCAGGCCCATGTCTTCGAGCGCTTCTCGCGGGTTGTCAAGATCAGGGATTTCCTTTCCTTCGAATATTCTTCGGTAGAGGAGGTCGAGGGTTCCGCGACCAAGCGGGCTTTCGAAGGTATAGCGAGATAGTTGAGTTCCACCATCGGCGGCTTTGCGATCTCCCTTGCAGAGAGCGCCGAGTGAAGCGAGCCGGCGGGCGATGGTGGCTGAAAATCTTCTCTCGCCGCCGAGATTGGTTGAAAGCAGGATATATTTGGGAGGATATTTTTGAAAACTTCGGTGTGTCCTGCCGAAGCTTTGCATCTGGAGGACCGCGGACCATGCGAGTTCCAACACGATCTGGCAGCGCCTTTGTTGGTTGATGGCATTGAGTGACGAGTGCAGTGAAATTCCGGTAGAGCCTGCGGCCGTTATGATCGCGATGCGCTTCGCGCCGTTTTGGAATTGTTCGTTTTCGTGGACATTGATTTTGTTCATCGGCACGCCTTTCGGCGCGCGAGAGACATAGCGTACTTCGCCGTTTCGGGTGTCGCGTACGAGGCGCTTGCGGCGTCCGGAGATCTCCGCTACCTGGTCTGGTCCGAAGTAATTGACGATTTGGTCGAGCGGATTTTCGGGAAGAACCAGGTCGGATAACTTTTCCAGCAGTTCGTCGCGCATGCGGAGCGCTTCCTGGCTTTGTACGGCGTTGCCTTGTTCATCTGTGACACGGACGGTGACTATGCTGTGACTAACCGGGTCTTCGACTTGTTGGTAGAGATCGACTGGAAAGGCTCTTTCGACCAGTGCGCACAGGGTCGCGCGTGGTGAAAAGTCAAGGTCTTCGAGACGTTCGGATTGTGCGGCGGCGCGGGCGACCAGGACTTTGCTTTTGGCCTCGGCGGTGCCGATGATTGAAACAACGGCGCTCTCATCTCGCTTCAGCGCAGCTTCGATCTGCTTGATGCATTCGGGAACTTTGAATGCGGTAATGACCTGGCGGAAGAAAGCCTGGTGCTGGGCCCAGAAGTGGGAAAGGGCAAAGGCGCGTTTGCGAGTGCCGGCGTCGGTTATCTCAAGTGCGGCTTCGATGTTTTGGAGGACGATTTGCCAAGCGGCTGCCGCGTTGTTGTAGATCTCACGTTGTTCGGTAGTCAGTTCGTGGAACACTTCGGCGTATTCGACGGCCAGGCCTGAGACCGGATCGCGTCCATAACTCAGGGTGCTGCAATGCGACATGCCGAAGGCCTTCATGGATCTGGTGACCATCTCGAGCGCGCCCAGACCGCCAGCGTCAATTTCGCTCATGAATTCTTCGAAGCCGTTGGGGAAGCTGGTTTGGGGTCCCCAGAGTCCGAGGCGACTCATGTAGCAGATGTGGCTTACTTCTACGACCGACGTGGCTGATGAATAGACAAAGCGCAGGTCCGGGCGTTCGTCGTGATCTTGTAGTTCCAGGACTGCCTTCCCGGTTTGTGTAGCTTCGCCCTGGGCCGTGGCCAGAGCGTGTTGTGCTCTTTGGCATTCATCGAAGATGACTACTCCTTCGTCGCCGAGCCATTCAATGAGCTGTTGCATGCGGGTCTTTTCACTGATCTTGCTCTTGGCGATCAAAGTGTTGTAGCTGCAAAAAATCACGCCGTCACCGAAATTGATTGTTTCGTTTACGTCCCATTCGTTCAATTGGTGCAGGGCGATGTGTGATGCATTCAGGTCGTTGAGGTCGCGGCGCGTTGATTCAAGCAGTTGGTTGCTGATGCTGAGCCACAGGGTTCTGGTGCGCCCTTGGTTGTAGTTGTCGATTATCACACCGGCGAGGCAGCGTCCTTTACCAAATCCAGTTCCATCACCGAGGAGATAAGCAGCGCGCGCTCCGGTTGAAAGACGCTGGGAATGTCTTTGGCCGGCGTAGCAGATTCTTTCGAGCTGGACGGTGGAGAGTGCTCCATCTACAACCAGTTGCGGATCGAGGTGTGGACGGTAGGTTATTGGCGGCGGTACCACGGCAGCCATCGTGGCAGTTTCGACGAGTGGGGCTGGGTGATCGATGCCGCCAGTTAGTCTGGTCGAGATGTAAGGTACAAAGCCGTCGTCGGAGAGGTCGGATTCATTTTCCTCGTGTGCGACGGCGACGGCGGGGTCTGAGAGTTCGTGCGTCTGGCCAGTAAGGACGACAGGAGTTTCGACCGTTATTGTTTCGGGCGCAGGTGCAGCCACAGGCGGATCGATCAGCAATTTGTTTTCTCTGGCCAGTGTCAGTATTTCGAGCAGTGTGGCTGAGCCGTGGCGGATGTTCTTGACTTGTTCGGTCCAGTTAGCGCCGGCAGTAGGGCCGGTTTTGTCGATCACGATTAGTTGTGTTTCCCAGGCGGTCCCGGACTTGGTGAAGGTGGAAGCTGGGAGCGAAAGGTTAACTCGCACTGAGTAGTGTAAGGCCACGCGTTTCCAGAATTCCGTCATTTTCTGTCTGTCGAGAGCCATGCCGCAGCCGGTAATGGCTACGAGGCGTCCTTTTTGATTAAGTCGATAGAGAGCAGATTCGATGTGCTGAGCGCCGTGTTGATTATCGTTTCGAGAAAGTCTTCCCGCGGTTGAGCTGAAGGGAGGATTCATCAAAACGATATCCGGTCTGAGTTCGTGGGGGAGCAGGTCGTTGATGTTTTCGGCGTCGACGCTGTGCACCGGGAATTTCAGATAGTGAAGAAATCCGCGGCGGGCGGGTGAAAGATCGTTGGTGTGGACCTGTGATCCAAAGGCGCGGGCGATGCAAGCGAGTGCGCCGGTGCCGGCCGATGGTTCCAGTAGAATCTTTGCGGCTGTGTTTTCTTCCGGGAGGGCAAGGTAGGCGGCGACGAATGCGAGTGGGGCGGGGCTTGAGAATTGCTGGAACAGGCTTTGCTCGCTGGTGCGAATCCGTTGCGCGGGCAGTAAGGCGATTAGATTTTCGAGATGATCGATGGCGCTTGCAGGTTCAAGCACGCGAAGAGTTGCTGCGCGATCTTCGATTATTTGATGGAGGGCGACTTCGAGAGCGTCATACAGGTAACGGAAGTCGTAGCGTCCTTCGCTGATTGAAGAGCCGAGGTAGTGTTTGGCTCTTGCAAGCAGGCTTTTCGTTGATAGAGATGTCCCGGAATTTAAGGTTGCGCGAAGATTTTCTATAAGGTCGGCGGTTCCGGAAAGAAGCTGCGGGATGTTGCGCTGGTTGCTTGTTTCGGGGCGGCTGTTGTTTGGCATCTTCGAAAGTTCTC